>CALLJT010000038.1 GCA_938050265.1 Candidatus Saccharimonadia bacterium
ATAAACTGAGCCTTAAGCGTGCGCCGATACCCATTGGCCATGACAGCATCCTGGTATATCGGTAGGAATATCGGAATCACCTCGTGCTTACCGTTAAACGCAAAGTAGCTCCGCCAGAACTGATGCCCGTCCTCTACGATCGTACGTTTGCTCCAGAAATCAGTCTGTATAAGAGCGGCAAGCGACTGAGCATGCGCAGAAAAGTTGCGCAGCATATGCTGGCGCAGTCCCTGAATTAGCATCCAGTAGCTGTTCCCTGTGGCGATCACTCGCATAGCAGCAGGAGCATCCCAGATATTGTTCGTGAACATCGGTATCGGCTGATACGACATATACAGCGGGTCGTGGGACATGGCGTACACATAGGACAAGCAGCTGAAATATCGTTCATGCGGACGATTATCCGCGTCCAACGTCGTGACAACCACATGCAGTGGGTTGATACCTTTTTTGGCGACGATGCGAGCAAGCTCGTGCCCGGCATACGTTATGTTTGGCCCTTTGCCTATGACTTCACCTGGGGCGTCGACGTGCTTCACGGCTTTGCTCACCATGAACACATTTTTGTATTCACGCATCAGAGCCTTCGCCTGCTTCTCTACCACGTCGCCACCACGTTGTTCGTAGGCAAGGATAACGATCATTGTGCTCGGGTCAAGCGTGCTGTTTGCCACACTCTCCAGTGTAGGCTTGAGGATCTCAAGCGCCTCATTATACGTCGCCACGATAACTGCGTGCACAATTTTCTGAGGATCAATACCGTTTGGGTTCTGCTGGATACGCGCCATGTTGTCATAGTGCCACTGCGGATGCGGGCGTGATGCGTCTCGGTTAGTAATGTCTGCGCTCAGTGCTTCCCAGTCTAGTTTGACGTGCTTCTCCAGAAGCTTCCAGCCCTGTATAGAGCGCATGTTCAGTGCTACAGCTTTCACAAACCACAGCACGAGATACGCAATCATCAGATACGCTGACATCTCTACGCCCCACTCACCCATGAACGCCAGCGTAAACGGCAGCAGAAGCGCGAGCCACGTCATAGCACCAGGCATGATTTCTAGTAGACGATATCCGAAACTTTTTTCCTCGTTATACGGTATCTCGTAGGCAAACTTCTGCATGACGCACTACATCCTATAGCGTTGTTAGTGCTGAAAAAATAATAATGTCCATTACCAGTAGCAGAATATTGAGTGCCAATACACCCACAGCCAGATGGCGACGATGAATATACAGCTTCAGGCTCAGCAACACCGACGCGACTGTGACGACCACTGCAAACATCGCGAACTGGTATAGGTCGCTGTTAGCCCCTTGGATCTGTCCGATTTTACTTGTTTCGCGGTAGGCAACAATGCTGGTAACGTTTTCGTTCGAACTCACTCCGAGCAGCACAGTTATGACGCTCAGCAAGAAAAACGCAGCATTAGCTCCAAGCAGCCCAAGCACCGAACGATCATGAAAATATTTTTTTGGTATGTGCATAGATGTCAGTAGCTAGTATATAGCAGCCGGTAGCTAGGGCAAAACCCCAAAAAACCCTGGTGTGAGAGTGTCTATACACGCTACGCGCGGTCGCCTGTGTCTTTGTTTTTATCCAGCAGCCCACCGAACGAAATATACATGTACGAATACAGTATTGAACACACGACACCAAGACCAAAACTCACTAACGGATCAAACACCGCAACAGTCTGATACACGATCACCGCAAAAATAAGCAGACCAATATAGGCAAACGGTAGATGCTTAATCCACGACTTGGCAAACCCATTGCCCTGCCCACTGTTCAGAAAACACACCGTACTCGTCAGCACCACTGGGAAACTAGCAACCACACCGCCCCACTTAGCACTCACCACATGCGCAACCATAACAGCTCCAGCAATAACCGCTCCTGACAACATAAAACGGTCAATCAACACATGACGTGGTCGCTGAATATGCTTGGCCACCACGGGCTCATACCGACGAAAAAGCACGGCAAACCCTACAATAGCGACCATTACCGCAGCAACTGATTCAGCAAAACTCACATAGTGTTCGACGCGACGTGCAGCGAACGCGACGAGCAACCACACCAGTCCAGCCGTGGCGATTGCACGGGCGTACAAATATGGACCTCCTGCCCTGCCGAGCGTCGTCACCAGTGCGTACCCGTACACAAGTGCCGCTATCATCAGGGGCGGCACTACAGATACTGCCAGTTTCACATCTTCACCACCCTGTCCGACGTATATAAACACCAAGCTCACCAGCATCGTCGAAGGCACACCAGACAGTACGCCTCCTACGCGCGCACCGAGCCGTTCGCTCAGCCACACCAAACCAGACACGGTCACACCACCCGCAATAAACGACAGTACCACCCGCAATACTATTTCCATTACCGCTCATTGTAGCAGATGCAATTTCCGCCCAAAGTTCGCGCCAATCAAAACTCTTGGCTAATGCGCATGAGGTATTCTTTTGGCACTTGCAGCCTCACCTCAGTTTCGAGAATATTCTCGTTTTGCTGTTGCTGCTCGTCGGCAACGAACCGGCTCTTAGGCGCGCCGAACTTCTTCTGGTCGGTAAAAAACAGCACCTCCTGTGATTCATTAGCAAACAGCAATTGATTGTCCTGCACACTGTCGTGCGGCACGTACTGTGCGCTCGCTATCGGGAGCGATACACCAGGGATCACCAACGTAATTTCACCACTCCCAGGATCGTACGCGACCAACCGAGACAGCGACACAACTGGGCTTGTCGACTCGGACACCGGTACACCCAGCACCTCATCAGTTGTCTCGACAGTCCACACCATACCATCTGGTGCCACCTGAGCGAACACGCTACCTACACCTCCTGATTCTGTCGTCTCCACAATTGTCTGGAGCTGATCAGTACCTCTGTCGTACAAACTCACGACCTGACGAGCGCCCTCATCGTCTTCCGTAGACTCGACCACGTATAGCTGTGTTTCGCTGTACTGCTGCGTGCGGCCTGGACCGTCGTACCACAACTCCGAGTCTGCACACGCAGTCTTTTCGTCGAGCTTACAGCGGTACGTCGCACCGTCAGTATCTGACCCAAGTTCAATATATAGATGCTCACCCCGAACAAACATGGGCGACACAAGCATGCCCTTGCTCTCTCCTGGCATAGGCGTTTCGGTTATAGATGCATACTGCTGCGTATCATAATTAAACGCTTCGAGCCGAATCGTCGCACGTGCATCCTCGCCCGACCCAGTCGCCGTAAAAAACAACCAGTCACCCCATGCAAGCGACTGCCGCCAGTCATGTTCAGACCGCTCCAGCCATTTTTCACCACTAAGCGATTCCAGACTATAAAACTCGCCTGTATTGTCTACCGAAAACTGAGCATCAGATATACGCACTATCGGTGGCTCCTCTACTGCGGTAGGATCACCTTCTTCTTCGTCCGGCTTGCTTGATGCCGAACGCAGGTCGGCGTCGTCCACCTGGCTTGCCTGCTCTACGCCGCCGCCACCCAGCAGCAGCCCAGCAACCACCACGCCTACTACAGCAGCAGCTACACCAGCTCCAATTGGCATCATATGCGACCGCACAAACGCACCTACCCCTGTTTCTTTCGGCGGCGTAAAGCCGACAAACTTGAGATCCTCAACAGGCTCATTCGCGATACGCTCCGCCTCTCTCTCTGCTTCGACGACTGCCGTAGGCCTGACGACAGCACCACCCAGCACGACAGGCTCATCCGCCTGCTCAGACGCTACACCAGACGTATGCTCAGTAGTTTGCTTGACCTGCTCAGACGATGCGCCCTGCATTTCAGTCACATCCGCTTGATCATCAAGCCCTTCAAGAGAATCCACACCGTTATCCATACGCATATTGTATAGCCTCCCCCCACAGATTCCAACCAACACCCAGCAGCAAGTGGCCCCTCACGCTAGGTGCGCTGAACTATGTTACTAGTTCAAACCAGATAATCTTAACGGGCGTACTGGGACCAACAGGTTGCCCGTAGTAGCCTTTGTAGGTTCTGTACATAGCTTCGTCTGACTCGAAGGCTTCGTGCCCCTCTTTATCGCTGTCGGTTAAGCTACCAAGCGGCTTGAACTATGGCAAGAAGAACCCGATCATCCTCTGCTTCGAAACCACGCTTTGAGCGGTGATTACAAGGGTAAGTTCAGCATAAACATCACTGGAGATGTTCGGGCGATCTACGAAGAAAAAGACACTACAATCGTAGTATACCTAATGATCGGCACACATTCGCAGCTATACGGGTAAACACAAAACCCACCCAAAAAGAGACAGCTAAAACCTATAGATTTGCCACAACAAACTCAACAAGCGACCATTGCGTCAGGTGGCTGGAACTTTCGTGCAAGTTGGGGTCTATCAACGGTGCAAGTTTAGGGGCTATTTATAGGCTAACGTATTGAGTTTTTTCGAAGCGTAGTATCTGTGTGTTCTTCCGTCCTTGTGCCTCTCAAGTAATCCTGCATCGAATAAACCAAATATATCGTTTCTTGCCGTGTTTCTCGCTATACCGTTCATGGTTTTATGGGATTTTTCCGTCGAATAGTTAGTGTCTTCAGAAAGCAGGTAATATACCAATTGCTTCTGTCTATCATTGAGGTGAACTACTCCTTTAAGTTTCTTCTCGATGTGTTTATTCTCATCTTCTAACGAAGCCACGTAGTCATCAAATTCCCCTATTGCAGTACGTACCCTTCGAACAGAGTAGTCAATAAAATATGTTAAATCCAAGTTATCCTGTTCGCTATGTATATACGCGTAGGTATACTGCTTTTTTGCACGCTTGATAATGAGCGAGACAGGTATATATGCCATACCCCAGTAATCATGCTTCAGCAAGTACCAATAGAATATAGAGCGAGCGATCCTACCATTACCATCCGAAAACGGATGGAGGTAGCCCATCCAAAAATGCAGTATCGAAGCCTTTACTATGGGGTGGATAAACTCTTCATCATTGTTCGCATACTCGATAAATCTATCCAGCTCTTTAGTGACAAATTCTGAGCCAGGAGCGGTATGTGCAATTTTGCCGTTAAAAATGACGTGCACGTCATCTCCAGGAATCCTAAATCTACCTACATCATCCTCGTCTTCCATTGTGTTACGGGTTAGGTTACCGTGCATCTCCAATAAAACTTCACGGCTTAATTCCCTGCTCTTGTAGTCATCTTCAATCATTGAGAGAGTCCGATAGTTATTAAAGATCATCCACTCAGATGTATTTTTTGGCTTGCGCTGTTCAGCAATCATTTTTTTTGCGTGCTTTCTTGTAGTGCTAGCCCCCTCTAGCTGACTTGAGGCTATTGCTTCTTCGAGAATACCCCTGGAGAGAAACTTCTGTCTTTCTTCGGCGTTCGTTTTTGTCACCAAAAACTTTCCACCAATCTGCAAGTCGATACTATGTAGAATACGATCAAAGTCAGGGAGCCTGACATAGGTAAATGGATCGCCATTCACGGATTTTACAGGTGTTTCAATCGAGGAAATTTTTCTTACTATACGTGCTGTCATCCATGCATCAGATTTTGTGTAGCCTTTAGGCGCTTCACGATGCATCGCCCTCTTCCAGAAGAGATATTTTGGTGCGTTTATAGATGAATAGTAGGGCCTGAAATTCGAAGCTTCACTAAAGTACCTTTTAATGAGCTCCTCGTCGGGGCTATCTCTTCTCGGTTGCTTAATAATTATTCTGTCCATTGATGATCAGTATGTGTTCAATTGGTGTTCAACTGGACACATAATATCACATGTGCAGTATCTGTTCAATTAATGATCAATTGAACATTAAAACTCACTGCCCGATCCATAGCGACTTCGAAATAAAAACACCCAGCGTCCAATTAGCACTGGCGAAAGGTCCCCGCAGTTTCAAAAAAGTTAGCCCACCTACCCGCTGCAGCTAAAGACTCTGATCGATAAACTGTTTTAATGCAGCCAAATCACGTACGCTACTGTCGTAGAAATACGTATTGATTCCGACGGATTTTGCACTATCTGCTGCCTCTTGGTTGTGTTCAAAATACACAACATCGTCGGCCTCCAAGCCGTACTGTTCAAGCATCCGGCTGTAGTATTCTGGGTTTGACTTTTCAGGTTCGTGCTTCAGTGTGAATACCTCATATGGCGCGTCACCGAGTTTAAAATGTGCGAACTGCTCGTCGTTTGCACCAGTAAGCACAATCTTGTTGTTCGGATACGCCTCAAGTATAGCCAGCATCTCTTGGTCTATCGTGGCATCTTCATTAACAAGTCCGTTTATCGCGTCTACGAGTATCGTCTTCATGTTTATCTCCTGCATAGCTAATATTCTATATATAGAATAGCAAGCAAACACAGACACACAAACCTAACCCACTTGATACGCTTGCGTTGCCGTCCAGCAGGTCTTCATGTTAAATGCTGGGGTTGCTCTAAAGATCCATCTGATATACAACCTGGTCGGCGAACCTTCCTTCTTGCGCGTCCCTACGTTTACCGGTCAGGGCGAAACCCTTCTTCTCATATAAACTTCTTGCGCCTTCATTGTTCTTTTCGTCTGTCCATAGTGACATCCAGCGCATACCTGCCTTTTGAGCTTGTTCGACCGCTCTGTTGATTAACGCACTCGCGATTCCCTGCCGCTGGTAGTTGGGGTCAACTGCGATGAATGATAGCTGCGAGGTGTCTGGCGTCACGTCAGCGGATTCCTCATCCATCGGTCTCGGGTACGTAAGCACAAACCCGATAACTGCTTCTCCGTCCACGGCAACGTGCGTCCAGCTCCCTTCTATGTCCGTCATGCGCTCTTCTATCAAAGAAGTAATGTAGTCATCGCCAGTTTCCGGGTATGGGCTTTCGTCACGGTTTGCGTACGCTCGCGCGTTCAGGAGTGACAGCGCGCTCGCTTCCTCCGGTGTAGCATCCCTAAAAGTTATGTGCTTTGACATTTAGCTACAATACAACAAAACTGCTCCATACACCATGGGGTCGTATTGACTTTTTGATTCTACTTCCTGGATATAAGCCTATTAGGTTTACTGAAAATGAGTCTGAACCGAATCTAAGAACCTAAGGGTCGGATCTAAGGGTCGGATCTTTAACACCTTAGAAAAATACCGATTTACAAAATATATTCTTTAAACTCAAGAAGTTCGTCTTCTAGAGGTGTGTCAAGGTCCCACTTTCTGCAACACCTTGTCTAAGGTCTTTGCTTCCTTGTTTTGTTTGAGGCTGCACTAAACTAAGAGCAGCAAAAATCCTAAGGTTGCAACAGCTGATGCTGCAAGTTTTAGCTTTATGTTATTCTTCTCATTCAAAAGAATAATTCCTAGCACTACAGTTATTATTATTGAGAATGTGTTTACGGCAGACAGTCGAGATACGTTGTCTAGTTTTGAGAGGGCAACAAAGTAGGTTATTTCAGAAACAATACGAATAACCACAGCTCCGAGTAGTAGCTTCCAGGCAATGGACTCCTTAGACGGTAAGAGCGGCTTGTTGTTATATAGCTGATAAAGCAAGTACATTATAGTTGCTCCAATCCAAGCACCCATAGAAGTTACCACAAGAAAGGTCTGAACATCCGTAGCATCCAATACAGGTTTTTCGACAATGTTACCTATACCATATAGAAAAGCGGCAATAACGGCTAATGTTATGCCGTTCTTAGTAACTACATGTTCTGTTTTTAGCAGTCTTATCGCTGCGACACCAGATAG
>CALLJT010000039.1 GCA_938050265.1 Candidatus Saccharimonadia bacterium
CGTTGTCTCATGGACCAGCCGTTCATCAAAAATCCCGACCAAACCGTCGGCGAACTTGTTCGCGAAGCCAATGCACAGCTCGGCGAAAACATCGTCGTGCGTCGCTTCAGCCGAATTCAATTAGGCGAAGTGAGTTAGAACTACGCTCAGCGAGCGATAGCGAAGCCTCATATAAGCTCTACTGACAATTAATCGTCAGCGCCCTGACCCACAGTCACTTTCTTCTCTCGAGTAGCGTTACACGCAGGGCCACCCCCAAGAGGGGTGTCTCTGGTTGCACTACGCTTATACTACTCTTGAGAAAAAGTGACTGCGGATCAGATCAGCGCCGCTACGCATCGTGGTCTCTGCTATACTGTAGGGAGTAAACTCTAGGAGAATGTTTTGGATAAAGAAGTTATAGAACAGTTGAAGCTTGATGCAAAAGAGACAGAAGAGCATTTTGGAGCTGAACTGAGTAAACTGCGTACTGGTCGTGCTCATCCGAGCATGGTTGAAGACCTCGTGGCAGAGGTGTACGAAAGCAAGATGCCACTTAAGCAGCTGGCAACGATAACAACGCCTGAGCCACAGCTTATTCAGATATCTCCGTTTGACCCAAACAGTATTGCGCCAATTGCAAGTGCGATCCGTGCAGATCAGGCGCTTGGCTTGAACCCGGCAGACGATGGGAATGTTATTCGTATTCAGATACCGCCACTCACAGAAGAACGCCGTTTGTTGATCGTTAAGCAGCTCGGACAGAAACAGGAAGACGCGCATATTCGATTGCGTAAAGCCCGCCAGGAAGCGATTAGTACGATCGATAAAGCCAAGAAGGCCAAAGAAGTCGGCGAAGACGATGCAGATCGCATGAAAAAACAAGTCGAAGACGTCGTGAACACCTGCAAATCAGCCATAGACGAAACAGCCAAAACCAAAGAATCCGACCTACTAAAGGTATAGGTAGGGCATATAGTGGGCGCAGCACAAGGTCCGTTGGACACGCGTGACGCGGGTATTCCGCGACACGTTGGTTTGATATTGGACGGGAATCGTCGGTGGGCTGTCGAGAACAATCTTCCCAAGCTGGAGGGACACAAGCGTGGATACGAAAACCTCAAAACGATAACTGAGGCGGCGTTTAATGCCGGCATAGAGTATGTATCAGCGTACATATTTTCGACCGAAAATTGGAATCGTTCAGAGAAAGAAGTAGGCTATCTGATGCGTCTGCTTGTGGGTGGGTTTCATGATGAGATCGATGAATTAATAGAAGCAAATATCAAGGTTGTGTTCCTGGGGTCACGTGCGCGGCTATCCAAACAGGTAGTTCGAGCAGTCGAGGAGACTGAGCGTAAGTCTGCAGATAAAACGGGTGGTACGTTGGCGCTCTGCTTTAACTACGGTGGCCGTCTAGAGCTGGTTGATGCCGTCAAACAGATAGTTGATGCTGGGGTAGACGCGGACCGTATCGATGAGGACATGATACAACGAAATCTGTACCAGGGCGTCGATGTGCCTGACGTTGATTTCATGATCCGGACATCTGGAGAGCAGCGTATCAGCAATTATATGCTGTGGCGAATGGCGTATGCCGAACTGTATTTCACGGATACGTACTGGCCAGACTTTACCCCAGAAGACCTGCAGCTGGCACTCGACGACTATGCACAGCGTCAGCGGCGACGCGGTCGCTAGGTCGCGGCACACGGCACGCGTGCACGGTTCTGTGTATAACGTGTATGTAGGGAAATACACCGTGAATTAGTGACTGTAGCTCAGGAATTAGTGGCTGCACATGGGGTGTGTGCTGTATACTAATCGGTAATGATACTTATAGTTATTGGAGCATTAATGCTCATTGGGCTGGTTATTGCCCATGAGTGGGGTCATTTCACTGCAGCAAAACGCAGTGGAGTTGAAGTCGAAGAGTTCGGCCTTGGGTTTCCGCCAAAAGCCAAGACACTGGGGCATAAAAACGGCACAGAGTACACACTGAACTGGTTGCCGCTCGGTGGATTTGTCCGGCTCAAAGGTGAGCACGACGACGACACTGAAAACGGCTCGTTCGGAGCAGCGCGCCTAAGAGACAAAGTAAAAATCATGATGGCAGGCGTTGCGGTAAACGCCCTCATTGCAGTTGTCTTGTTGTCTATAGTCGCACTGTTTGGCCTACCGCAAGTACTCGAAAACCAGTTCTATGTTGCGAGTGACTCCGAAATATCTGTACAAGATGTTGTCGTGTCAGTTTCTGGTGATGGCGAGGATGAAGCCCTAACACCCGCGAGTATCGCAGGTTTGCAGGACGGTGATGTGATTAGGAGTTTCCGGCCGGTTGACTGTGTAGATTCTGAACAAAACCAGTGTACGACTGTCATTTCAGATGCGCAGGGGATCGTTGATTATACGAGTACGCAGGCAGGGCAGGAAGTCGCAGTTGAATTCGTTGATTACGAGGATGGCACTGTTCAAACAGCGACTGCAACGTTCACTGACGCAGATGTGGTTGAGCAAAGCGTGGCTTCTTTTGAGTCATGCGTGGACCAGGCCGATACCGATGTAGCGGATTCGGGCGACGAGGCAGATTATAGTGCATGCGTGCGACCTGTAGGGTATTTTGGTGTTATTCCTGACGACTACGTTGAGCGGAAGGCCACCTGGTCGGCGCCTATCGTAGCGACCGTGTTCTCTGCGCAAGTCGTGCAGGAAACGCTCGTGACGTTCGGGACGATTATAAGCGAACTGTTCAAGGCTCAAACACAAACAGCCCAGGAAAACCTCGTGGGTGTCGTGGGTATCGGGTACGTACTTGGCGAAATAGCTGACAGGGGTTTCATCGCACTGCTGTTTTTGACTGGTATTATTTCGTTATCACTGGCGCTTATGAACGCGCTACCTATACCGGCACTCGACGGTGGTCGCTTATGGGTGACACTCTTGTTTAGGCTGTTCAATAAACCACTGTCAAAAGAAACAGAAGAGCGGATACACGGCACGGGGTTCGCAGCGCTGATGTTGTTGTTCGTGCTGATTACGGTACTTGATGTCCAACGGTTCATCCTCTAGTCAAACTACGGGCGACAGCGAGCAGCCCGGAGATGCTTCCGTGCGCACTAGTGCTACGTTGATAGCGCGCATCGGCACGTTTGTCGCACTTTGTGTGTCGGCAGTTGTGATATTTTTTGTAGGGCAGCTGATAGCGAGTGTGTTCATCGGAACGGGCATCGGTCTACTGCAGTCACTTGGCGTAGACGTCAGCATTAGTGAATTGTTTGACGGCAGTGCGCATGGGATTAGTTTTGTGCTGTTTGCATATATCGGGCTTGTGATAGTCGGTCTTGTGTTTGTAGCGCTGAAAATGATGGGCATGAGTGTGTTGAGTGCGCAGAAGTTTTTGATGTTGCGGCGGGGCATACCGCTCTGGGCGGTGGTCGACGTCGTGCTAACGTTCGGAATGTTTTTTGTCGCCACACTACTCGTGAATGTGCTTGTCGGCATCAGCGGTGTAGTCGACGTTGATCAGATGCAGGATATCGGGTTTACATCTCCTGAAAATACCTCTGCTCGTATATTGTTGTTCCTGACGATCGCGGTGGTACCGGCTATCTGGGAAGAGATATTGTTTCGTGGCTATCTCTATAATGTGCTTAAAAAACATGTACCTGGGAAATGGTCAACAGTTGCAGCGTATGTGTGTACAAGTGCCATATTTGGACTTGCTCACATAGAGGGCTCCAGTCTTAACTGGATAGCCGCAATCGATACTGGTGTGTTTTCACTGTTTTTGATCTATATATCACAGAAATACAATTCATTGTATCCGGCTATGCTGCTGCACGCGTTCAAGAACGGTCTGGCGTTCTTTGTGCTCTTTATCGTCGGGCTCTAGTGCGCTATACTCATACGTACATATGAGCGCTCATCTACTTCTTAGCATTGTTTTTTTGCCGGCATGTGCCGTATAAATTTTTATTTCACAGACGTACATATCGATACTGAAAACTAGAAGGAGAGATTATGAAACGAACTCAACTATTTGTTAAGACACGCAAAGACGCACCATCTGACGAGGTGTCAAAAAACGCTCAACTGCTTATTCGAGCAGGCTATGTACATAAAGTTATGGCAGGCGTATATGCCTACACACCACTGGGTATTCGAGTACTCGAAAAGATCAAACAAGTCGTCCGCGAAGAAATGGAAGCAATCGGCAGCACAGAGCTGATCATGACGTCGCTTCAGCGGCCAGACATCTGGCAGGCAACCGACAGGTGGAGTGATGACAGTGTCGACGTGTGGTTTAAGACGCGTTTGAAAGATGACAGCGAACTTGGACTTGCGTGGTCACATGAAGAGGCGATTATGGACCTCATGAAAGATCACCTCACAAGCTACAAAGATTTACCGGTCAGCGTGTTCCAGTTTCAGACAAAAATGCGCAATGAACTACGCTCGAAGAGCGGGATTATGCGCGGGCGCGAGTTCGTCATGAAAGACCAGTATTCGCTCCATGCTTCGCAGGAAGACATGGACAGCTACTACGATCAGGTGATCGAAGCCTACAACCGTATTTTCAAACGGCTCGGTATTGGTGACAGTACGTTCGTGACGTTCGCGAGTGGTGGATCGTTCACGAAGTTTTCTCATGAATTCCAGACAATTTGTGATGCCGGCGAAGACGTGCTGTACGTGAGCAAGGACCGTTCAGTAGCGGTCAACGAAGAAGTGCTTGATGATGCAGTGAACGAAATAGGTATCGATAAAAAAGATCTCGAAAAAGTCGTTACTGCCGAGGTCGGGAACATATTCAAATTCGGTACAGAGAAAAGCGAAAAAATGGGGATCTATTATACCGACGCTGAAGGTCAGAGGCAGCCTATGTACCTGGCGTCGTACGGGGTCGGAATTACCCGAGTAATGGGCGTATTGGCTGAAAAGTTGTCAGACGACAAGGGCTTAGTGTGGCATGCAAGCACTGCACCGTACCACGTGTACCTCGCCACAATAGGTGACGTCGCCGACGCGGCGGAGCAGTTTGTCCGGACGCTTGAAGCTGCAGGGATCGAAGTACTGCACGACGACCGCGACACGCGTCCTGGTGACAAGTTTGCCGATGCAGACCTCATGGGGATACCGTGTCGTATCGTACTGAGTACTCGGACGCTCGAGAAGCAAGAAGCAGAGGTTAAACTCCGCACAGAAGACAGCCCTGAGCTCGTCCCGATCGATCAGGTAGTAGAACGGGTACAAGAGTTACTTCAGCTGTAGCCGTGCGTACAGCGCTAAACGTGTGATAATTCGCACTTGTCTGGGGTGTCGTGGGTTTGCTATAGTACTGGACCAAGCGAGAGTAACAATACGAGTCGGTAGTATTTCTGAGAGATTCGATATAGACACGGCGTGTTGTATTCGTTTAGCGCGGCAATAGTAATTAATAACAGTACAGAAGAGTTTTAAGATCATGAAAAAGCAGTTCAAACTGACCAAAGAAGGCATAGAAGAAATGGAAGCTGAAAAGCTTCAGCTCATCGCAAGTCGAGGTGACATCGCAGAACGCATTAAGATAGCCAGAGAATTCGGTGATCTGTCCGAGAACGCTGAGTATAGTTCCGCAAAAGACGAGCAGAGTCGCGCTGAAACGCGTATTGCAGAAATCGAACACATTTTACTTAATACCGAGCAGATCGCTGCACCACAGCACAAAGATGTCGTCGAACTCGGTAATGAAGTTACCCTGAAGGGTCCGAACGGCGACAAGACATTCACCGTCGTCGGTCCAGTAGAAGCGGACCCACTCGAGGGCAGGGTAAGCAACGAGTCACCAATCGGCAAAAGTCTCATGGGGCAAAAAGTCGGCGACGAAGTCGAGATAGTTACACCTGCCAGTACAACCACCTACACGATTAAATCGGTCGTATAGCCGCACTTGGCGATTGGTCTCCTTCTAGATTGTGAGCACAGGGGTATTTGGGGTGGAAAAGTGAGCGTGGGTCAGGTCTCTGGTAGGCATGATTAGTATTGTGTTACAATCTGCTTATGATTGAACAACTCCGAACAAACAAAGCGATGTTTATCGTTGGAGCTGTGCTGGTTTTTTCAGCGGCAGGTCTGGCACTTTTAGGGAGTTCCAGCGCCGGCCCCCAAGACCCCAATGACCCTAACTACCCACTGGCAGATACCAATGGAGATAATCAAGTAAACATCTTTGACCTTTCCTACATGCTCTCCCGCTGGGGAACAACTGACACCACCGCAGATTTTAACTCAGACGGATCTGTATCTATCTTTGATCTATCCTATCTCCTTGCTCAGTGGGGGAGGGTGGATACGCCAGGTGGTGGAGGAGGCTCTAACACCATTGCTGAGTCGAATTATTTGCAGTTTGATGGTCAGGATGACTATGTATCACTTGGTGGCTATGACTTCCCGGGGAGTGCGCTTACCATAGAAGCGTTGATCGACCTGGACGACCTTAATAACTGTACTTCATATGACTGTCGGATTGTTTCCAAGGCAACCAGTACCTCAGAACAAGACCACTACGTTATGTTGAGCACCACACAGAGCGGCAATGATGCCGTGCTGCGGTTTAGGCTCAAAGCCGGGGGCACTACCACGACGCTTGTTGCGGACACAGGCATACTGACTGGTCTACCAAACTCACTCGACACCTACCACGTCGCCGCCACCTACGACGGCGCCACAATGCGCCTGTTCCTCGACGGTGTTGAAGTCGGCTCCCAAGCCAAGACTGGTGCGATAGACCAAAACCCAGCCATAGAAACCTGGATAGGCGGCAACCCTGACAGTGCAACTGTTCGCCCATGGAAAGGCTCTATTGATGACGTTAGAATCTGGGACGTTGCCAGAAGCGAAGCAGACATCCTCGCCAATAGCACTACAGAGCTGACTGGCTCTGAGTCTGGACTCACACGCTACTACAAGTTCAACGAAACAACTGGCCAAACACTGACAAACAGTGCAGCAACCGGTGCTACACATAACGCCTACCGTGGCAGTACAACAGGTGATGATGCGAACGACCCAAGTATCTTCAATAACACCCCAGACGTTTCTCCACCAACTGCACCAACGAACGTAACCTCACCAAACCAAACAGGCAACACTATAGAACTTGACTGGACCGCGAGCACAGACGACCGAGGCATTGCACGCTACATCGTACAGAGAGACGGCTCAGACGTCGGTACTGTCACCAGCCCTGACACAACATTCACCGACACAGGTCTTTCGTCGCTTACCACCTACACGTACACACTCTACGCAGAAGACGCAGCCGACAACCGATCACCTGCATCAACAAACCTCACAATAGCTACAACCGCACCAGACACCCAGGACCCATCCGTACCAAGTAACTTCACTGTGTCCAACGCAACCGCTTCAACCGTAGCGCTCACCTGGGATCAGTCAACAGACAACATTGGCGTTGCCTCCTACGTCGTTACCCGAGACGGCTCAGACATCGCAACAGTACCTCACCCAACAACGACATACACAGACTCAAACCTCAACACAGAGACGTCATACACGTACACCGTTCGTGCCGCAGACGCCGCTGGCAATACCTCCGCTCAAACAGCCGCCGTAACTGGCACTACGCTGAACCTGGCGGGGACGTGGGAAGAGGCGTTCGCATCGCGGGACATCAACACGATAACTGATTGGTACGACAACAATACTGGTATCGCTGCTGCTGGACTGACTGAAGGAGACTTGACGGCAGTGGGTGGTGGCTTCTCAACGACCCAAGACGGTCAGGTAATCGACGGCCTACTGGTCAACGGTACGATCAACATCAAGCACGACAACGTCATAATCCGTAACACCAAGATCGTGACGTCGGGTGCATGGTACGCCATACAGGTTCCATTCTCTAACAGGAACGACGTCACTAAGTTTACGGTAGAAAATGTCAGTATCGAAGGCTTTGGCTGTGCTGACGTGGCTGATCCAAACTGTGAAACCGCGATCCTCAGCTGGCCAAGCAACGCCGCACACGTGTCATACACGAACATTCGCGGACATAACGGAGGCATCCGGTTCTATAGCGGGGCGCGTCTGCACTACAACTCGATCAAAGACATCCAAACGTATCCAGGCAGCCACAACACGGCCATGTCAACTAGAGGCGGTAGCGACTACGAAATTACACGGAGCTACTTGAGCGGATCAACTTCAAGTGCAGTGTCGTTGTACTCGGACAGCATCATATCCCATCTGACTGCAACCGAAAATATATTCGATGGGGGTACATATAGTATCAGGGGTGGTACTGACAAAGCATTTGGTGATGACGTCAACCACATCGTGTTCACGGACAACTTGTTTACATACAACTACCAGTACGGACCGCTCGCCGCATGGTGTAGCACCTGCCCAGGAAACGTATGGTCAAACAACCTACACCTCGACGGAACACCGGCACCATAAGTTGATTCGAGTGCAGTACACGGAGCTTATGCTAAAATAATACCCAATAGACATAAAGACACATAGAGTTGGCGTACCTGCCAAGGTATGCAGGAAAAGGAAGCAGCCTCCCCAATGCCTACCATAGCCTCAAAAAAACTTCTTACTATCTTCCTCGTCATCTGTGCATTTTCTTTCACTGCAGTTCTCCTGCTCAGCTTCTCTTCTGCCGGCCCCCAAGACCCCAATGACCCTAACTACCCACTGGCAGACACTAATGCAGATAACAAAGTAGACATCTTTGACCTGTCCTACATGCTCTCTCGCTGGGGTACTACTGACACCACCGCAGACTTCAATAATGATGGCACGGTAACAATCTTCGATCTCTCCTACCTCTTAGCTCAATGGGGGAGGGTGGACACGCCAGGTGGAGGCTCAAATACTGTTGCAGACTCCAATTACC
>CALLJT010000040.1 GCA_938050265.1 Candidatus Saccharimonadia bacterium
CGGCCGATCGGGTTTTCGTGACCGATAAACACACTGAGCGGCTTGTTTGGCGCTGCTTCTCGAAGCCACGGTTCTAGGTTATCCAGCAGACGCGCTACCTCTTGTACCTGTCCAGGGTGCATGAACTCAGGCTGACCAAACAGATTAGACAGGCCACTCATGTACAGCTGCTTACCAATTGTCGCAACGCCGAGGTTCTGTGTCAGCTCTACCAGCGTATCGACTGTGTTGCGTATTGCGCGCTCAGGTACACTGCCCTCCCCAATTCGAGCTGTCAGCGCTCGTTCACCGCGACTACTCGGACCAACTTCGCCTGATTCCGATGTTCGGTTGACGTAATACCTGTAGCCTTTGTCAGTCGGGATACGGCCGGCGCTCGTGTGTGGCTGCTCTATGTACCCCAAACGCTCCAGCTCCGCCATCTCAGAGCGAATCGTCGCGCTGGACACGTCAAAAATCTTCGCAAGCATCTGTGATCCAACAGGGCTTGCTACCTCTGCATACTCTTCTATAACGGCGGTCAGTATCTTCTGCTGTCTCTCTGTCATATTATGCTTATTCTAGCAAACTAGCAATCAAACCACAAGAGTGCCAAAAAACTTACAGGAGCTATGCCATACTTCGGACAAACAGACTAGGCTGACTTAAGTCTAGCGAGTATATCCGTAGCCACTTGGCGTCTTTCTGTCTGTGCTCTTTCACTGACGTCAACACCTTGAGTGATCTCTAAGATAGTGTCTTGAAACTCGTGATTAACCACCAACACAAAAGAAGGATGGTCTAATGCAGTCTGGATTTCAAGGCTAGCTGTTTCGATTCGGCGTCTTTTTGCATCGTCAGTCAACCCACCCCTTTTTTGCATACGCTCCATCCAAACACTGAAGTTAGGTGGCAGCACAAATAATGGACGCAGGTTTGGAACTGCTTCGACTAACTCTAGAACACCCTGTACATCGATCTCCATTACGGGGTGACTACCCTCGTCAATTGCCTGGTCGATCTGCTGGATGCTTGTTCCGTAACACGTCTCTCCGAAAACAGCTTTCACCTCAACAAACTCTTGATTTTGGACCATACTGAGCATCTTGTCTGGCGATACGAACCAGTATTGTTGTCCGTTCTGCTCTGGAACCCCGTCATTAGAACGAGGCTTACGAGTTGTATGCGAGACAACATACGTGTATTTATCTGATTCTACAAGGTGATTGATAATTGTGTTTTTGCCCGCAGCAGTCACTCCACAAAGCACGAGAACTTCGCCTGAACCAATGAGCTCTTCAGCGTGCGAAGGCATCTGATACTCAGAAATTGATTGATGCAACTGGTCTAGTGTTTTCGACGAACCCGTCTTTGCCATAGAGACAGTATAAACACCTGACCCCTATAGGTAAACTGTTTTATTGTGCTGCCTGGCGTCGAGTGTCATAAATAGAGCTCGTCATCGTCCTGGTCACCTAGGCGTTTGAGTAATAAGTTCGCTGTTTCTTTCGTCAGCTGTGTTCGGTGCGGGTTAAGCTCTTCGCTTTTCAGCAGCCGTTTGAAATCACGTGTAGCAGCTTTAAGGTCATCGTTCAGAATGTAGTTATACTCATCGTCTCTCATAGCAAGCTTAATCGATGTGCGTGCTTCGTCCATGCGCTCATCGATACTAGACGAGCGGTCTTTGCCGATACGACGTAGCCACTCCACATACCCCGGCGGCATAATATACACCTTGAACACATCCTTAAACCCTAGTCGCTCGAAATGCGGTACGGCCTCTGCCACAATGGACATAATGCAGCGGCCTCTCTGTGGATACGAACGGATGTGCGTACCGTAAAACTCGCCGTACTGGCTCACGACAAACTGTACATACATACCTGACTCGATATCGCGCTTTACCGCTTCATAGTCAGTCCTGAAATTATACGTGTCGTCGCGTCGTTCGTCATGGCGGCGATCACGAGTCACATCACTTTTAACGATTGGGACCTTGACGGCGTCAATCAGCGTCGTTTTGCCTGCCCCTGTCGGACCCACAACCGCGACAAGCTCTAGCTCGGCCAACTGCTGCGACACATCCGAACTACACCGATACTGTGGGCCTACCTGACGGGTCCATGCGATAAATTCTTGCTTAGTCATCACTACACCTTATTGTAACAGCACAACCACTAGCACGTCACACGAACCATCAACCACCACGCACCCACCTCAACCTCCTGTCTCCCCATCCTCTGCTAAGGGTCCGACCCCTAGCAGATGGAGTGTGTTGTTTTGTGGGGCTGACCAACACGTTAGTCTCTTTTCAGGAGTACGGTGAAGGCTTCGGCTGGGAGGTCGACTTTTCCGAATCTCTTAAGGCGATCTTTACCCTTCTTTTGTTTGGCGAGGACTTTTTTCTTCCTGGATACGTCGCCGCCGTACAGGCCGCTCGTCACGTCTTTTCGGTATGCGCTCAAGTCTTCACGGGCGATGAATCGGCCGCCGATGGCTGCCTGCAGCGCAACTTTGAAGTTCTGCCGTGGAATGATTTCTTTGAGCTTCTCTACGGTGTCGCGACCAAGTTTTGGTGCTTCTGAGCGGTGACACATGACACTGAGCGCTTCAACTATGTCGTCCGCTACGTAGAAATCCACCCTGACTAAATCCTCTGTTTTATAGCCTGACAGTTCATAACTGAACGTGCCGTAGCCTGCTGTTTGACTTTTAAGTTTGTCATAGAAGTCTGTCAGTAGGTTCGCCAGCGGCGCCTCAAACGAAACAAGCGCGAGCTGGTCATCGACGTAATCAACGTTTTTGTGCAGACCACGAGAACTGCTCACGAGCTGGATAACAGTCCCGACGTATTCTTTCGGTACGACGATTTCGCCGTTAATCCACGGCTCTGCGATCCCCTCCAACTTGTTCGCTGGCGGCACAGCACTGGCACTCGTAATGTCCAGAACTTCGCCGGTGCTCAGCGTGACTTTATAGTCAGTAGACGGGTTAGTGACGATGAGATCTATCGAAAACTCACGCTCCACACGAGAACGGATGATATCCATATGCAGTAGCCCGAGGAACCCAACCCGGAATCCGTGACCCAATACTGGTGAGTTTTCCGGCTCGTACACGAGCGCGGAATCGCTCAGTTTGAGCCTGTCCATCGCGTCTTTAAGCTGCGGGTAAAATTCGTTGCTACTCGGGAACATGCCGGCGTAGACAAACGGTTTGACTTCTTTGTAGCCTGCTAGTGGAGCTGGATTTTCTGACGATAGGGCAATCGTGTCACCAACGCGGGCTTCAGACGTATCATGAAAGTTCGTCACAACATAACCAATCTCACCCGTCTGCAGCGACGAAAACGGCTTCATGTCCGGGGACAGTGCGCCTACTTCAAGAGCATCGCCTCGGGCCTGCGTAGCTGACATAGTGATCTTCGCGCCTTTTGCTATTTTGCCGTCGACGACTCGTACGTACACGATCACACCGCGATATTCGTCATAAAAACTATCAAATATCAGCGCTCGAGTATCACCAGCAGCCTGACCAGCTGGTGGTGGCACGGTGTCAATGACTGCGTCCAGTACCGTTTCGACTCCTTCGCCTGTTTTGGCGCTTATCTTCAGGATGTCGTCTTCCGCACAGCCGAGCAGGGACATGACTTCTTTGGTGGCTTTTGGCACGTCTGCAGCCGGCAAGTCAATTTTGTTCAACACCGGAATGATCGTCAGGTCTGCTTCCATCGCAAGATATACGTTGGCGAGCGTCTGCGCTTGAATGCCCTGTGATGCATCGATAATCAGCAGTGCGCCCTCGCACGCTTGCAGGCTGCGCGACACTTCGTAGCTAAAATCCACGTGACCCGGCGTATCTATCAGATTCAGCTGAACGCCTTTGTGCTCCATGCGCACGGGCGCCAGTTTGATGGTGATACCCCGTTCTCGCTCGAGGTCCATTTTGTCGAGCAGCTGCTCTTTCATCTTGCGCTTCTGTACTGTGCCGGTAATTTCTAGGAGCCTATCCGCAAGCGTAGATTTACCGTGATCGATGTGCGCAATAATACAAAAATTCCTAATCGAGTCCTGCACCTCAACATCCTCCATCCCAGCAAAGCTGGACGTGCGGATGTTGAGGTGTAGGCGCTCGATAAGCACTCAAAAAAACCAATATACTTTGAACCATTCAATTCATTATAACAGAGGTGGGCTAAAGAGATATCATTGAGTTATAAAAAAGCTATACTACAAAGTCAAGATATGCGCCAAGAAATACGAGCTACTATTTAATTTGGTCGGCCAGAGTATGGACGATCGCTAATGCTCTCAGCAACGCTCTGAATCCCGTTAACCACCACGTCAAATGCACTCCCTGCTGAGCCTGCGGAAACATAATTGTAGACTTCGCTCAGCAAGTCTGGTTCGCCTCCAATCTCCTGCATGGCGCTATAGGCAAGAACGGCCCAAATCGCTGAACCCAAAATAGCTACTGCGTCATATGGGCCTGAATCAAGCTCGAAAGAAGAATGTCTACCCACGTATCATATCCGTATTGGGCGTAGGACGGCTTTTTTGATACGTGCGAGTAGTGTGTACGACTCTTTGAACCCAAACAGGGCAGACACCGCGATATGCACGCTCAGCGTCACGATCACAATCGTACCAAGCTTGAAACTTAATACGAAAAATCCTTTGTCGTCTGCCTGGAGCGGCAGCATTGTCACCATCAAAAATGCCGTAGCGATGGTAAACCCGGTGATCGACACAAGTTTATTAACACTCTGCCAGAATTCACGAGCAAACATCGCTGGGTCACGCAGCGTAATAACGACAAATAACACTGCAACCTCTACGCCAGACACGATCGACTGGGCAATCGCCAGACCAGCAGCACCATACGCGTCTTTGCTCGCGAGCGTAAACACCAGGATGATGTTAAATGCGATAGCAAACACCGACACGATCAGCGGTGTCATGGTGTCTTTGTGCGCATAAAAATACCGAGAAAATAGCGTGTACACAATTCTGAAAAATATAGCTATCGATAAATACCCCAGTATCAGCGCAATGTCAGGCGCACCGCGCTTAAATATGAGTCGCGCCAAATAGCCACGAGTGAAAAACGTCACCACCATGACCGGCAAGCTCACCCACATCAGTACACGTAAAATGCTTATAAACTCTTTTCTGAACAGGTCCGTGCGGCCCTGTGCGAGACGTTCGCTCAGCCGCGGGAATGCAGCTGTCGATATACTCGACCCAATCAGCAAGATCGGGGCCGTGTGCAAAATGAACGCGTTTTCATACGCGGTAACAAGTCCGCCGCCGAGTGCGCCGGCACGACCTGCCTCCACAATCGAATTCACAGAATCCAGTCCTTGGTCGAGTGCACGAGGTGGCAGGGCCTTCGTAACGCGTTTGAAGTCTTTGCTTTTGAAATTAATGCGTGGTCGCCAGTGAAACCCAAGTCCACGTGTCCCTGCGAACGCTACCATAAGTGACAGGAACGCACCAGCAAGTGCGCCGAACCCAAGCCCAACCAGACCCAGCGAGTCTCTGAACAGGAATATACTCACGATAATGCTTAAATTGTAAACGATAGGAGTAACCGCAAAAAAGAAAAACCGGCCGAATGCTTGCTGTGTGCTGGTTAGCACTCCAGACAACGTAAACATGAGTGGGTTGAACGATATGATGCGCAAGATATTCGTCGCGTTGTTGAGCTGTTCAGGAGACAGGTCTGGATAGAGGGTATTCATGAGCCACCCAGCGCTGAAAAACATCACAAGCCCTGCTGGAATCATAATGAGACTCATCAAATTCATCAGGCTGTTCGACAGCTCCCAGACACCTTTGCGGTCGCTTTTTAGTATACGCTCAGACAACACGGGGATAAACGCCACACCCAACGCACCAGCAGCCAGGGTATAGAAGAAAAAGTCCGGTATTTTAAACGCTGCAAAATACGCATCCGTACTGTCGGGCCCGACATCTACGAAATTTCCGTTGATCAACATAGTGCGCACAAACCCAAGCAGTTGCGCCATGAGCATAGTCACGATCAACAGCGTCGCAGCACCAGGCAACGACACGCGCTTAGTGGCCCGTGACACGATTTTAGAGCGGCCGCTCATCCACGCGCCTCACTGGCGGCTCGGCGAGATTGAATGTAGCTACTCATAATACGCATATGCTACGTAGTATATAGGACTTTACCGAGTTTGTACTGCTGGTTTTGGAAGCACTGATCCTTTGAGGATCGTCTCTACTTCTTTGCTGTCGATGGTCTCTTTTTCGAGCAAGGCGTCTTTCAGCTCAGTCAGCTTTTTCATGTTGTGCTTGATGACTTCTTTGGCGCGACGTGCTGCCTCAGATATGAGCTCTTCTACCTCGTCATCGATCATTTTCGCTGTCTGTTCAGAGTACTGCCTCTCGTGCATCATGCGGTCCATGACCATACCGTCTTCCGTGTGAAACACCTGGTTGCGCAACTTCTTGCCCATGCCCTGGTTAACGATCATTTCGCGGGCCAGTTCTGCTGCTTTAGGCAGATCAGACCCAGCGCCTGTTGTGACACCGTTCATGCCGTAGATCAGTTCTTCGGCGATACGACCACCGAGAAGCCGAGCGAGCACGTCATTGTACTCGATAATACTGTGGTAGCTCTTGTCCTCAGGTGGGATAGACCAGGTAACACCACCGGTGCCGCCACGAGGAATAATGGTTACTTTGTGTATTGGGTCACTGTCCGGCAGCACATGACCGACAAGTGCGTGGCCGGCTTCGTGGTATGCAGTCAGTTCTTTTTCTGCATCGCTCATGATTTTGCTTTTGCGCTCTGGACCGATAGCGACTTTTTCGAACGCTTCTGTGACGTCGTCTTGGGTGATTGTTTTGCGGTTGTGTTTCGCAGCTACAATTGCGGATTCGTTCGCAATGTTGGCGAGATCTGCCCCGCTTGAACCGGCAGATTTTGCTGCAAGCGATTCAAGGTCAACGTGTTTTTCGAGTGGTTTTTTCTTATAGTGCACGTCAAGAATGGCTTTGCGGTCGTTACGGTCAGGCAAGCTCACGTTGACACGGCGGTCAAATCGCCCAGGACGGAGCAGGGCAGGGTCGAGCACATCCGCCCTGTTGGTCGCCGCTAGAACAATGACGTTCTGCCCCTGTTCAAACCCATCCATTTCAACAAGTATCTGGTTGAGCGTTTGTTCGCGCTCATCATGACCGCCACCCATACCAGATCCGCGTCGTCGACCAACCGCGTCGATTTCGTCGACGAATATGATACACGGTGCGTTTTTCTTGGCTTTGCCGAACAGATCACGGACACGTGATGCACCAACACCAACAAACATCTCCACAAACTCAGAACCAGATATGCTGAAAAACGGCACGTTTGCTTCACCCGCAACGGCTCGAGCCAACATCGTTTTACCGGTACCCGGAGGGCCTACAAGCAAGATGCCTTTCGGTATACGTGCACCGACACCCTCATATTTTTTCGGGCTTTTGAGGAAATCAACGACTTCTTCAAGGTCTTCTTTCGCTTCGTTGCTTCCAGCGATATCTTTGAACGCTACTTTGTCTTTTTCGTTACCATACAAACGAGCTTTGCTACGCCCGAAGCTCAGTGCCTGATTACCCTGACCTTGCGCACTCCGCATCATCCAGAACAGGAAAAACCCAATCAAAAACATCGGCACAAGCACTTGCGCCCAGGCGGATAGTACCTGCCCACTCGTGTCTGGTTTTGACACTTTGAGTACGAGGCCTTTGTCTGTCGCCTCTTCTTTTAGGCCTTGCTCATAAATCGTTGAGCCAGCTTCTTTGATGGACTTTTCGGTTGCTTCTTCGTCACCGATTTTGGTAATTTTCAGGTCGTTTTCGGTAATTTCAATTTTGCTGATTTCGCCATTGTTAGCCCGTTCCACGACGTCAGATAACGACACTTCAGTGAGTTCGTCAGGCTGACTAAAGCCGTTAAGCGCGAACAGCAGAAATAGTCCTATGACCACAGCAAACACGAGCGTGCGTACGTTCGACTTGTTCTTGCCTTTTTTGGGAGATTTTTTCAGTTTCGATGGATCCATATGTTTTGTCTCTCTAACCTTTCATATGCTGGCGAGTGAATAGTTGCCTCACTCGTTCTCTTGTATTTTTATTCTACGAATTTTACTAACGTAGTACTTGTTGCAAACCTACTGGACGCTGCTGCGTAGTCAGCAAATCCTCAAGGCGTGCCAAAGTTCTCCTGCAATTATACACCCCTACACCTGATTTCTAGCAACACAGAATCGGCCGTGGACTTGAGGCGAGTATTTTTAGTTATGTCATACTCCGTACCCGGTCGACCGCTGCGGGCTGCGTGTACTGCAGTCTCCACTGCTGTGGTCGTTATATCGACGCCAGACATGCTCAGCCACCGCGCCATGACTTGCTTCTGAACAGAGTAGGGGAGCAGGACGAACCGCCCCCGCAGTAATCCGCCAGAATGCGTAGACTGCACAAGCAGGCTAGACGTCGTGTGGTCAATCTCTACGAACACGTCCTGGAGGCGCGCACGAATAGACAATAGCTTGCCCCGCTCTACGTCCCCTAGCTTAGGCATGACGGTATGGCGTATGTAGTTACGTGTATGATGCGTATCCTGATTGGTGCTGTCTTCGCGCCATGACAGGGAATAGCGCTGTGCGTAATCCAGCACTCGTTGCTTTGTCCAGTTCATAAGCGGACGCACGATATCTGGTGCGGTATAGCCAATGAGTCCCCGTGCCCCACCGCGTCGCACAATGTTGAGTATCATAGATTCGAGCACATCGTCTTGGTGATGAGCCGTCACGATTGCTTCCGCCCCCAGTCTCGACGCCACTGAGCGCAGAAACCCATAGCGGGCATCGCGGGCGTCAGACTCATTCACATCTGGTCCGAGCTCTGCCCTCTCGCTGACGTAACTGAGGTCGTACTGCTTCGCCAGAGACCGCACAAGCTGCTCGTCAATA
>CALLJT010000041.1 GCA_938050265.1 Candidatus Saccharimonadia bacterium
GTTTATTCACCCCTGTTAAATGTGTGGATAAGCTGTGTGGACAAGTGGATAAGTATATTTTTGCAGTAATTTGTATGTATCGCGAAAAAGCAGCGTAGTTTCGTCCCATGAGACAACACAGGGGCTGACCTGTACAGGGGAGTATGCTTACTCGAATATAATCTTTTTTAGCTCAACAATCCATCGGCTCAAAAAGACATGTTTTGTTTCGGGTCGCTCTATCTGTTGCTATTAGTGCTGGAAAGTGATAGAATTTGTCAAATGCCAAAGAGAACATACCAACCAAAGAAACGCCATCGTTCACGTGTGCACGGTTTTTTTAAGCGCATGTCTTCTAAGTCTGGGCGCAGAGTGATGAAGAGTCGTCGCCAAAAAGGCCGAGCACGCCTCACTCACTAATCAACAACTAGTGTTAGTATCTGTCCACAGATGTGGACGTAGCGAGTGTACATGGTCCCGAAACCGAACAGATTTCATGGTCGTAGCGCAGTGTCCCAAATGAAGGGTCGCTCGAAGCATGGCCAGATGATGTCGGTTAAATCTTCCCCGGTGCGTAGTGGGTCGCCCCCGCGTATTGCTGTGGTGGTGAGCAAGAAAATCGACAACA
Organism: Candidatus Saccharimonadia bacterium; assembly: GCA_938050265.1. Taxonomy (GTDB): domain Bacteria; phylum Patescibacteriota; class Saccharimonadia; order Saccharimonadales; family SZUA-47; genus CALLJT01. The sequence continues at coordinate 608 of CALLJT010000041.1, forward strand.
GAGCAGTTGTGCGCAACCGGATACGCCGCCGTATTTTTGAAGCTATCCGTACTGGAGGCCACACGAGCGGTGCAGATACTCCGAAAGATATCGTAGTGTATGCAAAATCCGCACGCCTCGCCGTGGCGCCGTACGCCGAGATCAGCGCAGAAGTCACCTCGCTTCTGTAGCTCTGTGGTGTGTCTAGTTTGAACTGGCGCGTCGTTTCATTTTCGCCTAGGTGCTCCTGCTGACTCGGGACGGTCTACAAGCCCCTCAGGAACTACCCTGATGCCCCAGTGGCCACTCTTGTCTCGGACTACGAACTTTCCATGAAACTTTCGAATGACCGTTTGCTGTACCCCGAGGCCTATCGGTTTCTAGGTAGTTAGTTTCATGGAAAATTGCAGTCCAGCCCGAGTGGGCGGCTGTATCTCTTGTCGTGCTATAGTTATATGCATAGGATTTTCGATTGATAATAAGGAGTAGGACACAGAGCCCATGTTTACGACACTTATAGTGCAACCAATATTCAACGTGCTTGTAGCGATTTATGCGCTCATCCCTGGCAATAACTTCGGTGTTGCCATCATATTGTTCACGGTGCTTGCGCGGTTCGCGTTGTATCCACTACTTAAAAAACAACTCCGCAACACAAAAGCCATGCGAGAACTGCAGCCGGAGCTGAAAAAAATCAAAAAAGCGGCAAAAGGCAACAAGCAGCAAGAATCTCTGCTTATGATGGAGCTCTACAAAGAAAAAGAGATTCGACCACTGTCACAGATTGGACTGATGATTGTGCAGTTGGTGGTGTTTTTGGCGCTTTTCTCTGGCCTTAATCGGATTGTGAATAACCCAAACGAGATTATATCGTTTGCGTATGAGCCGGTTCGTAACCTCTCACATATGAAAGACCTCGCGTCAGACATCTCGCTTTTCGACAATACACTTCTCGGTGCGATAGACCTGAAGAGGCCGGCATTTTCTGGAGACAGCGGTCTGTACATACCAGCGTTCTTGATGGTGCTTGGGAGTGCGGTGGTTGCGTTTTTCCAGATACGACAAACCATGCCAAAAGACCGTGACGCAAAAACTCTTAAAGAAATCCTGAAAAGTTCAAGTAACGGCGGCAAAGAGCCTGACGCGAGTGAAATAAACGCCGCTATGGCCCGCAACATGGCGTACTTCATGCCTGGTATGATTTTTGTTCTGACGGTCGGCTTTCCAGCGGCGCTCGCACTCTACTGGTTTGTTGGCGGCTTAATCGCCTATTCACAGCAGACAAAACTGCTTCAGTCGGACGAGTACGCACTGCAGGAAGCAGCGAGTGCGGTTGTCGTGTCGAAAAAACCACTTAAGAAGCCAGTTAAAAAAGCGGCATCTACAACAAAAACTACGACAACAAAAAAGAAACAAACCAAAAGAAAAGGGGCAGCGAAAAAGACTAAAAAAAGGAGCGTCTAGATGGAAGAGTCAATTTTATACGCAAAGAAGTATATCGAAGATTTACTGTCGTTTTTTGGCCTTAACGTAGATGTGTACGCTACGAGCGAGGACGGCGAAGTCGTCGAACTACATGTGCCAAGTACTCATATGAACGGATTCCTGATAGGAAACCGAGGTGACACGATGCGGTCGCTGCAATACCTCGTGAGTATGGCTCTGCGAACACACGGGCTTGAGCCCTCTCGTGTAAATGTTGATATCGCTGATTATAAAAAACAGCGAGCGCATCGCTTAGAGCAGCGAGCACAGGCCTGGATTGCTGAGGTCAAAACAACCGCTACACCAAAGCACTTACAGCCTATGAACCCGGCTGACAGGCGCACGATCCATAAGCTCGCATCTGAGAGTGACGTGGACACCGCATCTGAGGGCGAAGGTCGTGATCGCCACATTGTGCTGCTGCCAAAGCCTGGAGCAACACCGGCGTCGTCCGTCGAACCAGAAGTCGTCCACCCTGAACCCGGCACCGAACCAGATACTATGCTGTAGGCTACTTTAGTGTGTCGTTGAAAAGCTCGATGTGTTTACGGGCGAACGTGTCCCAGGAAAACCGCCGTGTGTTTTTGTGTCCTTTTTGGATGAGTGTGTTCCTGAGGACGTCGTCGGATATAACTTCGTCGATTTTTGCAGCCATGTCGTGTATGTCCGTTGGGTCAAACTCATGTGCTGCATCGCCGTGAACTTCGGGCAGACAGCTTGCGTTGCTGCTAACGACCGGACAGCCGTGAGCCATTGCTTCGAGGCCAGGTAGTCCGAAGCCTTCGCTTAAGCTCGCGAACACATAGGCCCGCGCATTCTGGTAGTACCAAGCTACTTCAGCATCAGGTATGAAATCGAGGAATAGGACGCCGTCCTGTAGGTCATGTTCATGGGCCCATTGCTCGAGTGCTTGCTTGTATTTTTCTTTTTTACCGACTAAAACGAGCGTGAGTTTTGGATGTTGCTGGCGAAGCAGGTGGTATGCACTAATGAGATTATCAAGGTTTTTATGAGGGAACGAGCTTCCGACGTACATAATGAACTCTTTCGGTCGTCGTTTGGGGGCTGCCACGTGTGACGAGTCTGGAGTGTCGCAGGCTTGCCATATCACGGTTGTTTTGCGGTTGGTAACTAAGTGGAACTTATTGACATCATCAGCGACAAACTGGGTTGGCGTGACGATTTGTCGGGCTCGCTTGTGCGCATCCCAGAGAAGTAGCCTGTAGCCCCACATGCGAATGGCGTGGAGCCACCCAGGGAGCCTGCCGGGGCGGGCATATGTCAGCATACCGAGGTCGTGTGTGAGGGTTATGAACGGGCCTCTGTATAGGAGGGGTTGCTGCGGTGTGAGTGTAAAGTATACGAGATCCGGCTTCAGTGAGCGTATGTGCCAGCTATAGTGGAGTTGATTGAGTATGTTGAAACTAAAAATTGGAACACGTGTATGTACGGCCATAAAATTATTCGCTGAGGGCTGCCAGGCATCATCGGATTTGAGTATGACCGTGTAGCGATTCTTGTGGTCTAACTTCTGCAAACGGTCAAGCAGGCGGTCGACCGGCCTCCCGGTGCTCGCTGGCCTAATCCTGGCATCGATAACGATATGCTTCATATACGCGTCAGTATACGCTAGGAGCTGCTCTAAAACACCTGCTGATGACAAGTCATATGTAATTACGTAATTAATTGACATACTGTTCGTAAGGGGTTATGCTTGTGGAATGGCCCGCCCAGAAAATCATCGGTCGTCGAAGCGCACGCTTTCGATGGCTGGCAAGAAATCATATGCAGTGACCTTGCCAGTTGCCGAGATTAGGCGTTTGGGCTGGACGAAAGGCGACGGACTGCTTGTGCGCCGCTTTAAAGATCGTCTAATTATTGAAAAAGAAGACTAGCTAAAGCCGCTTAAGGTAGCAACAGAGGAGATTCGTATGTGTGGAATTGTAGGATATGCAGGGACGAAGGGCGCAAAAGACGTGATCTACAGCGGCCTTAAGCAACTTGAGTATAGAGGGTATGACTCTGCCGGCGTGCTGGTAGTGGAGGACGGCAAGATCCACATCGACAAAGAGGTCGGAACTGTTAATAAAGTCGATATTACCTCTCTGCCTGGAACATCGGGGCTCGGCATTGGGCATACGCGGTGGGCAACGCACGGTGGCGTGACGAAGGACAACGCACATCCGCATACATATGGCAACGTAAGTTTGGTCCACAACGGCATTATCGAAAACTATGAAGATCTAAAAAACAGATACGAACTAACAACAGTCAGTGAAACAGACAGTGAAGTGCTGGCTGGAGTCATAGACTATAAAATGACCACCGACAACTACAGCCTCAGAGAGGCAACGGTTCGTGCACTCAGTGAATGTCAAGGGACATATGGTGTGCTCGCAGTGGCGCCCGCCAAAGAGCCAGGGACGCTCGTGGCAGCCCGCTCGGGCAGCCCGATCGTGATTGGTGTAGGAGCAGACAAAGAGTACATAATTGCGAGTGATCCCAGCGCCATACTGACCACCAACAAGATGGTGTTTTTGTCCGACGGCGAGATAGCTGAGTTTAAAAACGGCACGATGCAGGTGTATGATTTTGCGAGCAAACCAAAAGATATTACTGAGGAAACCGTTGAAACCGAAAAAAGCTCCGACGACCTCAAGGGCTTCGACACCTACATGCACAAAGAGATATTTGAACAGCCAGACACGCTGAAGGAAACTATGCGCGGTCGTATACTAAGCGAAGGCAAATTCAATCTGGGTGGACCTAATTTGACGAACGAGCAGATCAAGAGCCTAAAGAGCATATTCATTATCGGGTGTGGTACGGCTTTTTATGCTGGCCAATCGGTCAAATATGCGCTCGAAGAGCTCCTCGATATACCGGTAGTCGTTGAGTACGCCAGCGAGTTTCGCTACCGCCACGCAGCACTTGAGGCAGACAACTCTGTCGCGATATTCATGAGTCAGTCAGGCGAAACAGCCGATACGCTAGCAGCCGAGAGCGAGGCGAGACGGAGGGGTATGCCTACGATGGGCATTGTCAACAGTGTGGGCTCCACGCTGGCCAGAAGCGTCAGCCATGGTGGCATCTATTTGCACGCCGGGATCGAGAAATCAGTCGCCAGTACAAAAGCATACAGCTCTATGGTTGTAGCACTCCTCATGTTTGGCGGATTTTTGGCAGAAAAGCGTGGACTACCTCTCTCGGATGTTCGACAGCTTGGTACTGACCTGCTGGACACGCCGCGAGAGATAGCATCTATGCTGGAGTCGTTTGAAGACATTATGACAGTAGCGAGCGAAGTATCCGGTTTTTCAAACTGCTTTGTGCTTGGTCGCGACACGCTGTATCCGGTCGCACTCGAAGGCGCACTCAAAATAACAGAAGTGTCCTACATGCATGCACAGGCACTGCCAACGGGCGAAATGAAGCATGGACCAATCGCACTCATCGACGAGAACCATTTGAGTATCGTACTTATGCCAGAGGACAAGCTCATGTACGAAAAGACTTGTAGTGGTATACAAGAAATCAGGGCAAGAAACGGCAAAGTACTGACCGTTGGCAGTCGTCCAGCAAAAGGCGGCTTGAGTGATTGGCATATTCCGACGCCTATGACCGGAAAAAATATCTCAGGCCTCGTGATTAACTGTGCACTGCAGCAGCTTGCGTATGGCATCGCTAATTCACTTGGTCGCAACATTGATCGTCCACGTAACCTCGCCAAATCAGTGACGGTGGAGTAGCCAAGCGATGAAGACAACAGCAGTGATATTGGCAGCGGGTCTCGGTACGAGGTTTTTGCCGCTCACCAAGACGATCAACAAATGCATGTTGCCGCTCGGCAACAAACCAGTCATACAGTACGCAGTAGAAGAGTGCGTTGATGCTGGTATCGACACCATAGTTGTCCTGGTGCCAGAATACGATACGTCGATTCAAGAATACTTCACCCCACAGCAAGCAATCGAAGAGACTCTTACTCGCATGGGCAAACTAGACGTGTACCGCAGCGCAGTCGAGCAGGCTGAAGCGCTGGGAGCGTTGATGCAGTTTGTTACGGTTTCATACGCAGACGGACGCTACGGAACTGGCGAGATGATGCGACAAGCAATGGAGTATATAGCAGACGACGTTACGCATGTCGCGCTCCTGCACGGAGACGCCCCGTTCGGGTATGCAGACGGTCGTCAAGTCGGGGGACTGAGCGCGATGATGCAGGCGATGGTCGCGCAGCGCAGGGACGGAGTGTTGGCTGGTTTTTCTGTGGAGCTCGCAGAGCGCTCAAAATATGGTGTGCTGATGGGTTCGCCTGGCGATAGTGATCGGCTGGACCGCATAGTCGAAAAACCAGGACCGGACGTGTCTCCATCTTCGTTAAACGCGAACGCCGCGTGGTACATATTGCCGGTTGCTGTTCGTGAATATCTTCAGGATCTTCAGCCGGACGCCACGAGCGGTGAGTATTTGTTCACCGATGCCGTTAGCGATCTAGCGCAGGCACGTAATATTGGCATATTTTCAGTGGACGGTGTGTATCTTGACTGTGGCAAGCCTGACGTATGGCTTGCTGCAAACAACTATCTAGCGAAGGTTCGCAGTTCATGAGCGACGTTCAGCTCGTCGAGGTCCCGGACACTCTCAAAAAGGCAGACATACAGGTTATTCGTTTTTGGGCACATGACGCACCTGAGTTTTTTGTTGATCAGCTGCTTCAGAAATCCCGACAGCCACATATTACCGAACACACATCAGATATATGTAGAGACGACGCTTGTACGTCACCGGGACGCTTTGCAAGTAGGCAATCATACGACACATGGGCTACGCAGAAGCGGCTTGTGTACGCGATGGTAGGCGGGTATGACGCCGTGACGGGCACGGGAGACGTAGGCGGTGTCGTGTGGTTTGGCGAGCGGAAGCACCCCGATGTGCCGGATTCTAAACTGACGTTTGCAATCCGTAATTATGCAGGCGACGATGACCGTGGCTGGGGTACGTATGTTGGGAGGGGTTTTGGCCGCCCGTTTATGGGTGTAGCTCACCAGGACATGTATACAGCGTCTTCATTTGCCGGGAGCTCAGTGTGGCTTTCGGTTGAAACAGCTAATGAAGCTGCCGCTCACGTGTATCAGAAGTTCGGCTACCAGCAGATAGTAGACGACGGGACCCGTATCGTGATGGTATGGAAGCCGTGAAGTGGTTCACGCAGAACGATGCCGCGCTCCATATGAGTGGACCTGGCTACCATGCGTTCATTGACGCAGATCGGGTGATTATTGACACCGATGCACTCAAGCCTGCTCTGTGGGGGCTTTTGTCGCGACATACAGGACTGCCAATGAGCGAAGTCGCGTCCGTAGCGGAGGATCCAAAAAAGTCCACACACCTAGGTGGATACTCCCTCCGGGGTCACTGTGAACGTCTTAAGAATGTCGACTATGATGCTGTTCAAGAGGAGTCTGTCAGCTTGTTGCGTGATCCACAGTATGTTATGAAAGGCGCGAGTACATTCTTAGAGAAGCTCGTACTGTTGCAGGGAGTAGAGCCTGTGATATTGAGCTATGGAGACCTTGAGTGGCAGCCGTTCAAAGTCGGGCATATAATCGACGCTATGGGGTTCAAAGATTTTCCGGCAGTTATTACGTGTCGCCCTAAGAACGAATTTATCCGCTATGCCCAGACAGAACTGAACATACAGCAGGGCAGCCTGACAGACGATATAGCCATGCAGAGCTTACCAGACGGCATAACAGAGATCCATCTAGATCACTCAAGAAAAGCTGGGTCGATACACGGCAATAGCGTTGTGACTGATCTTGGCGAGGCGTACAATGCGATCGTAGCGGACGTAGGAGGCCGCAAGTCATGAGTCAAATAAGTATCGGTTTACCAGAACTAGATGTGTCCAGTGCAGACACGCGCATGCGTGATGCAGTGAGCCTGTTCAGTGCAACGGAACGCGGCTCTCAGGTGCAGTGTCGGGCGTATGATGCGTCCAGTCCTCTAGATGGATACGCTCAAGCACTCAAAGACCTACAGAGCGGCACTGTCGATTGTGTACTCGCAGGGTCGATACTTTCCAGCCGCGATGTAATACGTGGTGCTATCAAGAGCGTTGGGCTTGCAGAGGGTAGTTCTACCGTATCGAGTAGCATGGTTATGCGATCAGACGACACACAGTGTGCCGATGTATACTTTGCCGACCCGGCCGTTAACCCGTCTCCTACCCCAGGGCAACTTGTGGACATTGCGTTCGCTACAGTTGAAACTATGCGAGCTCTCAACCCAGGCGTTGAGCCGAGGGTGGCGTTTCTGTCTTTTTCGACATACGGCAGCGCTTCTCATGCATTGGTCGACCATGTACGCGAAGCAATTGGACTGACACTGGAGCGGTCACCTACGTTTTTCGTGGCCGACCAAGAAGTACAGTTTGATGCAGCACTCAACCCAGCTATCGCTGCTACTAAGATTACCGATAGTTCCCCGGGTTCACTGGCCGAATCGCCGGCGAATATTTTGATCTTTCCTGATCTGAATGCTGGCAATATCGCCTATAAGGCATTTGCTGGCCCGCACAGTAGCTACCGCGCAGTTGGCCCCGTACTGCAGGGCTTAGCTCGACCGGTCAATGATTTGTCTCGAGGCAGCACCCCTCAAGAAATTGCCCAGATGATAGACGTCACCGTACAGCTTGCAGCTATGAATAACCAAAGTACGGCAGGGCGGTAGACAATGAGCGCGAGCCGTTTAAGCGACCCGAGCAGCTACGACGTGGTTGTATTTGGCGGTGGCGGTGGTGGTTCATCTTTTGTGGCCTCCGCACGAGCAGCAGGCTATAGCGGGTCAATGCTCGTCGTGTGCTCTTCTGCTGACGATGGAGGGCATAGTGGGGTGCTTCGGACGACATATGAGCACGAGAAACAGCCGATCGTGCCTCCCGGAGACATAGTGAAAGTCATAGGCGCAGGTGCGCGAGTGTCGTCACATGACTCACAGGCGCTGCGCAGCAGGGACGCACGCGGTCGCTCAGTTGGCAATACATTGTTTGAGCAGGCTTATGTAGCCGCGCTTGAAGCTCGATCTCAATCCCCCAACACAGACGCAGTGCGTCAGCTGCTTGACGACGCGACCTGTGCCGTAGACGTGTGTCCGGTCACTCCAGTCCCTACCGACTTGCAAGTATCGTGGGGTCAGGGTCTTACAGTGCGCGGTGAGGATGTGATTTCAGAAACTGAATTTTTGCAGTCACACTACGCAGCCATGAAGCTTGAGGTATTCAGAACAGACAGCCGATACACTTCCGCTCAAGCCTCGTCGTTCGTGATGGACGCGGTACGTGACTGTCGCCAGATAGTTATCGCACCTTCAAACCCGATCATCTCTATCGGTGCGGCGCTGCGTCCCGTACAGAATAGCGCTCCTCGGTACGATCTGGACATGTCCACCGTAGCGCAGAAAACCATCGTCGTACTTGGCTCGCAGAACCCCCACCACATGAGCGGCGCACAGGTCGCTGATCACCTGGCTATTATTGAGAGATCTTTTGGCGCACGCATCCCGACAGTCGCGTACGCTAAAACGTCAAAAATTCCCTGCGGCACAGACGACCTGCGCGACCGAAACGTCATTGAACTCCCTGGCGTGGTTTCGTCTCGCAGCGCAGACAAAAACGACCCGCTCAGCGCGCACAAGCCGAGTGTTTCGCATCACCCGGATTTCGCCCGCCAAGTTCTCGATGCATCACCTCCGCAGCAATAGGTCGAGCTCTACACAAATGCTAAAGCGTGAGCTTTTTAAGTGTGTATATATTACGCTCAGAGCTGTACATTGCAAGTTGTTTGTTTGCCGATTGGGTAATTTTTTGACGTAGCTCCTCCTGGGACAGTAAATTGCTGAGTGTTTTGCATATTTGAGTGGTGTCTTCTGGTGAAAAATAAACTGCACCATCCCCTATTACTTCGTGAAATATAGGTATGTCACTGCACGCTATTGCGGTGCCCACCGCCGCCGCTTCTAGGAGTTGCATGCCAAATCCTTCATATACACTCGGGTAGACGAACACTCGTGCGTCCATGAGGTATGATTGCGCAACGACATCGCTGGCATAGTCTAGGTAGTGTATGTTTTCTCCATCGGTTCGAGCAGTGTGTATTGCGTTAAGTGCGTGTGTATCCCCGCCGTTTTTTCCGATCAGCACCAAGGGGTGATTTTGCTTGGTAGTATGTGGGAGTAGTCGGTACGCTTCAATGAGTCGAGATGTGTTTTTGCGTGGTGTGAGCGTATTTATAGAGACGATGGCACTGCGGTGCGCTTTTGGTACGCTGAAGCTTTT
>CALLJT010000042.1 GCA_938050265.1 Candidatus Saccharimonadia bacterium
CGCTTATACTACTCTTGCAGGAAAAAGTGAGTGTGGGTCAGTTTGCGGATGCTATAGATGTATAATCGTGTACAATAGTGTTTATGCATATTTCCTACCACCGTACCATTAGGGACACTGAGACGCAGCTGTTGGACAGCCCGAAACGGGGCAGCTGGGTGAGCGTGGTTAATCCAGATCATAAAGAGCTTGCGAGCCTAGCAAAAACACATAATTTGCAGCTCGACCTGCTCGAAGACGGCATCGACCTATACGAAGCACCGCGGTTGGAGCGTGAAGATGGGTCAATATACATATACGTACGCTATAGTCGTCCTGCCGGTGAGAGCACCAGTACACATCCGCTTCTAATAGTGATAGGTCCAAACAATGTGTTTACAATTTCGCGGACAGAGGCTGAGCCGCTCGACATTTTGACGCGCCGCAGTACGCTGGTAACAACACAAAAAGTCAAACTGGTACTCAGCATACTTGAAGAGGTCAACAAAGGCTATCGTTCGCACCTCAACGCTACCACGAAAAAAATCCTTACCATGCGTGGCAAACTGCGCAGGACTGTCATCAGCAACAAAGACATCTTGAACCTTATAGAAATCGAAGAAGACCTCAACGAATACCTCGCTGCATTACAGCCGTACGGACTCGTGCTCCAGGCGCTGCTGTCTGGTAAGTACCTTAAAATCCATCATGAAGACGAAGATCTCATCGAGGATCTGCAGCTGCTGTCCGGCGAGCTTATCGAGCTTACTAAAAGCCGTTTAAAAACCATCCAAAACACCAGGGACGCGTATTCTGCCATCGCGACAAACAACCTAAACCAGATATTCAAACGCCTGACATCGATTGCCATATTCATGAGCATCCCGACAATTATTAGTGGGTTTTTTGGCATGAACGTACTTTTGCCGCTGAATCAGGACGGCAGTTCGTCGTTCTGGGTTATTGCAGGGTTGACCGTCGTGTTCATGCTTGGCTTCATCCTCTATTTCAAACGCAAAAAATGGCTGTAACGTTTCTGCTTACGGTATACTGATTATAGATGGAGCTTGTTGATATCGCAGTTGTAGTCCTGTTGGTTGCTAATTTTTTGCTGGTGGCGTTTTTTGTGTTTTTCAAAAAACAGCGACCGCAAAGCGACGGGACACAGCAGATGATGCAGCAGAATCTCAACCATCTGTCAGATAATGTTGGTAAACTTCAAGATCAACTGAAAGTACAGATCGACACCAAGCTCGACAGGAATCAAGAAAGCATGACTCGACAGCTGGCGTCCAGCGCACGACTGGTAAAAGACGTGACAGAACGACTCGCACGACTAGACAATACAAACAGGCGAGTTGTCGGCGTTGCTGACGAACTGAAACAGCTACAGAATGTACTGCAGAACCCCAAGCAGCGGGGTGTGCTAGGGGAGTTTTATCTAGAGCAGATACTGCAGAATTTGCTGCCACCAAGCTCGTACACGTTGCAGTACAAAATGGACACAGGCCACGTCGTCGACGCAGCGATACATCTGGACGGCAAAGTGCTGCCTATCGACAGTAAGTTTTCGCTGGAAAATTACAATAGACTGCTCGAAGCAAAAGACGGTGAGCGTGCATCGTATGAAAAGGCGTTCAAAGAGGACTTAAAAAAGCGCATCGACGAAACGGCAAAATACATCAACACTAAAAAAGGCACGCTCGAACAGGCACTAATGTTCATACCGTCAGAAGCGATATATTATGATCTACTCGCTAATAAAGTCGGAGCGAGCGGTGTGAGTGGCCGCAACTTGATGCAGTATGCAGCTGTCGATAAACGGGTGGTGATTGTTGGCCCATCGACACTGAGTGCTATGCTGCAGGTTATTGTGCAGGGTATCAAAAGCTTAGAAATTCAAAAAGACACAGAGGTGATCCGCAAAAATATTGAACAGCTACAAAAGCACTTACTTGCGTACAATGCTCATTATGATAAAATAGGTAAATCATTAAGTGCCACTGTCAATCACTACAACACCGCGTCAAACGAGCTCGGTAAGATCGATAAAGACATAGTGAAAATCGGCGGCGGCGCACACGTATTACAAACGAACACCGTGGAGACACCAAATATATGAATAAGCAGCAACCCAACAGACAGCTTGCTTTCCCGTCCGTAGGGCCAGACAGAGTAATAGAGAGCCTTACACAAACTGCCCTTGATGTAGATGTCTCGCAACAACCTAACGATGCAGCTCAAGAAGAAACTAGTAGCAGTGTTCTTGATGATTTCCAGAGAAGACTTTCACCATTAGACACTGTGCTGAACCTAGGAGAGCCAGTTAGCGACTTAACTATCGATGCAATTGGAGCATTGGCCAAACGATTCGAACTCTAGTGTAGCTCTGCAATCGGAAAACTCAGTCTATTTATCGGCGTTTCAGCATATCTATGATCAACGCTGCAGTCCAAGAGAAGTTTCGTGCGCCTGCTGGTACACCGTTTTTGGCTGAAAAGTATTCATATGGACCGTGCTTCGTCACGACGTCTATTGACGCCTGTTCAACCGCGCGAGCTTCTGTATCGTAGCCGTAGCGCCTCAGACCATCGGCGATCAGCCAGTTTGTGTTGATCCACGTCGGACCTTGCCAGTAGCCAAGTTCTTTATACCATCTACTGTTGAACGGCACGGACGGCACAGGATATGCGCCACCAAACTGTGCAGGGTCCGTCAGCATAGCTACGAGCTCTTTGGCTCGCTCTGGCGTGATAGTCCCAGCGTATAGCGGCAGAAGCGTACCGATCGTCGGCGTCGCGTCGGGGCTATGTGTGATGAACGTCTGCGAGTAATACTGGCTACTATACCCGTCCCAGAGTGTATCCAGTGCGCTGTTAGACTTTTCGATGCTGCGAGCGAGGTCTTCTGGGAGCGTGCGCCCGATTGTTTTGGCGATGTCCTGCAGGTGTTGGTTGGCTCGGATAAGAATACAGTTGAACGGCAAGTCAATAAAACTGAATATCGATCTGCTTAGAATGCGGTTAATGTCCCAGTTTTTACGCCTAAACCGCTGGATGATCGTGAAATACAGTATGGCATCTATGTCGTCTATGCGCTGACCTGGCGGAACATGCTTGGTGTCTCGGCGCAGGAACCGCACAGCAGAGTCAAGTTTGAGCACATCAATCGCGCTGACCCACCATGGCCGACTGTGCTGGTGTAGCTGCTCTATCCATGGAGGTGAATTATCAAGCCCGCTTTCCCAGGGGTGGATCAGCAGGGCAAGTCCTTCGTTGTGGGGATCGCGCTCCGCGTATATCCAGCGGTGGTAGGCAGTAAGCGCTGGGTACATGTCCTGGTACCAGCTGCGGCGTTCTGTAAGCGTGAGTTTCGCACCAACTCTGACGACTGCTTCTGCTAGCATCGGTGGCTGCGTAAGTCCGCTCGTCGCCAGCCCGTCGGGTGCATGCGGGTTACGCCATGACTGCCATATATTGCGGTCTCGTTTGTGTTCATCACCGTCAGCAAATATCATGTGTGGGATCATGCCGTTACTCCACTGACCTCTCAGCAGGTTGCGCAGCTCAGTTTGAGCACGCGGCACGTCGTACTCCGCCAGGCCGATAGCAATAAAACAGCTGTCCCAGAGCCACTGGTGCGGATAGAGGCCTTCTGCAGGTGCAGTGAACCCGCCGTCGCGCTGGTTCTGCTCTAGGACCGCCTTGCAGCCGTCTATAACCTGGTTTTTGTTGGGTGGCGTCGCTGCTGCACTCATTGCCTCTAGTATACGTGGTATGGTGATCTATCGGAAGTTCGTAAATGTGAGAGGAAAGTCGAAGTCTGCAGCGCGGAGGAGCTGCATTGTAGCCTGGAGCTCATCTTTTTTGGGGCTCATGACTCGGATGCCCTCGCCTTGGATCTGAGTTTTGACTTTGGGCATCTCTGCTTTCAGTAGTTTGGTGACTTTTTTGGCGTCGTCTTGTTTGAGGCCGTTTTTGAACGGGACGAGCCAGATCATCCGCAGGTTGGTGGTTTCAGCGTCCTGTGTTGTGTCGAACGTCTTTTGGCTGACGTCTCGTTTCGCGGCTTTTTTGCGGAACATGTCGATAATCGCATCGAGGTGATACTGGTTGTCACCGGATATTTTGATACCGGTTTTGTCGTCAAGCCACTCGGCTTTGGCCTGCGTGCCTTTGAGGTCGTATCTGTTCACGAGCTCTTTTTGGACCTGGTCAAAAACATGATCCATCTCGCCTTTGTCGTATGTTGATTCTATGTCAAAACTAAATTGTGCCATACGCACCAGTATACATGCACGTTGTGTCAGCTCAAGAAACGATATCATGATAGAATACGCTTATGAATATTTTTTCAGCGCTTATCACGTGGTCAGACATATCTGCCGTGCCGGCGTATGTACGCATACCGGTGCTACTCTGTGCGTTGCTACTGGTCGCAGCCTATATCCTGCGGAGCTGGCTGGTGGCTTGCTGGCGTGTTAAAAAACAGCCTATTAGCGCCGAATACAAACCACCATTGTCTCTCAACCCAGCAGAGGTGAGCCTCCTGTATTCGGGCAATGCATCGCAGAAAGAGTTTGCTGGGTTGGTTGTACATATGGCGCAGCGCGGTATCGTGCATTTTCGTAAACACAAAGGTGTGAAGATTGTGTTGCCAGGACCACGTCATGTTGACCATTTGACATACTACGAAAAACGGATTCTGCAGGCGGTTACGGAATTTCGTAACGTCAGCGCACAGAACCTGGTCGAGCACCACCATACGATGTTCACGGGCGGTACAGTGTATAAGACTTTCGGTGCGCAGGTACTGCACACATTGCGGTCTCGTTCGTATGTCCGTAGTAATGCGACGACTCAGAGATGGATCGATGTCTTTAAAACCGCACTTGTCTATATCGCGTTACTTGTCTGGCTACCGTTGACCGTTGTTGCTCTGTATATGATGATAGCTGCTGGAACAGGGTCTACGGACACCGTTGTTGACTATGTGCAAAGCATGGGTGTGTATAGCATGTATGCTGCGCCTATTGCATGTATAGCTGCGGTGGCCTCCCAGCGCCTGCTTGCGCCGTATAGCGGAAGACGATGGCTGATGAGTGCGAAGTTCCGTAAATTCTGGCCGCACGCCCTTGGGTTTCGGCAGTATGTTGTCCTGCTTGAACAAGACAAACTGCAGTTTGAAGATCCTGATCTCAAGCGAACTGCGAACATCAACAGCTTGCCGTACGCAATCGCACTCGGCCAAGTAGACAACTGGCGTGACATCGTATATTAACGCTGGTAACCCGTGATGAGAGTGCAGCGCAGCCGAAGGTGCGATGTAGGTGCCGGTTTCGTGTATAATTAGCGGTATATGGAACAAGACATACAGTCGGCACGCACGGCACTGCTTTCAGAGTTTGACGCTCTTGATGATAAGCAGCGGATTTTGAAGTCAGTGCATCTACGCGCGCTGTTTGATGGTATACGAGAGGTTGAACCAAAGCAACGTGGTGCATACGGTAAATCAGTCAATGCTCTGAAACAAGAAGTACAGACATGGATAGATGACGCTCAGCTCGCCAACCACACTGCACAGCTCGCTGCCATCGATGTGACGGCTCCATGGGGTGTGAACACGCCTGTGGGTAGCCGACCGCAACTTCTCTCTGGCGTATCGGGGTCACAGCACCCGCTTACTGCTGAGATTGATCGGATCTGTGATATTTATCAGCGTATGGGGTTTATAGTAGAGGAATCACGGGAGATTGACGACGATTATCATATGTTTACGAGCCTCAACTTTCCAGCCGACCATCCTGCGCGCGACGACTACGACACGTTCATGACAGACGACGGCTTTGTTGCTCCTGCGCACACCAGTACGATGCAGAACCGTCTTATTAGGCAGTACAAAAACAACCTTGAAGCAGGCCAGCCCATCGCTGTAGTCATCCCTGATCGAGTGTTTCGAAACGAGGACCTGGATGCGACACACGAGCACACGTTTTACCAGATTGAAGGCGTGTATATTGACAAAGGTGTGACAGTCGGCAACCTGATCGCAACGCTGTCAGCGTTCATGGACGAATATTTTGGTCAAAAACTTGAGACTAAACTCCAGCCGTTTTATTTCCCATTCACGGAGCCGAGCTTCGAGTTCGCAATCGAGCGCCCGGATGCACTGCGAAAAAACGATTCAGAAGAGCAGAAGTGGCTCGAACTACTCGGCTGCGGCATGATACATCCGAACGTGCTCCGAGAAGCTGGTGTTGACCCAGAAATCTACACTGGTTTCGCGTGGGGCAACGGCATTGACCGCATGGTCATGATGAGGCACGGTATCGAAGACGTCCGCCATTTCCAGTCCGCCAACCTCGCGTTCTTGAGGCAGTTTAAGTAGGAGCCAGAAACTATGAATATTACGAAATACGGGCATGCATGCTTGTTCGTCAAACATGAGGAGCAGAACAGATGATAGTTATAACTGGAGCAAGTGAGGGTCTTGGACGAGCGTTGGCGAAGATGTACAAAGACGCGGGCAAAAAGGTCGTAAATATATCACGAAAAGAGTGCGAGTATGCCGATGTCAATATCTGCCTGAGTTTGCGCGAAGGGTCAGACGTCCAAGAGATCGCAGAGGCTATCGACGCCATTGATGGCACTCTTGAGGCGATTGTCTATAATGCAGCTGTCGCGTCAATACAGCCATTCGGGGAAATAGAGGATTCAGAGATAACACGTTTGATGTCCGTCAATGTTAACTCACAGATATTGCTCTCTTCGCTTCTGATTAATCGGTTCCGCAAAGACGAGACAGACATCATGTGTGTATCATCTACGCTCGGAACAAAAGGGCGCAAGGACTGGTCAGTATATGCCGCATCAAAGTGGGCGGTGCGTGGACTTGCACAATGTTTGCAGGATGAGTTTAGCGGTCAGGCCAATAGAGTGATAAGCTTCGTTCCTGGCGGTATGGCCTCAAAAAACATCGAAAATTTCAACGGACAGAAGCTCACTGATCCTGAGAACTGGATGAGTGTCGATGACATGGCTGTATTCATGAAGCAGATTCTCGACCTCCCCAAAAATATGCAAGTTACTGAAGTAGTAATCGATAGAAAGGTCCCTAAGCAATGAAAAAAGTACTTATAACTGGAGCAAGTGATGGTATCGGTAAAGCAATAGCGCTCGAGCTTGCGGGCGACTATGAACTGATTTTGTGTGGGAGGAACGAAGAGAGGCTGCTTGAGGTTGCAAAAGCCTGCGGTGGTTCGATCGAAACGCATGCGTTTGATCTGCGTGATCATACAACTATGAAGACGGTCACAGACGGTATAGACGATATCGATGTCCTCATTAACAACGCTGGTGTATGGCACAAGGTTGGAGATCTCGAGACGCTGTCAGACGAAACGGTCGAAGAAGTCATCGGTACGAACCTTGTGTCTCAGATTCTACTCACAAAGGCGTTGCTACCAAAGATCCGGTCTAAAAACGGATCAGCAATCGTAAACGTAATTTCTAAATCAGGCGTAACTGCACAATCCGGCCAGGCAGTATACACGGCGAGTAAGTACGGCATGCGCGGGTTCACTGATGTACTCCGCCAAGATACAGAAAAAGATCCTGTGAGAGTGTGCGCAGTGTACCAGTCGGGTACCCATACGGACATGTTCGCGAAAGCTGGTGAGGATTTTCCAGTAGAATCGTTCACCGAGCCGTCTGATTTGGCACGTGTCGTTCGGTTTATGATAGAGCAACCTGAAAAGCTTACGATAAACGAAGTGCGAGTCGATAAGTAGGTATTAACCCTGATACAATAAAATCATGAAGATAAGTCTGAACAACATGCAGTTTTATGCAGACGCATTTGGCGTCGGCAAGGACCCGTATGAATATGGTGTTGACGAGGTGGTGCGCAGAATTGGCGTGCAGCTCGGTGCTGTAGAGGACGTGGTGAAAACTGGCCACCTGTATGAAGGCATCGTGGTTGCTAAAGTTCGCACATGCCAACAGCACCCTGATGCCGATAAGCTCAGTGTATGTATGATCGATGACGGTGGCGCAGTGCAGAACGTGGAGCGAGACGACAAGGGCTACGTACAGGTTGTCTGTGGTGCACCGAATGTGAAAGCTGGACTGACCGTTGCCTGGATACCACCAGGCACGGCCGTACCGTCGAGCCATAGGACAGAGTCGGAGCCGTTCATACTGAGCGCCATCAAACTACGAGGCGTCGTAAGCAACGGTATGCTCGCTAGTCCCAGGGAGCTCGAAATGGGAGACGGCCACCAAGGTATTTTAGAAATCTACGCAGAAGACGTCGGAGAAGAACACTACAAAGCTGGCACACCATTTGGCCGTCTGTATGGTGTAGACGATGTAGTCATCGACCTCGAAAATAAAATGTTCACCCATAGGCCTGACTGCTTTGGTGGGCTGGGGGTTGCTCGCGAATTAGCCGGTATTTTCGGAGACCAGTTCACGTCCCCTGCGTGGTACACGCAGCCGCTGCAGCACAGGAGCGACAACTCTCTCGTGCTATCAGTGCGTAACGAAGCAGAAGACGTCGTGTCGCGGTTTACGGCACAGGTAGTCGCCGACGTGGCGCCTGCTGAGTCCCCTGTATGGCTACAGGTGTATTTGAGTCATATCGGACAGAAATCGATTAACCATGTAGTCGACCTGACAAACTATTTTATGACACTGACAGCCCAACCGCTTCATGCGTTTGACTACGACAAAGTTGCGTCACTCTGTAAAGGAGATCCGGTGCTGTTTCCACGTAGAGCAAAAAACGGCGAAACACTACAGCTGTTAAACGGCAAAGAGATCAAACTGCATCCCGACGACATCGTCATTGCGACCGATACACAGGCCGTTGCACTCGCTGGTGTGATGGGTGGATCCGAAACAGAAGTTGACGAGTCGACGCGAAACGTTATTATTGAATGCGCGACGTTCGACATGTATGCCATTCGACGGACGAGCATGCGCCATGGGCTGTTCACAGACGCGGTGACACGGTTCACTAAAGGCCAGAGCCCGCTACAGAACGATAGAGTGCTCGCCAAGATGGTCGACGATCTCGTAGTTTCAGGTGGACGAGTTGCGAGTGAGATGCTTGATGTTACGAGTTTTGATCTGGCCGCAGACAACCTCAATAGAGTAGAGGTGTCGACTGACTTTATTAACGCGAGACTCGGGAGTTCATTGAGCGCGGATGACATCAAACAGCTGCTTGAAAATGTCGAATTTTTAGTCACAATCAACGACAAACAACCCGCAACCCTCAACTCTCAAACCTCAAGTCTCACAGTCACCGTTCCTTTCTGGCGTATGGACATATCAATTGCAGAGGATATCGTGGAAGAAGTCGGTCGACTCCATGGGTACGACTCGCTGCCAGTTGAATTACCTCGGCGGCCGTCCGCAGCGTCACGTACGAATGCTGTTCGTTCGTTCCGTGGGCAGGTCCGTGATGCGCTGATACGGGCCGGCGCCAACGAAGTATTGACATATAGTTTTGTGCACGGCGACACCTTGCGGGCGTGCGGCACCGACCCGGACACGTGGGCATACCATCTACGTAATGCACTGAGCCCAGACCTGCAGTTTTATCGCACGGCTCTAATACCAAGCCTACTCACTAAAATCAACGGCAACATCAAAGCGTCGGCAGGGAGTAGCGATAATCAGTTTGCACTGTTTGAGTTCGGTAAAGCCCACGTCAAAAATCACTTCGAAACAGACGAGCCAGAACTACCGCAACAGATGCGACGACTCGCGTGCGTGGTTGCTGCAGATACTAAAACAGCCAAGCGCTATAGCGGTGACTCGGCATACTACATGGCCAAAGCCTACGTGGACCACATTACGAATGGGCAGGCGAGCTACCAACCGCTCGAATCGTTCGAGTATCCGATAACAAGTTCATACGCAGAAGGCCGCAGTGCTCAGATCTCAGTCAATGGACAGGTATTGGGCGTCGTGGGGGAATTCCGTCGCTCAGCGCATACGGCGTTCAAGCTTCCTGAGTTTTGTGCTGGTTTCGAACTCGACACTGACCTGCTCGCAGAGCATATGCAAAAGCCAACATACACGCCGCTGTCGCAGTTTCCTACAACAACGCAAGACATCACCTTAGAAGTTTCATCTCATGACATGCCGTGGAGCCGTGTATACGATTTTGTGTCCGCCGAACTTGCGGTTGCTGCAGCTGAACACGCACTAGACTACACCGTTGTGCCGCTCGACGTATATAAACAGACGGATGCTGTATCTGATGATGATACAGACGCCGGTGACCGTATTCGCTATAGCTTCAGAATTGCGCTGTCGAGTCGTATCCAGACTATGCAGACCACGCAAATCAACACACTTCTCGATCATATCGCCGCCCAGGCAGAAAAAACCTTGCACGCAGTACGAATATAGGTAGCCAGATTTCCCGAGCCGCTAGTGGTGAGTTATCCACAGGATTGGAGCGAAGAGACGCGAGGCGTATATGGGCATCCTATATACTGGGTATACATGCCATTAATAACCGCTCCACGTACAGTACGACGAACATTTTTTCTGACTCTTGGTATAAGTGTTCTCGCTGCCATGCTTGCCGGCGTCACGGTCGGGTCGACGACGAACATGGCCGCCGCACAGTCGCTGCAGGACGCTGTTATTACAGCCTTTGACGCTGATTATGAATTGACCCGCGACGACCCTCAGGGCACGCTCACTATCACTGAGTCGATAGATATTTCATTCAGTGAACAGAGCCGGGGGATAGAGCGCGCAATCCCGAATACGTTTCAGTCGAACGATTTGAACTTAGAAGTGTTACGCGTACAGAGGGACGGTAACACAGAGCCGTACATCGTGTATCAGTCAAACGATAATTCTGTCATTCGGATTGGCGACGAACGTACGTTCATTGATGGTAGGCACACCTATGAAATAGAGTATAAACTTGAAAATGTAATTGCGTTTTATGAGGGCCATGATGAGCTGTATTGGGATATCAACGGTGACCAGTGGCTTCAGACGTTTGAAGGCGTATCTGTGAAAATTTCGTCGGAAGCGTCCGCTGCGTCAATCAAAACAGTCTGTTTCGTCGGTCGGTATGGCGAGAATCATTCAGACTGTAGCGTCAAGCAAAACACGCAGAGTTTCGAGTCGAGCACGCTACGCTCACTTGAACCAGGTGAAACGCTGACCGTGGTAGCAGCCTATGACAAGGGCTATTTCACTCCTCGGAGTTATATTGAACGGCACGCAGGCAAGCTCGCATCGATACCATTCGTTGCACTTTTGCTTGGGCTGGTCCGTTCAGCTCACACGTCATGGCGCACGCATGGTCAAGACTATGCGACGAATGGCCTCACCGCACCGTTTTTTGACAGGCCCAAGGGCTTGAGTGTCATGCAAGCCGGCTATGTGCATGAAAACTCACTCACTGCTCAGCATGTGAGTGCGACCATCATAGATCTCGCAATCCGTGGTCATATTAAAATTTCTGAGCGGACCGGTACGTTTCGTGGCACGAAGCACGACATTACATTGCTGCGACCGATCGATAGCAGCCTGAGCCGAGACGAGCAAGAGTTGTTGCGGTCGCTTGTCGGTGAAAAGCAGGGCGCCACGGTCGAGATTGAGAGCAAAAAACACGCACTACATGCGACATTCGAACGCCTGTCGTCCATCGTCGATGATTTGACGACGCAGGACGGATTCTACGAACTCTCTCCTGTTGCTGCGAAGCGTTCCCTGATGCCGCATGTTGCAGGTGCAGCTTTCGGTGTTGTGATTGGTTTTGTATTAGCAGGCTTCACAAGCGGCATTAGTCTAGTCGCTTCGTT
>CALLJT010000043.1 GCA_938050265.1 Candidatus Saccharimonadia bacterium
GCTCTTGCGTATCTGCGTTAGAGTAGATGCGTAGCTGTGGTGCGTTACCGCTAGGGCGTATGTGCGCTACTTGCCCGTCTTGGAATGCAATACGTATGCCGTCAAGCGAGTTGATAGTTCGCACAGATGAGCCGAAACCAAACTCTGAACTGAAACATTGAGCAATGATACTTCGCGCGTTTTCATCGTCAGCCGCAAGCACTTCCTTGATTTTAGCACTTGTTTCGTTCGGGAAGTTGTCAATCAAACCAGCCTGTGTGTATCGTTTTGGCAAGCCTGCAAACAGCTCGGACAGTTTCTTGTTTTTAGCCTTGGCGTCAAGCAGCGCACAGATAATTGGGAGAAGCGCGTCGCGTGTAGGCAATGCTTTGAGCTCACGCCCATCGGTCATGTAGTCTTCTCCGACCAAAAATCCACCGTTCACTTCCCAGCCACAGACATTTTTGTACGTATCGGCGAGCTGCTGCATGGCAACGATAACGTGTGGTGATCCGATCTTAGTGTATTGATATGACACATCCCGACTCTCGAGCGCCTGCACGACTGAGTCGTTAACGCTTATCGGAAACGCCACACCTTCGGACTCAAGGTACTCTGCCACGACGTAGCCCAAGACGTCACCGCGGTGGAACGTGCCTGTTTCGTCGATCACAAACGGTCGATCGCTATCACCATCGGTAGAAACTATGGCAAAGCAATTCGGGTACTCGTGAGCAAGCTCTTTGAACAGCACCTCGTCTGTTGGTTTAACGTTTTCGGTATCAATAGGAATAAATTTATCTGAACGAGCAGCTTCGTGGACAGTCGCCCCAAGTTGGCGCAAAATCTGTGGTATCAAATCACGCCCAACTGCAGAGTGTTGATACATGACGATTTCAGTATTTTCGAGGCTACTTGGCAGAAAATAATCAGTATAACGAGCTATATATGCTTGCTCTGCTGCAGGGTCTATAGTGTCGAGCTCCAGTAGCTCTGCGAGGCTTCCGTCGGTACCGAATCGCCCTGCATCTTCGCCGTAGATCGCTTCGCGCACTGCGTCAACTGATGCATGAATAGCGTCCTCGTCTGCTTTGAGCACTTCACCAGAGCTTTTGTAAAACTTAATACCGTTGCGGTCGTCTGGTATGTGTGACCCTGTCACCATGATGCACGGCTGGTCCTGCAATCCCGCGTAGTACGCGACTGCAGGCGTTGGTATATAGCCGCAGTTGACATATGAAAAACCGGCGTCAACTACAGCCTGAGCAATCACTTGCATGATATGCGGAGTCGAGCTTCGCAGGTCTCCTGCAATATAGACGGTCCCAACGGATTCGCCGCTGTCTTTCAGGAATTTCAGAAACCCGGCTGCGTTGATATAGCATTCGAGATCAGTCATGTCGCTCAAAAGCCCACGCAACCCAGACGTCCCGAAAGACAACTTGTTAGGTGTGTAGTTTAGACTGTCTACAAGATTCATAGCTCAGACGTGCCGCTTAGGCGACTTCTTGGCCTGTTTCGCGGTTGATTCGCGTCGAGCTGTCGTACTTAGCGTTTCCGCCAGCGTCAAACACCATCTCTATGTTGTACTCCTCACAAATCTCTGTCTCTGGTACAACTTTTCCAGAAGCGCGGTCGCCGCCGTTTGCAAACACAAGCTCGTCTTCTGGGTATTTTTCTGCGACAAGTTTTAGTGAATCAATAACAGGTTGATTCTGGTCAACAGACAGCACGACATCATCAACTACACGTAGTGCTTTGATGAGACGAACCCTGTTCTGTTCATCAAGTATGATTTTGCCTTTTTTGATCATCTGCTGAACATCGTTATTGACGATCACTACGACTCTGTCGCCGTACGCTGCCGCCCATTCGATCATATCTAAATGTCCGCCATGGAGCGGATTGAAAAATCCACTTACAATTACTGTTTTCATATTCTTGTTACTTCTCTTTCTCGCAGCTACAGGAGCAAGGTTATATTATATATGCGTTTGAGAGCTATATTAACATTTTTATGAATTTAAGTCAAGTATGCTGTGTGCATATTTTTGCTACGTTTTCTTGACCGAAACATAGTATACCAAGCCAGCCCAGCATACCGAAACAACTTCGACCCATACCCCTTGGTTTCTTTTCGCTCTGACGCAGCCGCCCACTCGGGCTGGACTACAATTCTTCACAAGACTGGCTGTATGGCCTGACCCGCACTCACTTTTTTCCTGCAAGAGTAGTATAAGCGCAGTGCAGCCAGAGGCGGCCCGCTGAGGGGCGGCCCTGCGCGAAACGCTACTCGGGAGGAAGAAGTGAGTGTGGGTCAGCTGTATGGCCACCACAGAAGATAGTATGATATAGTTATACTTAACATAACCAAAAACAAAAAGAAAACGTACTACAGAATGAATAAAAAACCAGTATCGATACTGTTCGTCGGGGCGCTCTGCCTCGCTGTAGCTCTATGGGTTCTTTCGCAGGGCTCATCCAAAACAACACCCACAACATCGCCCCAGGATGCGGTAGAGCAAACCGTACAAAGCCAGCAGAACGACGACACAGTAGACAAAAACCCCAATAGCAGCGCACCAACCACTGAGGAAAAACAAGCAGGCGACGCCATAAAACAACAGGATACGGGCAACGAAACGCAAACAACCCCCGCACCCGCACAAGATACGGCCACAGTGATAATCGTTGATGCCGCACAATACGGCCAAGAAATTGAAGCTCGAGCATTCGTGAGTGACGCCCTCCAGGACGGTACATGCACCTACCGATTTGAGCGTGGCAATGAAACCATAGAGAAGACAGTAGATGCATTCGCAGACGCCTCTACGACACCGTGCGTAAACGTGTTTGTCCCCCGCTCAGAGTTCGGGTCAGCAGGAGAGTGGACTATGACTGTCACGTACGCAAGCGGTATACTAGAAGGGAGTGCCAGTAAAACACTACTACTGGAATAACTACACAATGAATATATCTACACATATACCTTCTGCCAAAATAATCACCTACGTCTTAACGGCTATCCTTGTGCTGGGTACGCTCGGCCTGAGCGCACCAGCGACTGCACTCGACGGAAGCGACTTTACTCCGGGCAACATCATAGATGACTCGGTGTTCTACGACAGCCAGGCATTGTCAGTCGTACAAATACAAAATTTCCTCGATGCGAAGGTACCTGTGTGCGATACCAACGGCGACAAACTCGTCAGTAGCGGACAAACTCGGGCAGAGTATAGTGCCGAACGAGGCAACCCCGCACCGTTCACCTGCCTAAAAGACTACACAGAGGACACAACCGCCATAACTAATAGCGGCAGCGACCTCTGTGGAGGCAGTATTTCTGGCGGCACGAAATCAGCCGCTCAGATCATATACGACGTCGGCCAAGCGTGCGGTATCAACCCACAAGTTCTCATCGTCCTACTGCAAAAAGAGCAGGCACTCATCACCGATGACTGGCCATGGCAGACACAGTACGACAAAGCGACTGGCTACGGCTGTCCCGACACAGCACCGTGCGACGAACAGTACTTTGGCTTCAAGAACCAGGTGTACCAAGCAGCCCAGGCGTTCCGCCGCTACGAAGCGAACCCGTTCAGCTATAACTTCAGAGCTGGCCGAGACAACTACATTGGATACCACCCCAATACTGCCTGTGGTGGATCAACCGTCTACATAGAAAACCAAGCAACCGCCAATCTCTATATCTATACCCCCTACCAACCCAACCAATCCGCACTCGACAACCTCTACGGCTCCGGTGACTCCTGCGGCGCCTACGGCAACCGTAACTTCTGGCGCATGTTCACCGACTGGTTTGGCAGCACAAGAGCAGAAAGCCAATTCATAACCATGCAAACCCCAAGATGGATGACGACAAAAACCGACACACAAAGAATCGACCTATCTACAAGTCAGCCTACCGGAGATCTGATCCCGCAAGGCACAGAACTATACTTCGACGAAAAAATCACCATCGACAATGTGCTGTACCTACGAACCAGTGAAGACAGCAGCGCGCTCACTCCATATGCTATACCCTTCAGCGAATTACAGGAATTTACACTAAACTTTGTACCCATGCAGACGCCACGCTGGCTACAGATTGATGCCAACACGCGCAAAACAGACCCCGCAACAGGACAAGCACGAGGAGCCACAATACCTCCAGATCATCTGGCGTACTTTACATCAAAAACAACTGTTGGAGGCGTACTCTATCTCAGAACAGGCTACGATACGACACGCTCAAACACGACAGTCATTGCCTACAGCCGTCTCACTGAAGTGGAGACAGAACCCGAATACACGAGCTTCACATCTCCGAGACGCCTCACCTCAAAGCGTGATTCATTTTCGAGAGACCTCACCACAATGTCCGA
>CALLJT010000044.1 GCA_938050265.1 Candidatus Saccharimonadia bacterium
CGGATACCTTACCTGAAGAGTGTCATACCTCACGTGCCGTACATAGGAACCCCAACGCCAGAGTCGCTCGACTGGTCTACAGACAAAATCCTTATGAGGAAGATGATCGAGGCGCATGATCCATCTCTGACGCCACGATTCCTTATTGCAGAGGAGGCTTCCGTGGAGGTGATCGAACGTGTTGGCAAACGGATAGGCTACCCAGTTATCGTTAAGCCAGCTGGGCTTGCAGGCAGCAAACTTGTCAGTATGTGCTACCACGAAGAAGAGCTCCAGCATGTGCTCAAGAGAACGTTCCGTAAACTACAGAAAGCGTATGATAAGTATGAGGGCAGGGGTGAGCCACAGGTTATCGTTGAGCAGGCTCTAGAGGGGGCTCTATACTCAGTGGATGGCTATGTGAATTCAAAAGGTCAAACAACACTTCTGCAGCCAGTCCATGTTAAGACTGGCAAAGAAATCGGATTTGACGACTTTTTCGGTTATCGTCAAATGACACCGACGCTCTTGAATAAAGACAGTATCAATGGGGCTCATGAAGCTACTCGCCAAACTATCAAGGCGCTTGGTCTTCGGTCGACAACTGTACATTGCGAGTTGTTCAGGACAGAACAGGGCTGGAAGATTATAGAGCTTGGTCCGCGCATGGGTGGCTTTAGGGATGTGTTGTATAGACTATCGTATGATATACCTCATATCGTCAACGATGTACTTATACGTGCGGATATGAAGCCAATTGTTTCTAAAAAGAGTATTGCAACGACTGCTTACATGAAGTTTTACGCAGAGGAGGAAGGTATTTTCATGAAGCTGAGCGGTATCGCTGCAGTGAAAAAGCTCGAGTCTTTTGTGAGTGTCGATGTTGATCGTGAGATAGGTGACGAGTTAAATTATGCAAAAAATGGCGGACACGTAGTGGTCAAACTGGTACTGAGTCACGCAGATCGATCAAGCTTGCTTGCAGATATACGTAGAGCCGAACAGGCGATTATTATTGAGACACGGCCTACACACGTTTTGAGAAAACAGATCCAGGAGACCGCCGATGCACTGCTCCAGCCAATCGAAGATGTTGAATTCAAGGGTAAAAAAGCGGCGAAAAAGGTCAAAGATCGTATCAAGAAAGATTTGCAGCTGTAGAGCTGGTATATACTGGGTGGTATGGCAGTAGAGAAGCGCAAAAAGAGTCCGGTTAGGCTGGCGTTCGGTATTGGTATTGTTGTGGTCGGAATCGTAATACTGGCGCAGGGTATAACAGGGCTTACAGACAATAGGCAGCGGGCATTTGCGCCGGATGGGTTTATCACAATTGAGGTTGTTGATACGCCAGAGTTGCGCACTCAAGGGCTGTCTGGCAGGGAGGGCATTGCAGAGAACGACGGCATGCTGTTTGTGTTTGATGAGCCGTCTGCTCAAAATTGTTTTTGGATGAAAGACATGCGGTTTTCTATCGACATGATATGGCTCGATAGCGACAAAACTGTGCTCAACGTTGCACCCGATGTGTCACCAGAGACGTTTCCTGAGAGGTTCTGTCCCGAGGGAGATGCGAAATATGGGCTAGAGCTAGCGTCTGGTGGCGCTGAGACGTACGGTTTACGGCCTGCTGAGGAGCTTCGCTTCTAGCCAATATCTAGGTGATGACCCACGCTCACGTTTCCCTCCTCGAGTAGCGTTTCGCGCAGTGTCACCCTTAAAAAAGGTGCCTCTGGCTGCACTACGCTTATACTACTCTCACAGGGAAACATGAGCGTGGGTCAGATCTGGATGAGCCTGCTTGGGTAGGGGTGGTATACTAGTAGGTAGATTATGGCAAATTGGGATAAAATCAAAACAAGAGGTCGCGTCGACGATAGGCGTGGCAACCCTGGATCAATGCAGGGGTTGCCTTCGTTTAATTTGAACGGTCTTGGGGGTTCAGGTTTGCTTATGCTGCTTGCTGTTCTGGGCGTTCAGATGCTCGTTGGTGGCGGGCAGCTTGATCTTGGAAGCGTGCTGGGACAGCTTGAATCAGCACAGCCGACGAGTTCGCAGGTGTCTGAGCCCATCGAGGACGGGTATGACGATTTTGCTGGAGCGGTTTTAGGCTCAGCAAACGAGACGTGGGATCAGATTTTTAAGAGTAGCGACAAGACATATGTCGAGCCGACGCTTGTGTTGTTCCGCGGTGGGACGCAGTCTGGCTGCGGATTTGCGAGCTCACAGGTGGGTCCGCATTATTGCCCGGCGGATGAAACTATTTACATCGACGAAACATTTTTTGACGAGCTGGTGCGACGGTTTGGAGCGAGGGGTGGTGACGTTGCAGAAGCATATGTGATCGCACACGAAGTTGCACACCATGTACAGAACCGACTTGGGATTATGGACACATACGGTCGTTCACGCGACAACCAGACGTCGGTGAATTTGGAGCTGCAGGCGGATTGCTTCGCTGGGATATGGGCACATTCGATCAAAGACGCAGGCGTGTTCGAACCAGGCGAGATTAACGAAGCGATTGACGCGGCAGAAGCAGTCGGGGATGATCGCATACAGGAATCAGTGCAGGGAAGAGTAGATCCTGAATCATGGACGCACGGTAGTTCAGAACAGCGCAAGCAGTGGTTCAGTATCGGTTTTGACACCGGCGACCCGTCTCGGTGCAACACGTTCTAGTACTCAGCGTTAATAACGCTTGTGCTAAACTGTTAGCATGAATGACGTTATCGTTTCATTGTTAATTTCTGCGGCTGTACCGGTTGTTTCTCTTGCCGTCTTTCGGGCTAATGCCGCAGTGAGCTTTTTTGCTGCATGTACGGGGATTGTACTGTTGAGCGGACTCGACCCTGCTGTCGTATCTACGTCTGCAGTGTTTTTGCCTGGCGAGGGTGAAGCGTATGTCCGTATCGCTGTCATGATGTTGACCATGCTTCTCGCGGCGCTGTTGTATAGACATACCGTGCACGACGCACTACGGTGGGTGCTGCACGGCACAATAACGCTTTGTACGGTCGCTATGTTGTGGGTTGTGCTTCCTAGTAAGACAGGTGTCGGCGCGCTTTTAAACGTCATTGACGAGCCACTATGGATCACGGTCAGCAATTATGAAACGCTCATAGTTGCGGTCGGGTTTTCGATAAGTGTCCTGATTGTTTTAAAGAACCGCTAGTACTGTCTAGGTACCAGAGGTGTAAAACTCTTTGAAGTTCTGTGGAGGCGTTATTGTGTCGAAAGCCGCGCTGTAGTCATACGTGATTTCTGTGCGTTTGCCATTAGGTGCAGTGAGATGGATGTCGCTTACACGCTTGCTCGCAAGCTCTACTTGTAGCTCCACTTGCTCGTTGGTGATGGTGTTGACTGACGTGTACGTCCTGCATCGACCGAGCGTGCAGTTGTCTTCGCCTACTTCAGTTACGTTTGTGAGGTCACGCAAATCAGTGTCAGTGTAGCCGATAAATATGTCGTCTGCACCGAGTCCGTTGTCAGCACCGCCGACTTTGAGCCATGATTGGTCTTGAGGCATCCGGATGTACGTCTGGTCGTCAATGTAGAGAAACATGTTTTCGACAGAAGCTTCCTGTATGGTCGTACGTACGTTGCCGCGTGCATCGACGTTTGCTATTGCACGAATATCTCCATTCGGATCATTCCGGGTAAGCAGTGTGACTTCGTACGGTCCCTGGAATGACGCTTGGTCTACTTCGAATGGATTAGATTCAGATTGGACGCGGATATTGTCCAGTAAGCTTTCTGAGCGGTTGTCGTGGGCTTCTTTGTCGTTGCGACCCAGTAGCAGTGAGCTTGAACCGATCAGTATGGCGACGAGTCCGAGGGCTATAAAAAGATGTTTGTGCATAGAGTCTACTGTCTAGAGCGGTTAGATTGCTTATGATTACTGCCTCTATTCTACACCATGTAGCGCAGCTTGAACAAATGTTGACTTATGTGTCTATTTCAGGGATAATACCCCTGTTCTGGACATTTTTTGCTATCCATCTAAGACCGTGGGTAGAGCACAGGCATATTGTGCCTTTTAGAAAAAGCCCAGAACCTTTACAATGCGTACGTAACACCGTAGAAATACGGGCCATTAGCTCAGCTGGTTAGAGCACAGGCCTTTTAAGCCTGGTGTCCTGGGTTCGAGTCCCAGATGGCCCTCCAAAAGATAAACCCCTCCTCCGGAAGGGGTTTTTCTTTTGACGGTCCACCTGGGACTCAACACAGGACACCAAGGTGTCTTGTGGGGAAGAGCGCCAGTGGCGCTCTGAGTAGCTATTTCCCTCGACAACTATGTTGGCGAAGGTGAAATAGTGAATCGAGTCCCTCCTGGCCCTCCCAAATTCATAACCCCTCTATCATTCAAGATATTTTGATATAATTAAACAATGCCAAACAATGTGTACATTTTTAGGGGCGGGCCAGCATCCGGAAAAGGAACTATTACCAAAGAGTTCTGTAAACTACTAGGTCAACCAACGGCACTTATTCAGCAAGATAATCTGCGGTGGAATTTCCATTTGGTTGGCCGAGAAATACCTGACGTTACGGATAAAGAGCATAGGTTCGCTAACAGTAACACTTTAATGTTATTTGAGGAATATCTCAAAAACGGTAGCTATAATATCGTAGTTGAAGGCTTGTTTACCTGGAACGATAAGCAATCGAGTCAAGGAACTGCTATAGATTATAAAAATACAGCCGAAAAACATGGGTATAAGCCGATCTTGATACTGCTCAAAGCCGACAAAACAGTGCTACAGCAACGTAACCAAGCGAGAGATTATTCAGTACCAGATCAAGAATTTGACCAACTGCACAGTAACGTGTACGGACTTGTTGGAGATGACGAGATTGTTATCGATAGCACCGAGATGACAATTCAGCAAACGCTTATGCAGCTTGAACGTCTAGTTCGTAGTTAGTTCTACTGGAATTCAGGTTGCCTGAGGTCGATCACCCGGAAAGATACGACGATCATGATGTAGTATTTGCGTCTTGTTTCGACAACGGTCAAAGCGGTTATTTCTTCACTGTCAATTAGCCCGCTAAAGATTCTATTGATACACTATAGCCATGAACAGAAAAACAATTATGATACTCGCATGTGTGCTTGGCATGGCAATGTGGTTAATCGGGAGCTTTGTCTAGGGCAGATTCCCGAGGCCAGTGCAGGGACTTTCTTTGCTACAATGAGCTTATGCCTAGACACAAAAACCATAGACACTTCTATGACTCAGCATTGCAATCATTCGAAAAACTAAGTACTTTCGAAAAAGCAGTGACTATCGTGGGCTCGATTGAGCCGATAACATCTATCCCCCAGGTGTACCTCATCTATTCGCTGCAGTCCGCCGAGGAGCTTTCACTGTTCACTTGGGCTTTTGGGGTTTTCTCTACTTCGCTTTGGCTTGTGTACGCACTGTATAAAAAAAGCTGGCCACTGATTACATCCAGCTTTCTATGGCTCGCAGCGGACATTCCTATTGTGGTAGCAATTATTATGTACGGCTAGCTACGACACTGAGCTACTGCTCAGGATCCTCAACATTGCTTTTGATGGCTGATGCGTCGACAATCGGTGCAACGTTTATGATGCGATTTTCCTCTAACCGGTAGATGATCGCACGTTGTGGGTAGAGGATCAGATAGTCGCCTTGCTGCGAAAGCGCGTAGAAGTCGTCTGCTGCGGCGAGTGTTTCGGGGTCCTCTACTTGGGCCACTGTTGGTTCTGCTTCGCTACTGGTGAGCAGGATTTTATCAAGGCTTGCGATTACTTTGCTGCTGGTTTCTTCATTACGCTTCTGGATGCCGAGCACACTATTTTCTTTTGCTGTTTGTGACTCCTGCCAGAAAAATCCGGCAGCTCCAATAGCGGCTAGTACGACAAATGACATAAAAATGTTTGAAGGTTTTTTGAGAAAACCATCTGTCAAAGAATGGTTTTTAGATAGCGGCGAAAACTTAACTTTGTCTGAATCTGACATGACCCCTCCAGGTGCTTTTTTGCTAGATGCTTAGGGGTATAGTATACCGCAGCGTGTTCGCTTTATTCAATGACTTCGAAGAACCATGTTTCATCAGAAAGCGCAGCTGCACCGTTACCACCCGCTTTAGAGGTGATGTTGACAGTAAACGTCGTAGCTGTCTGTGTAGATACTTTGGCAGTTACAACACTGTTTGTGGCTGTGTTGAGTACGCTTGTGTTGATGGTGTAGTCGGCGCTTGCTGCAGCTGTCGCCAGTGTGACGGTGTAGTTTCCTACTGAGTTTCTGACCACAGTGGCTCCCGTGCCGCCCAACAACGCACCTGTTGCTCCATCAACTTTTCCGTGAGCAGATGTCAGTTCGCTCGTGGTTGTGCAGACCCAGCTTGTTGTGGCACTGTTCCATGTGAGGCCTTCACCGTCTGCGCAGTCGGTGCGCAGTCCAACCGCAAACGGATCACCTGCTGTGCCAGCTCCGGTACGAACCAGTCCGCCTCCTGTTGCTACATTGAGTATTTCGTTACCTATAATGCCGTCTACTTCTGTGCCCCCGCCGCCATTATCAGTGCCACATATCCACGCACTGCCTCCGGCGCTCCATTTTGCCACTTCGCCATCAGCACAGCTGAGCCCTGCAAGTACGTCCGTATTGTCGAGATATCCGCTAAGGTCCACACTGCCACCGTTGACGAGACTGAGTATGTTGCTCGTAAAGCCAAGTGTTTGATTGTCCGTATTATCTAAATACCCACTCAAAT
>CALLJT010000045.1 GCA_938050265.1 Candidatus Saccharimonadia bacterium
TATCCGCGAGGACGCACGATCAGTTGCACGAAACTTTTATTCGTTTCTTGGTGTCGACACAAAATTCTACAATGACTCGTTTGACGACAAGATCTACGAAACAAAGGCGCTACGCTTCAAGGCACTCAACACACCCGTGCAACTGTGTGTGCAGATTTTGTCAAAACTCAATGCACAGCCACTGCTCGGTGCGCTCTACCCTATGTGGGCTAAAATCGGCAAAAAGAAAACGAAAAAACCGCCACTCAGCCAGCAAGACCGCCGAGAAGCATACAGTCTCTTCAAAAAAGACATAAAAAAAACCGAACGTCTGCTCGGCCGTGACCTGAGCGCCTGGAAACCAAAAGCATAGACGGAAAGAAAACAGCAGTGCCCACACCCGAAAACTCCAAATCCCTCAGTATCAACAAGCACCACTTAACGCTGCTCTTGTTTGCTGTGCTGTCGATTGTGCCTGTTGTGCGGCTACTCACCCAGATCTACCTCAAAGGCGACGCCAACGTGTTCACCGGAAACCTTGACGCGTTTGAAGACTATTTCCTGCTCTGGGGAGAAGACAAACTCGGCACACCGGATACGATTCGTCTCTGGATCCTGTTCCCTCTTGGTGTGTTTTACCACCTGCTTAACTTCCTCGGTGCGAGCCCGAACATCATGCAGGCCGCCTACATATCGCTGAGTTTTTTCATCGGCCTGGTGTCGTTTGCCTACCTCGCATCAACACTATTTGGCCTATCTCGTACGCATATACCTGTCGTAGTCGGCGCGATTTTCTATATGTATAACCCGGTTTCTGTTCAAATGACCGGCGGGCGGTTCCAGTTCCTCATAGCCTATTCTCTGCTACCTCTGTTTTTTGCGCTGTTTATCCGGTTCATGCGCAGTACTCGCTGGAGACTTGTGCCACTTATGGGGTTACTTCTGTCGTTTATCTTTGGCCCTAACTTTGTGTTTGGCGCGGTGGCACTGTTCGTCTGCGGTATCTATGTCGTATTCATGCACCTCACGTCGCTCAAACGTCTTGCGGTGGGTGTAGGTGGACTGCTGCTGACGACGCTCGTTGCACTTGTTCTGAGCGCGTGGTGGCTCGTGCCACTTGTTTCTATATCGTTTTTTGACGCTGGTGCGGCATCAGACGTGCTCACAAGCGAATCGTTCTACAACAGAGACACCTCTATTACAAACGTCCTGCGAGGACTCGGTGACTGGTCATTTTTTGCTAAGCACCTCGGGCAGCCGTATTTCTCCTACAGCAATGCCTATGTTAGCAACATACTTGTGGTGATCGGGACACTCGTGCCGCTCGGCCTGATGTTCTATGCCGTTGCGAACGCCCCTAACCGCACACTACGTAAACTTATCGGGCTGTTCGTTGCCAGTATCATACTGACGCTTCTCGTCATTGGCGGCACGCACCCTGACTGGCCAACTTCCGGGCTGTTCACGTATATGTTTGACGCGGTACCGCAGCTGTTGATTTTTCGTAACACGTATAAATTTGCCATGGTGCTCATACTCATGCTCGCACTTATTGCTGTTCTGTCGCTTAAGATCCTTGAGCACAACGGCCACAAACGTATTGCGTATGCACTTGTGCCGCTGCTGTTTATACCGGCGTTCCCTATACTACAAAACGTCGTCACTCAAGACCTCAACCTCGTTCGTGATTATCCAGAGTATTGGAAACAAGCCACCGTCGCGCTCAACCAGAACGATGACGTCGACAGAGTACTGTTCCTGCCTGATCAATATTTCTCTGTATATAACTGGGATGACGAAGCAACGAACCTCGGAGGGCAGTTTGAAAGCTCGCTTCTCGACGCAGCCGTAGTGCAAAACACCTGCGACGGCTGTGCACGCAAAAAAAGCGCCGAGCTCATCGAACGGCTCGTCCAGAACTACGACCGCCCTGGGTTTTCAAAAGCCCTACAGCTCGCCAGTATCACCACGCTGGTACTGCGCAATGACTACGCGACAAACTACTACCCCAACATAGACAAAGTAGAGAAGGTCAACGACGCACTCATAACAACCGAAGGCATCAAGTTCGAAGAATCGTTCGGGGAGCTCGACGTCTATAGCACCGAGGATCCACTCGACATGATTTACTCACCTGAATACTTGATCAAAACCGCTCCGACAGATTTTTTCAACGTGTTCAGTACATTCCAGCCGGACGCAAACATCGCACTGGTAGAAGAACAATCAGAACTGCCGGCCGACTCGTTCAACCGGTACCGCTCGCTCTTCTACAACTACGACGACGTGGTGGTCGACGAACGCTCTATCAGTGAAACAATCACGATAGACGAAGAGCTCGGAGACGTAGAGCTCACGCTAGACAACCCAGATGCACTCCTCAACCGCGACAACGGAAGTGCAGAGATCACCATCAACCAAACAAGCTCCGGCAGCGCCGAACAAAACGAAACAATTGGTCCGCTCAACATCGAAAACGAGCTTGATGAACCAAGCAGTTTTTTGTTCGGCGAAAACTTGGTTAAAACGCAGGTCTTGCCTGAAGATCGCAGCTATGAAGTCGGTAACTGTCGTAACAACAGCGGAGAAACAGAGCTGCAAGCTATCACCGTCTACGAGGAGCTGCTTGACCAGACGGTCGTAGACATTTCTGGTGACCGAGATATGGCCTGTATATCATTTGGCGTTGAAGAACTCGAACAAGATACTGAGTTTATTGTAGACCTCGGGTACAAAGTGCTCGACGGCGGTTATTTCGGGTACTGCCTCAGCTTCGACGGCAGACGCTGTGATCAAACTGAAATTATCGACGACACGACACAAGACTGGCAGCGATTTAATACATTGTTCCGTACGGACAGGTCTAACGACTACAAAAGCACCCGTATATTCATCTACGCTCCGGCGATCTACGGCGAACCGTCTCGTGTTCAGTACCAAGCCCCTGCCGTCCGTAAAGTCATCCGCAAACCAACGACTTCTATCACCACCGGTGCATCGGGCGACATATCTATATCTGCTGATCTAGATGTCGGTGATACGCAATTTGTCCCTGACAACGACTTCGAACTAGACGCCTGGGTGACTGGCGAACGTAGTTGCGCGCTTGTGCAGGACAACTCTCGCTATACGTCTGACATCGTGCGGCAAGACGACACGAACATCCTGAGGCTCGAATCAGTCAACACCACTGCCTGTGCTTCTTCAGAGCGGTTCAGTATCGAAAACAGTTCAACCTACGTGATCGAAATAGAGTCACGTGTCGTGTCTGGTACAGACTGGGGATACTGCGTGTTCTCAGGACTGAGCTGCATCGCAACCGACACGATCACCGTAGAAGACGACCAATGGCGTACGACCAGGTTCCTGTTTGATGGCGTACCGTCAGAAAAAAACCTCAACCTATACCTCTACTCCAGCAGAAACACAAACGATTCGGAGGTTGAGTTCAGGAGCGCGTCTATTCGCCGGGTTGCTTCACATCAGATACCGCGTTTTAGTACAACCAACCAGACTACCAAACGCATCACGCCGATCACGCTCGAGAACATCGTCAAACATGACTCTACGCGCTACGAGATGGAGCTCTCCATGCCAAAAACCGGCTTTGGGGCGCTTGTATTCCAGCAGTCATTCAGTGAAGGATGGCGGCTGAACATCAACGGTGTTGCACTCCCCGAACAGACACACTTCACAGCCAACAGTTTCGCAAACGCATGGGCTATCGACGCCCAAAGCGTGTGTGATCTCACGAGCTGTCGAGTCGACGGTGAATCAGTATACTTCCTTGGTGAACTGCGGTTCTACCCGCAGCAATACGCACGTGGAGCACTCATTGCATCGATCGCATCCCACGGTGCTGTCGGACTGCTGCTCCTCTGGCAGGTTGTTGGTATCTATAGATCGCGTAGGAGTACTGCAGAATGAATTGGATAACCCGCTACAAAGACTACCTCATCGGATGCGCAATTGTCGCTGCCGTGGGCGCGACCGTATATTTCGTGACACTGCCTGGCATACTACTTGCTGGTGGTATCGCTGCTGTGTCATTTATTATTTCGGCGCGCACTCTTGGTGTAGTAGGTATCGCGCTCCTGGTAGCACTTGGTGCGTCCATTCTGAGTGTTGGCAACGACAGCGCACTGACGTCTAATATTAGTCAGTTGCTATTTGGGGCGGTTATTGGCGTACTCGTGCAGTCACTCAAGCCAGGAGGCGTAGACTCTCCTACGCGACCAGTCTCACCTCCACGCAGACAACGCAGCGCACCAACCGCTCCAGCCCGAACAACGCCCAAACCAACCGCACAAACAACAAAGAACCAGCCACCACAACCAACGGCGCAGCCAGACCCTAAACCAAAATCAGTCCAACAGACACCGCAGCCGCGACCACGAATGACGTTCGGAGAGCTCAAACCCCCGACCACACAGCCGGCCAAGGACAGTCCTCGCAGCACTCGCAGTAACACTAGTACACGAGCTACGCACGCTCAA
>CALLJT010000046.1 GCA_938050265.1 Candidatus Saccharimonadia bacterium
CATCAGGGCATCCGCTACTACTTATCAAACATGGCAAACGTACTTATCCGCCTCGTGCTACTCCCCGGCTACAGAGATACCCAGTGTGGCTATAAAGCCTTCACGGCATCTGCGCGTACGCTCCTGTTTGACCGGGTTACGATCGACGGGTGGGGGTTCGACATGGAAGTCCTGAAAATCGCTGTCGACCATCAGCTGAACGTGGCCCAACAGCCCATCTCAGACTGGAGTGACCCAAAGATCGAAGACAGCCTCAGCGGCGAATCGACTATGCGCGCAGCCATTAATACACTCAAAGAACTATGGTATATTAGGCGTAACGCATGGCTAAAAAAATACCAGTAGAATCAACTCCTATACTTCCGCTTATATTCACGAGCATTACTGCATTCGTCGCTCTACAGTGGACAACGATAGACCGTCACAGTTTCTGGTTCGACGAAAGCTACACGTCGGCTATAACCAGATTTAGCGTACCAGAGCTCACGACACTCACAGCAGCTGATGTCCACCCGCCACTATATTACGTACTTCTGAAGGCCTGGACTGCGGTGTTCGGGCGCAGCGACATGGCAATGCGTTCACTCAGTGCGCTACTTATGCTGATCGGCATTGGGCTGCTGTACGTGCTCACCCGCAAACTCGTACACGCTCGCGCGGCATCGTTCGCGGTGGCAGCCGCCAGTATTGGTCCGTTCGTTATCCGTTACTCGCAGGAAGCACGCATGTATGCGCTCGCGTCTGTGTTCATTCTCGCTGCTACACTCATACTCGTAACGGCACTCTCACGTAACAACTCTCGGGACTGGAAGCTCTGGGCACTCTATTCACTCTGTATCGCAGGCGGGCTCTACACCCACTACTTTAGTGGCCTCATCGTACTCGTGCACGGCGTATACGTACTGCTGCACACACCCGGAAAGGCTCGGCGAGATACGTCGGTTTTTCACTGGGTGAAGCAACAGCTATCCGCACACCGCTCATGGTTCTTCGCGCTCATCGCCGCAGTCGTAGCGTACATTCCTTGGATACCGACACTGGCAGCTCAAACAAAAGCCGTCAATGGCGGATTCTGGATACCTGACGTCAACGAAACATCGTTTCTTGATACGATCGGGCAGCTCGTCGCGTTCCAACCGATCGACCGAGGCAGTAGTGCGCTTGTGCGGATCATCGCGCTCGTCGGTATCTGTATGCTCGTCGGACTCAGTGTGTATGCACTCAAGCGACGAGTCCTTAGCGCGGCAACACTCTGGCTGACGTGCGGTTCAGTCGTCATTGTTAGTGTCGTATTATTTATCATCTCCGTCCTACCGCAGACCACGTCATACTACTACCTCAGGTATTTCGCACAGTATGCGACGCTGTTTTATGGCGGCATTGGGCTGCTCGTGTATGCCACAGTTGCGTCGGCAACGTCGACGCGCAAACGAGCAGTAGCAGGACTGAGCATCTTACTGCTTACCGTAGCGTTGCTATCCGGTGTCAGTCGAGTTATGCGCGGTGTCGACAAACAAGACAACCAAACAAACCGTGCGTTTTCAGCCGTCAACGTGCTCCATGCCCCAGGTGACAGCATTGTTACGTCTAAATTCAGCGACTACTACGATGCACTGCACTACAACCGCACAGCAACTGAGCCCACACTGCTCACACCAGAAGAAGATTACGGCTCACTCGATCCTATTTTCGCGGTCGACAACAGCACTGCAGACATCCAAGACATTTCGCCTCAGTCCGGAGTCGTCTGGTATATCTATAGCCCACACAACAAAGTCCCAGTCGACCACGCATGGGAGCTTCAGTCAGACTACTCGTTCGGACCGAGCACCCACGTCAGCGTCTACCACGTGCGCTAAGCAACACTACTGGTCTGGGGCGAGGAGCGATGTTTCGACTAAACGCGCTGCTCCTGAGTCTCGTGTTTCTACAGAAATAATACGCTCACGACGATCATCAAATACGAGCGGCAATGCACCAACCGTATCGACTACAGCGTGCGTGTTATCACCAGTGAAGTCCGCAAAATAATGACTGGTGTCTGTTCTGAGCGTCATATAGCGGTTGTCGACCCAGTCAAACGATTCAATAGAAGCTATATCTTGGCCAAGCACGTTCAGTGAATACGCGTATGTACGGTCTTCAGTAAACTCATGCGACGTAAAGCTGTCGCCTCCGCGAGCAATCACCGCCGATGCGTCATCGGACAACATGAGTTGCTGCGGGTCAGCGATACGCATAACGGTCGTCGGTACCGGTATGTCTGAGATTGAGCTACTTGAAATAGCTGCACGCGGATCGTCGTACACAATCACCCGATCTTCCGCAGGTGAGCTAATCGCCACAACCGGCGAATCGTCTCGACTACCAACGTCGAGAAGGTACGTATCCGACTCTTGTAGCCCTGTTCGGATAACCGAACGCTCATCGTCGCGCTCACGAAGTCGCACTTCTACTGTCCCGTCAGACGACAGCGCATCTGTCACATACAGCACGGTATCCCGACCGGTTGCCGCGAACTCTATAACGCCTTCAATCAGGACTGCAGACTCACCTGAGGTCACGTTAGCTGTGTACAGAACACTCTCGTCTGCATCGTGCAGATACACACGGTCGCGTTTGCCGTCATGTAGCGTGGCACTCGTGAACGACACGAGAGGGATCGAATCGCGCAGTGTCACTGTTTGCTCAGGGTCTGTTCTGTCCGCGAGCACGTGCGTCGTAGTGCTCCCGGAGCTATACGCCGCAAGAAATGTCTTATTGTCGTCAGCCCACTGAACAGAGCCCCATACGCCGTCTTGCAGCTGCGTAGCGATTTCAGCAGGGAAGGGCACGTCTACCAGCCGAGGCGTACCGGACCGCAGATCCACGACATGTGCCTCACCCGGGGTTTTGTTATACATCAACAGTAGCCAGCGACCATCGTCACTCTGGGACACGACGTCGGGTGCGGCTGGCAGATTAAGATACTGCTTCTGGCTCAGACTCTCTGGCACAAGCCGCACGTACGTCAACCGGCGCAAACTACCACCATCCAGACGTACAGAGCGCTGCCACGGCCAGTATCCTGCGCGCTTGAGCTCTATAGAATAATTTCCCTCGGGTACGACCAATCGAGCGTCTGTTTTACCTGACTGCTTCTCGCCGTTCAGATAGACGTCAGCTGAAACAGGTTCAGTATCTATATACATCAAACCGTTCTGGATGACCGTACCCTCAGAATCGACATAAAAGCCTCGCGACACATACACGAGGAGCACCGTAGCCAGTGCGATCACGACACTGAGCAAAGCGTATCCGACCATAAGTTTGCGGCGTTTTTGTTTCTTTTTCTGCGGATCTAAGTAGTCCATAGCCTGTAGTATATAGCATGTCGCATACAGTACGCAGGGACGACACACGCAACGCAGTTCTTCGCTTGATAAAACAACTCAGAAGAGCTACCATATACATACAAGGGTAGCAACGACAGACGATAATCGTCTACACACAGCTTCAAACATGAAAAAGGAACATACGCGTGGGTAAAACGGTACAAATAAACGGCAAAAAATACGACGCAACAACCGGCAAACTCATCCGTTCAAACACGGCCAAACAATCTAAACGTGCCGCCGCTCCGACCTCTATTGACGGTGTTGTACCAGGTGCACGAGCAAAGCGTGCGACAAAACGCACCAGCGCGAAGCGCAGTCCGGCGAAACCTGTCGTAAAAACACCTCAGAAATCTCGCACCCTCATGCGAACAGCCGTTAAAAAACCATCTGCTAAAAAATCTTCTACGACCCCCATCTCTAAATCACAGCTCGGTACATCCCGGGCACGCTCAAACGCCGCTCGGACCAGTCACAAAAGTCCACATGTATCCAAGTTTAACGGTGTTGGTATGCAACCCCAGCCAGTTAAAAAAGTCGTCAAACCGATGTCTGTCAAAGCTCACCCAGCTACACGCACAGCCAGGCCGTCGCTCGCTCAGCGCAAAAAAGCCGCCAACGTCGCTGGTCGCGCTGCATCAGCAGCAACAGTGGCCAAGAAAAACGTAGCTGCCGCAAAGCTTATAGAATCAGCACTCGAACGCGCAGACGCTCACACGCAACCAGCTCACACACCTGCGAAAAAGCGCACGAAGCTCGCACATAAACTCGGCATCAGTGCACGCGCCATGTCGGTCAGTGCAGCCGTGCTTGCCGCTGTACTACTCGGTGGATTTTTTGCACTACAAAACGTGCCAAACCTCAGCATGAGAGTTGCAGCTGCTCGAGCCGGGCTAGACGCAACACTACCAAAATACAACCCGTCAGGCTTTACCTACAACGGACCAATACAGTACAGCCCCGGCAAAGTAACCATATCGTTCCGCTCAACTACAGACGACAGGAACTATGACCTGATACAAAGCTCTAGCAACTGGAGCAGTGAATCACTGCTGGACAACTTCGTAGTTGAAGGTAACACCCCGTATCAAACATTTGAAGACCGCGGACGCACACTCTACATCTACGGCGGATCAAACGCTACATGGGTCGACAATGGCATCTGGTACCAAATTGAAGGCGACTCACGCATGTCCACAGATCAGCTGATCCGCGTCGCTGCCAGCATGTAGTCCACTTTTAAATGCATTTCATTTTAGTTGCAAATTCTACAACCACCTTCGGCTGAGTCCGAAGTGAGCTTCAAGCCGCTGGCTCGCGGAAGCTATTCTATATGGGAGACACCTATGAAACCGGATTATTGTGTCGGTGACTTTAGGAGCAGAATACCAGATGACCGAGGTTTGGCCGGCTTGATATGAGGTAAGTTTGAGCAGATGAGAACACGAGTCATCGGCATCTTGTGCGACAGAAAAGGTCAAACCCATCACACAGCGGGCAGTCACCATGCTATCTACTTAGCTCGAAACCGAGAGCTGAGTGTCGCTGTCATCATCAATAAACCCATCAATCGACTGCGCCCACTTGAGCACGACTAGGGGTCTGTCTGGGCATTACTGTCCATCGCGGATTTGCATCCAAATTTGTCCTAAATGGTTTTTACCCAAGCCGTCTTTACCGATGCCCCAAAAATAATCAGTAGGTGAATCTTCTTCTATTGTGCTCCCTGTCGTACTGTCTAAGACCGAGCGGACTTCTTCATGCTGTTCATATTTTGCGGTTAAGATATCTTTCATGATCCCAATTTTCTTGTCGCCCCATTCTGGGTCACGAAAAGCCCCATACTGACCGTTCGATAGGGTCTTAGCTACGAGCGGACTCCGTGCAGCCAATATAGCTTTTTTTGCGTCTTGATCAATACTTTTTGTGACCTGAAACGCATGTTCGGCAGTAGGGTAGAGTACACCATTATATTCAACCGCGTGTGCGGAGAAATTGTTCAAAGCATCAAAAGGACCTGTATAGAATTTTGCAGTCATGTCCCCAATTCTACCACACCCCTGTGGCTGTGAGCCTCAACACTACAATTGTAGTTGATAGATTTATTTCGCCTGGAGGGTTACGCCAGCAGCATCGGCGATACGCTGGAGGTCTTGGTACGTCTGCTGAAGCTTAGCTTCGAGGTTTTTACCACTGAGCTTTTTGGGTGGCTTTAGCATGTAATAGATCTCTTTTATATCATTTTCGATCGTTTCGATACGGTCTTCAAGGCTCGTGACGCGCAGACTTAAGTCCCGTGTTGCCTTTGTGTTCTCGTCAACCTTCGTAGTTAGTTTAGATACGGCGCCTTCGAGGCCATCCATACGTCCTTCGAGGCCGTCTATACGGGTCTCAATACCATCCATACGTCCTTCGAGGCCGTCAAATCTTTCATTAATACCTTCGACGATCGGCGCCATGACATCAACGACCGTCGTGGTCATCATGGTCTGTAGTTGTGATAAATCGTCTTTCGTTAAGGCCATACCTCTATCATACCACTGCAGCGAATGATGGTCTATAAACCCTGGCCCACATTCACTTTTTCCTCAAGAGTAGTATATGCGTGGTGCAACCAGAGGCGACCCTCCTAAGGGCGCCCCTGCGTGCAGGCGCTACTCGGAGGGAAAAGTGAGTGTGGGCCAGCTACGAATCTTCAAGTTCTTTGGGTAAAAATCCTTCGCTAGGTTTGAAGTCTGCTTCCCATTTATAATCCTTATTATAGCCGAGGTCTTTCATGAGTTTTGTGGGGGCGTTCCGGAGATGCAGGGGGACTTTTGCGTTTGGGTGGTCAGCGACCTGCTTCTTGGCGGCGTACATCGCGTCCGTTGCGGCACGTGATTTGGGCGACTCTGCGAGCGCCATCGCGGCGTGAGACAAAATATATTCGCTCTCAGGCATACCAACTCGCTCGACCGCCTGGAACGCCGCGGTTGCCAGTGTCAACGCATACGGAGCAGCCATGCCAATGTCTTCGCTTGCAA
This sequence comes from Candidatus Saccharimonadia bacterium, assembly GCA_938050265.1. Lineage (GTDB taxonomy): Bacteria > Patescibacteriota > Saccharimonadia > Saccharimonadales > SZUA-47 > CALLJT01. The sequence goes on from CALLJT010000046.1 coordinate 6,398, forward strand.
AAATCACCATGCGCCTGGCGATAAACAGTGGGTCCTCGCCACCAACAATAAGTCTATGCAGGTAATACAAACTGCCTTCGACATTGCTGCCGCGCATCGATTTGATAAACGCCGACGCGAGATTATAGTGTTCATCACCGTTTTTATCAAACTGGTAGTTTGTACGCTGTAGGACGGTTTTTATGTGACCCTCAGTTATGCTGTCCTTGGCTTTTGAAAGCTGCGTTGCGATTTCGATCGTGTTGATAGCTGTCCGGGCGTCCCCACCAGACATTTGAGCCAGCAGCTTCACGGCTTTCGGAGCAACCGATCTCCCGACCGCTTTTGCAGCCTTTTTTATTAATTTAGAGAGGGCCTTTTCATCAAGTGCATTCAGTACAACCACTTTTGTGCGACTCAAAAGCGCGTTATTCACCTCAAAGCTTGGGTTTTCTGTCGTCGCGCCAATCAATACAAGCAGCCCTGATTCAATATGTGGCAAAAACGCGTCCTGCTGCGACTTATTAAACCGGTGCACCTCGTCGACAAACAGTACCGTCTGTGTCTGCAAACGTTTATTTTGACGAGCACGTTCTACAACCTCTCGCACGTCTTTGACGCCTGCAGTAACCGCAGACAGCTCTACGAAGTCTGTTTCAGGCCAGGCCGCATTGAGTATGCGCGCAATTGTTGTTTTTCCAGTGCCAGGTGGCCCCCACAAAATAATACTGGTCGGCTGTTTATTTGCTACCAGCAGGGCGAGTAAACCGCTCTTATTCGTCAAGTGCTCTTGACCAGCTAATTCAGCAATACGTTTTGGTCGCAACCGTTCCGCAAGCGGCACATACACTCCATCCATGCTTTCAGTGTATCACTCACTCACTACTCGCTACTGCCAAGCCTGCTGTTCACTCGCTGCAAGCCCATGATCTGCATGATTGTATACAGATCCGGGGTGCGGGTTTTACCGGTAGTATGGACACGGATTATTTTGGCGAAGTCAGCAAGACCACCTTTGAAGTTCTCCGGATTAGCTTTGAGGGCTTTTCTGTCCAGGGCGTAGCCGGCAGATTCTGCGGCTTGTTTCATATTGTCAAACCAGGCGTCTTTATCGGCTGTGTGATCATACGTCGCCATAAATGCACCGAGCGCAGCGCCCTGGTCATCAGCCGACACACCCTCAAGTGCATCTGCAATACCTGGCACGAAGCGCTCAGAAAAAATACCGTCGTAGAAATACCCAAACTGACCAGGGACATCACTCCACTTAGCGACGTCTTTTCGCGGTTTGTCGCCGCCGCGCTCGATCGCTAGTACACGTTTAGTGTATTCCGGATCAGCCATCATAGCATCATACAAGTCGTGGTCGTGCGTCTGGCACCACGCCAGCACTTCTTTGTTGAAGTGCTCCTGCGTTAGGCGAGCGATTTCGTCTTTTGCGTAATCTTCAAGTTTTTTCATGTCGAGCAACGGAGAGCGCGACGAGGCGAGTTTTTTAAGACTGAACTCAAACTCGCTCAACGCAGCATCGGGGTTCTCACGGTACCAGTCCTCGAAATTAGAGTTTGCCAGACCAAGCAGATAGGCTTTGATGGCCCGCATCGGGTACGCAGCCTGTACCCAATACGCCACATCTGCTTCTGGGTCTTTGCGCTTACTCAACTTGCGCTTGCCGCCGCCGCTTGGATCGACAATAGATATAACAGGCGTATGCGCATAGGTGAACGGCTGTATGCCAAGCGCCTGAGCCAGCTCGATATGCAGCGGTGTGCTGGGCAGCCACTCTTCGCCGCGGAATACAATAGTTACACGCATGAGATAATCATCAACAACGTGGGCAAGGTGATACGTCGGAAGCCTGTGCTCATCGGATTTAATCAGTGGCACATCGAGGTCGTTCTCAGGAACTTCCATCCGGCCTTTGAGCGCATCGTCGAACACCATGCGCGTATCGTGCGAGCCTTCGGAACGAAACCGCAGTACAAAAGGTTTATCTGCGTCTAATGCGGCCGCTATGTCTTCGTCCGAGCGGTCACGCCAGAGCGCCCACTCTCCATAGTATCCAGGGCGGAGTTTCTTGGACTGCTGATCTTTAACTGCTGCCTGCAGCTCTTCCGTGGTCGCAAAACAAGGATAGGCTCGTCCGGTATTAAGCAGGTCGATTGCGAACGCCAGGTACATGTCTTTGCGCTCGCTTTGCACGTACGGTCCATAGTCGCCGGTAACCGACTCGTCATCCTGCAGACCCTCATCTGGCTCAACGCCGAATGTATGCAGCTGGCGAGAGATCAGATCCTTTGAACCCTCAACTTCACGTTTCTTGTCCGTGTCTTCTATCCGTAGCACATATATACCCTCTGTCTGCCGTGCAACATACTGGCAAATCATAGCAGTAAAAATTGCCCCAATGTGCACAAACCCGGTAGGGGAGGGCGCAAACCGTGTCACCTCAGCGCCCGCCGGTAGATCGCGGGCGACGTACTGCTGTTCGATCTCACTCCTTAATGGGATATCCGAACCATTCAGGATACTGGCTGTGATCCGCTTTATGTTGTCCGAACTCAGTCGTGGTGTTTGCTGCGTGCTGTTATTCATATACCGTATAGTGTACCGCACCAACAGCAGACACGCCCACCACACACTCACAGACACTCGAGTGCACCCAACCCACCATTTGTGGATAACTCACCACGCTGTGGCCGGGCCCCGTAGTGGTGGGCACATATCATGGTATACTTACCAGCAACGCACTCCACACAAAAACACACGTAAGATAAACAACCAAACCGCTCAACCACCATGGCTAAAAAACAGCACAAACACACACGCTACAACCACATGACCGTCGACAAAATCGAGGCGGCAGTTGCCAAAAAATACGACCCATCACCTACGAAAGGTGTTCGTGCGACGGCCAGATCAATGAAACCAGCGCACCGGCTGGCTATCGCTTCCGGGATCAGTCTCGGCGTGATCCTGACGGGGCTTCTCATACTGCAGTCGTACTCTCAGCAGCCAGACCCTGAACCAGCCGAAAATATCGCTATATCTGCTGACATCCCAGAACCAGACCCAGTCGACACAGCTCCTACCAAGCCAAAGACCGTCCCGTCTACGCTCACAGGGCTCCAGGTCGCACCGACGCTCAACAAACGACCCATAGTAGGGGTAATGATCGAAAACAGCCCCGAAGCGCGCCCACAAGCAGGCCTACAGCAGGCGGGTGTCGTGTTCGAAGCAATTGCTGAAGGCGGCATCACGAGATTTCTGGCGCTCTACCAAGAAGACCAGCCAGAGCGCATCGGACCAATCCGTTCCGCCCGACCGTACTATGTCAAATGGGCAGCAGGGTTTGACGCTGCATACGTCCATAGCGGAGGCAGCGGGGAAGCACTGCAGCTGATTCGATCAATGGGCCTTAAGGACCTTGACCACGGTGTGCATGACACCAGTTTCGAACGAGTCACCAACCGCTATGCTCCACACAATGTTTACACCGATATGAAACGGCTCGACAGCTTACGCACATCACTCGGCTACACAGACGCCCCGACAATCGACGGCTTCACACGCGTGCAGTCAGATGACAAAGAAGACGACGCCCCAGCAGGCAAACCTGCAACTTCAATCCAGTTCAACATATCTAAATCCAACTACAATACGTCATACACCTACGACGCAGACGCAAACACCTACAAACGGCTGATGGCCGGCATACCGCACAAAGACGAGCGATCAGGCGATCAGATCACCCCACGCGTCGTTATAGCCATGGAAGTTCCCTACGGCATCCACCCCAACGGCATCCACAGCGTCTACGACAGCACCGGTACCGGTCCGGCGACTGTGTTCCAGGACGGCACAGCCATACAAGGCACCTGGAAAAAGCCCAAAAACGCCAGTGAACTAACATTCTTAACCACCGCAGGCAAACCACTCGCGCTGAACCCAGGTCAAACCTGGATCACTGCCATCCAAGCAGGGAAGTACAGCTACAAATAACACCACTGGTCCGCCCCTCACAGTCAAGGTGTTAATATCCACAAAAATTGTATATACTACACAACATAATAACGGTCCCAACCATAATACCCCACAAAAGATGCTTTTGCGGGGACCCCATCGTCTAACAGGAAGAATGCCTGAGACATTCTGAGTAGCGTTTTCCGGTGGCAGCTATGCTGACAACAGCGAAAACGTGGTAGGACACCTTAACCGTTGAAGTGTGAATAGTTTTGATGCGCTGCACTGTTCCTTTATAATTCAATGCAGCCTTGTAGCTACCCACATTTGAGAGAGGATTCTCAAATTTGAGAGGAGACACATTGCTAGCGTTGCTAGAATTGCCCATGGAACTTGTTTCCTGGGCAGTTCAGCAAAGTTAGCTTTACGTGTCGACGAGGTCCCATCGTCTAACGGTTAGGACACCAGATTCTCAATCTGGCAATACGAGTTCGATTCTCGTTGGGATCACCAACTTAAGCACCCGCCTCCTTGGCGGGTTTTTAAGTTGACGCTTCCAGCGTGAAGCGAACTCAGCCTGGGCCAAGCCCAGGGAGTTCGACGACAAGCGCAGCGAGAAGTAAGCGACTCACCCATGGAATGGGCTGAGGCATGTACTTCGAGCAAGTGCAGACGCATCAGCTCTGCTGATATTCTCAATGAGGCGTTAATGACAGGCACAATCATGGCGCATATCCGTAGTGCATTCGACTAATCATCCATGCAACGGTATTATACAGTCATGAAAAACAATACACTGACAGCACTATCAGGTGTAAAAGTAGGCCACTCTACACACTTGGATAAACTTACGGGCTGCACCGTAGTTCTCTTTGATAAGCCATACACTGTTGCCTACAAAGCCTACGGCGGTGCTGTTGGTGCCTATGGCACCGAAGCAAATAAAGTGGATAAAACTGACTACGGCGAAAACGGTATTTTTATTGCTGGTGGTAGCAATACGGGCCTGATGTCTTCTAGCGAGATTATGGAGTGCCTACGCCGTGATAAGTTCGGCTCTGTTTCGGGTGACAATAATATATTCAACCCTTCAATAACTGGCGCGATTGTCTACGACCTAGGCATGCGTATCGCACCCTATGACCCAAAGTACGGTCGTGAAGCATATGAAAATGCCAGTAAAAATCCTGTTGCTGGCGGGAACGTAGGTGCATCAACAGGTACATCCGTAGGCAAGTTCCAGTGGCTTGAAAATGGAACAAAGTCTGGCGCCATGAAGACAGGAGTTGGATCAGCACGTGTCGACCTTGGTAACGGCATCATCATATCAGCGCTTTCAATTGTAAATGCTGTTGGAAATGTAGTTTTACCGAATGGTGAAGTGCTTGCAGGGAATAGAGATGAAACAACCAAATTCAAGCCATATGAAAATCTAATAGACTTTGTGACAAAAGACAGCTCAAATACAACAATCTCAGTCGTTGGCATAAACGTAGACCTTGGAGCTAAGCAGCATCTCGAAAAAGTGGCCCACTTAGCCTCTCACGGACATGTTCGCGCGATAAACCCCGTACATACTTCATCGGACGGTGACACGGTTTTTGTGTTTAGCACGAGAGAGCTAAAGAATCCTTTCAATGAAAAGCTGAAATGGTTTCAGGACGCAGACGACAGCCTATACACGCAGGTGGATATAATCGGTCATTCAGCCGCAAAAGCAGTACAAGAAAGTATCTATGACGCTTGTCGCTCAGCAGAGTCTATAGAGGTAGAATGGGCTTTTGGGGGAATAATTCCATCCTCCAAGGGCTTCTAGTGCCAGCCACTCACTGGATAAAGATGCTGCATATTCTCAGACTAGATCACCGATCAAAAACAGCCACTCTTACCCAGTCATCCACTGAACTATGCGGTTAGTATATTCATCTTTCTGCTCTTGGCTGGCATTGCTTTCGGCGAGTGCATGTTTGAAGCCTTTTGCCTCCCACGTGTCGGCACTGAAAGCTGCGACAAATGGATCCGTGGACTGTTGTGGACACATTCTGTCTAGTTCATGTGTAATGACAAACGTCTTGCCATCAAAACGTGAAGCCCTCCTCAGTACAGGGTGACTATGCAACCCTTCAGCGTTACTTCTGTAATCCAAAGTAGCGTCGCGGTCAATCTGGCCCCATTTTGTATAGAATATATCCGGTGGATACATGGCAGGGACACGCAAGATGAGTTTCTGGAACTCACGATATTTTGTCAGTTGTGCTGCGTGAAAGCCGCCATAACTTGTCCCCATTACTGTTATCTTCTTGCCTGGGTGATACTCTGTGATCCAATCAAATGCGGTCACGACTTCTAAGAAATTCTGGGCAGGGGAGACGTCTTGAATATCGTATGGACTTTCGCCGTGGCCTGAGTAGTCGATCGAAAGTGCGTGTGCGCCAGTCTTTTTGGCTATTTCCGATAGCAGCTCAGCATATTTTGCTTTGCCGGCGGTGAAGCCTGGCAGATCTAGAATGACTTCGTCGGTTGTCCCGTCATACCAGTCTGCAGCGAGCGAGTAACCTATACAGGGAATGTGTATCGACGTCGGCTTCATCGCCTCTCCGCCTAAAGAGATTGCTCAATATATTTCATACGTACAATTGTACACTAAGAATAATTGAAATACGCTTCAACATGGACGCCCAGCAGCCGCCTCCGTGAGGAAGATGTTTACGGCTGGGTACAATCCGATGGAGATGCAAATTAAACGTCAAGTTGCACTTCTAATTACTACGTTTTCTCCTTGAAGATCGCTGGTGTAGCGCCCATGCCCCTGCAATCAACACGACGATGGCTACGACCGCAAGTATGCGCAGATACGTAAACCCTCGATCGGTCAGACCGCCGCCTTCAGAATTGACTATGTTTGCAACCGGATTATTACTGGCGTATCTCACTAACTTTTCAGACTCTAGACCACTGAAGTCTTTGCTGTATTCAATAAATTCAGCCTCCGTCAGATAACAACCTGAGCCATTGCCAGTACCTGGGCAATACCCGCACCCGGGCATGAGCGCCGCGCATTGGACTGCGTCTGGTTCTGGATGGCTATAACCCTTGATCTTGATGAGCATGTTGGGGCAGTCAATATGGTATCCAATGTCATCGGGCCAGTTACGTGCGACGTTATCCCACTCGCAGTTAACCATAATGCACGCACGGTCGTTGCGAACACCGCTGTGATTGAAGCATTCGGCCGTTTCTTCGCTTGGGTCAAGTGCCGAAACTGTCGCAACATTGATGCTGTTCAAGCCAACGACTGTAGAGACGAAAAGCGCCCACACAAACCAGACGGCAAAGAAGCGTCTTTCTGCTGGTCTGCTGAGTATCATAAGCGGAATTATAGCCGATACTTTTCGATACGTCGACCTCGCCAGCGGAGCAGGGCCTCTACCACGCTGCCAAACTTATGAACCGGCGAAAATATCAGCGATAATTGTTTCGAGCGGAGTGGACTCGATATGAATATCTTCGACCTCGTATTTAGTAGTAAGTTCCGCAATAGCTGCAGGGGCCTTCTTCGTTTCGACTCTCAGCAAAACCCCTGAATCCTGCTGAGTAAGCGTACCGAGTTTTTCAAGCTCAGCGTCGCTCGGAGGCTGCTTAAACAATACCCGCACATAGCGGTGCCTAGAATAGGTTTTCACAAGCTTTTTCAAATCATTATCATATGCGATAACACCGTCGTTTATCACAAGTACGCGGTCAGACACCTCCTCGATGTCATCCATGTCATGCGAGGTGAGTATTATGGTCGTGCCGTACTCTTTCTGTACCTTGCGCAGAAATTTCCTCACAGTTCGCTTAGCGTCCACGTCAAGACCGATAGTAGGTTCGTCCAAAAACAGCACTTCGGGATCATGCAAGATAGCTCCAATCAGCTCCAGCTTCATGCGTTCACCTAGGCTCAGCCTGCGGACCTGCTGATCCAGCTTGTTTTCGACTTTTAGCATAGATGCTAGTTCCATAACCCTAGCAGCGTGCATAGATTCTTCAATTTCATAAATGTTCTGCAGCAACCAAAAACTCTGTCTTGCTGTTAAATCCCAATTGAGCCCAGCTTTGTTCCCCATGACAAGGCCGATTTTTCTCAAGAACTGTGGTTTACGGTCAAAGGGTGCGTGCCCAAGTATCTCAATGGTTCCCGTAGTCGGATAGAGTAGCCCGGTCATCATTTTAGTAGAGGTTGTCTTGCCAGCTCCGTTTGGCCCCAGGAAAGCGACAGATTCTCCTTTAGTAATTTCAAAAGAAATGTCTTTGACTGCTGCTACGGTTTTATACTCCGGCCGCCATATACCTGTGAGTATGTTTTTATTTGTGCGCAGCTTGAAATGCTTAGACAGGTTTTTGACGCGGATAATTGGCTGGTGTGTCATGATGATGCAGATGAATACGTCTGCATGGCCTTTTTCCATGCATAGTTATGTACTATGAGCCATACTACTGTTGCAGCAAGTACTTGCGCAAGTCTCAATGCAGCGGGCGAATACCCCAACATAACAGAAGCCGCAAGCGACGAGGACAACAAAGCTGGCAAACCAAGGAACACAGCCCCTTGAAACCATCCGTATAGATTCTCGTATGGCATACGGTTCTCCGCCCGTGATGCCCAGAAATAGCTCAAAGTATGATTAGAGGACCCTGACCAAATACTTGTAAGAGCAAGCATATATACCATACAGTGCTCAATGACCATGCCTAGTAAAAATATCACTGCTCCCGCCAAAAATGAGTGGCCTGTTACACCGAGGGCCGTCCAGTCAACGATGAACGTCAGTGGGATAAGTGGCGGCAGACTGTCTCTCACCATAATCAAAAAACTAATAGATTTTGTATAGATAAAAAACCGTAGTGGCACTGGTCGTGTGAGATAAAAATCAAGCTGCCCGCTGTTAACTTCTTCTGCGAACTCAGTAGCCGGCACGAACGATACACGGGCGATGAGATAGAATGACACCTGCCCAAGAAACATCAGGAATAAAACATCGTTTTTGTCGAAACTACCTATCGTGTTCACGTTCGTGAAGATAGCTTCAATGGCTAAGACCGCCGTCAAGGTGAATAGGAGGGTCGAAAGTACATTGGACCAGTTCTCAGCGAAATACGCGACATCACGACGAAACGTGTTAACAGCATTGACATAGAGTAAGCGTAGATAACGCATAGCTACAATCCAACCGCTTCATATTTTCTCGTTGCTCGTTTCCATTGCCATGCCGAAATCGGCAACAAAGACAGCCCCCAGAGCGTACCAATAGCGTAATTACTGATCGCTATGTCCGCACCCAATAGCGTCGCAATGGGCATATAGAGCGAGCTCGGAAACGGCGTGAAAAACAATACATCTTGCGCAACCAATGGAAGAAGATTCAACGGGATAAGCATGCCCTGTAGTAGCCGCAATACGTGCAGCAGCGAGTTTTTGATACCGGCCGCCTCAACCACGTAAAACCCAATGAGTGCGGTCATCCTGTTTAACGAATAATTGATGATAATCATGTTCAGTACTGCCCATACAGCCAGCAGGGGACTGAAGCCGTCTGATGCGTACAGCACCCCCACCACCGTAAGTACTGAGGAAATAAGCAAAAACTGAACTTGTGAGCCATAACTTCTTGCATACTGCAGCGCAAAAGGGTCAATCGGCTTTAAGAGGTCGCTACTAATAGCCCCGGATTTAATACGTCTGAGCAAATGCGAGGCGACATTGACATTCGCAAACGAAATCTGCGTCATGCCAGAAACGATCAAAAAGTAGCCAAGGAGAAAACGCCTATCAAGCAAGGCATTGTCGCCAAATTCTGCAGCCACCACCCAGAAGAGAGCGCTCAAAAATATTGCCAGCCCCCTATTGATAAATGCGACGACAAACTCTAACGGATAGAAAACGTATATCTGTGCCTCTGTGCGTGCGACGGCCAGAAAAAGCCTACTTTTATTCATTACTGCGTCAACCATGCTGCCAGTATATCACTGGGCTACATTGTCACTACACCTACCACACACACCGCGGAGTTCAAGTGTATGGCCTTCGAGTGTGTAGCCGAGTTTTTCGGCGAGTGCGTGAATGTCAGCTTCAAGATCCTGATCTTCTTCAAAACTTGAAATAGACCCACACTGGGTGCAAGCGGCATGATGGTGATGGTGTGAATACTGCTCGCTCAGCTCGATCTTGTATTTCCAGCCGATGTGTATGCGATGGATAATGCCGAGCTTTTCGAACAAATCTACAGTACGATAGACACTTGTGCGGTCTATATCATCTGCGACCATTTTGACAAGCTGCGCCATGCTGACGGCTTCGCTGTCGGTGAGTGCCGAAAATACGGTCTTGCGCGGCTTTGTGACACTGTAGCCGGCGTCTTTCAATCGTTTTGTTAGTTTCTGTACTGTGTCCATAATGCTGGATGTATTTTAACATAAATTGCACATTTGTAGCAATAATTTTGCCCTGTACAGCACGACCTGTGGCTACGTTGATTTGACTGTTTTAACGACGAACGTTCCAGCAAATAAGGTCGTCGCAAACATGACAATTGATGCCCCGGAAGGGAAATCTAAGTAATACGAAGCAAACAGACCACCCATAAACGCTACGAGTGCAAATACGACTGACAATGCAACGTATGAATGGAACGACTGCGCAATAAGTTTTGCGGTCACCGGCGGCGTGATCAGCAGGGCGCTCACCAGTATAATGCCGAGCAACTTCACACCGAGCACGACAGACACAGACAGCAAGACATAAAACAACAAATCAAACCGCTTTGTATTGACACCAGACGTCCAGGCTAATTCTTCTGAAAACGACAAAAGCGTAATCTGCCGAAAAAACACCAAAACTGTCGACAGTATAGCTGCAGAAAAACCAAGTATAACCCAGACATCGCCCCACGTTATCGACAAGACATTACCAAACAGAAAACTGATAAGGTCCGGCTGATAGCCGGGCTGCAACGAGATAATAATCACACCAAGCGCTAGCCCAGTTGTAAACACGATACCAATCACGGCGTCTGACGCCAGCTTAGCGTAGCGCTCTAATGCGAACACCAGCACACCAAGCGCCACGCCCATGAGCAGTGCACCGGCAAACGGCGCGATACCAGTCAGGATCGCGAGCGCCACGCCCAACAGCGATGCGTGAGCTATGCCGTCAGAAAAAAACGACATCTTGCGCAGCGTCGTAAATGACCCAAGGACCGAGAGCAGGGGTGCGAGTATCACGCCTGCGATAAACGCCCGCTGCATAAACTCTAACTGTAGTATTTCAAACATATCTCACGCCTTTAATGTGTATGTTCGTGGAGCGCTACGTGCTCGCCGAACAATTTTTCTATAGTTTTTGGAGTTAGTTTTTTGTCCGGTGGTCCACTACTGAGTAATGTCCGGTTGACGCACACAACCTGGTCAGCCTGCTGTGCGACAAGCCCAATCTGATGCGACACCATGACCACCGTGATGCCGCGCTCCTGCTGAATGTTAGTAATAAGGCCATAAAAACTCTGTTCACCGCCGATATCGATACCGCTTGCTGGCTCGTCAAGAAACAATATCTCAGGCTCACCAAGCAAGCTCCGTGCGATAAGTACCCGCTGCAACTGCCCACCCGATAGCGTGCCGACATGCGCGCGGGCAAGACGCCGGATATCCAAGTCGGCAAGCACTCGAGTAACGTCTGTGTCAGTACCCGTGTTCGACAAATCGAGAAATTCACGAACAGTCAGTGGAAACGTATGGTCAAAATGAAGCTTCTGCGGCACATAGCCCACCTGCATACGTGCCTGCTCAGGCGTACGACCAAGGACCGTTATGGAGCCATGCGTCGGCTGCAGCAGGCCAATCATGAGCTTAAGCAACGTCGTCTTACCGGACCCGTTGGGCCCGATCAGTATGGTTGTCGACTGCTTCGCGATACGAAACGAAACACCTTCCACTGCGAGAGGCCCCTTGCCATAGCCAAAGGAAACGTTCTGAATGTCGAGTGCAGGGGAGTTTTTCATCTAATTTGTCAGGGCCGATACCACTTGCTCTACATTGTAGCGCATAAGTTCAATATAGCTATCCCGACCGTCTGCACCACCAAGCGGATCAATCTGCGCGATACTCAGGTTGTTGTCGGCAGCAAATGCGCTCACAGATGCAGTCGACAGTTGAGGCTCTATAAACAGCACAGATACGGCGTTTTGTTCGACTTCTTCCTGGAGCGTCGCTAAGTACTGGGGGGTTGGGCCTTCACCACCGGACGGCTCAAACGTACCCACGATATCCAGCCCAAATTCAGCAGCAAAATACTCCCAGGCGTCATGCAGCGAAATGATATTCTGGTCTGTCAACGACGCAGTTTTTGCAGTCAGCTCGTTTTCAAGCGACTCAAGCTGAGCGGAATACGCTGTCGCTCGGTCTGTGTACACATCAGCGTTCTGCGCGTCAAGTTCACCAAGCTCAGTAGCAATGTTCAGAGCAATCTGCTCAGCGTTATGAATAGACAGCCAATAATGCGGATCTACCGGACCGTGTCCATGTTCGTCTTCTTCGTCGTCGTCGTCGTGTGATTCTTCTCCGGTATCGTCGTGCTCTTCGTCTTCGTGTCCATCGTCTTCGTGCTCACCATCTTCATCTTCATGGTGCTCATCTTCGTCGTCGTGATGCTCTTCTTCACCATGTTCATCGTGATCTTCTGCTGTCTCTCTCAGCATGATGTCAGTGTCAACTGTGACTTCTTCAGCACCGACTGCCTCAGTGAGACTATCTGCCCATGTATCCAGGCCATTACCTATAGAAAACACTGTCTGCGTGCCCTCAAGGTCTTTGAGTAAACTTGGCTGTGGATCAAACGTGTGTGGTGACGCGCCTGCAGGCAGCATCAACACTACGTCAAACTCATCACCAGCAATCTCACGTGTGATGTCGTAGAGCGGGAAAATCGTTGCAGCGACCTTACGCTCATTAATCTCATTAGAGCTCCCTCCGGTTACCGCCTGAAACAATGCTCCACCTGCAAGTGCTGCCACCAGCGCTCCTGCAATATATGTTTTCTTGATAGTGTTCATAATTCCTCTAATATTCTGTTTTACATTACGTATATGTGCGCTAGCCCATAGCAATCGGCTACGAAAAGATATGGGCCAGCGCTACACCATGTATAGCAGCCTGTGCACTCAGAATGCAATTTTGTCGCAATAAATGATCATACTGCAACTTTTTCACATAAACTGCCGGTAATGCTACAAAATTGCAATATATGCTACTTTCACTGTACCGTGGAAGGCCATGAGTAACACAACATACCAAGAACACCATCTTCTCCCTAAGCTCGATACTCGTATAGTCGAATCGCTCGACGAAGTACTCAAGGACGATCCGGAGCTTGCGGAGCTATACTACGGGCACCCACAAACCGACAGGCTAGCCCAAGGGTCGCAAAGCCCGCAAGACTGGTGGGCGCAGCGAAGAGCTGAGCGATACAAAGAACACGACAACAATGCTGACGAACTAGACAATCCACACCAAACCCGGGCTGAAGCATATAGCACAGCAGCCAAACAGACGGTTGGTTTGGTACTTGCAGAGGGTGCTGTCGGAGCAGGACTCGTAGGCCTACGTTACCGCTACGGCCATGATGTGGACGCAAACCCATTGAGTACTCGAGATATGCTACACAACGTACCAGACTATGTGTTTTTATCTGCCAAGATGCTCACGTACAAAGCTCGAGCGCGTCTACCGAGTAGACAAAGAGACGGTGCACCAGAGAAGAATACAGAAGCATCCTCCAAAGCATTAGAAAAGACAGCTCGAGCAGCACTCATCGGCAGCGTCGCTCTGTCTGGATATGAAGTATTCCGTTCGGTTCGTGATCTGAGTTTTCTCGAGACTCCTGGTAGTGCATCCACAGCGATGCTCGCCTCCATGATGGTCCCCGCGGCTCTTATGGCAGTCGGCAATACAAACATTAATCACACACTCAATGAAAGACTAGGAACTATTGCGTATTCTGACAGTCCGGCTGAAGCCGAAAGAAGAGATATCGAATCGGATACCGATTCAATGCAGCACGCCAGTAATGATGCTAAAGGGTCTCGCGCCGTGAGTCTTTTTTCGTATTTTGGTGAGCTTCCCGAGACAGTGGCTACCGCTGCCTACGGTGTCGTTGCTGACGGTGACATCGTAGCCAAACGAGCAGTGCAAGGCCTACCTGATCATGCCCGAGCCGTATTACCAAAGAAACTACGAGACCGATACGCTCGTTCTCACACTCACAGTCATGACTGCGGCCACCATCATCATGACAGCCCACCAGACAAAGAACCATCCAAGCTCGCAAGCCTCTACAGCACGATCGACGATGCTCATGAATCTCTCATCTTGCGTCCCTCTATAGCCATCAGTTCTGGAGTCCGTAGGGTTGGCCGCGCTGCGAGACGGCTGACAGAGCGGCGCACACGGTCTCAAGGCCCTGTTTCTTCACACAGACTCACGGCGATGTTCGCAGGGGCGGCAGCTGCGTACACTGCACAGCGACTCGATATGAATCCAAGCGATGCGGCACAGCAGCTCCAAGCGCTCATGCCTTCGAACTTCACTGGTTCGATCCTACCCGAGCAGGCCGAAGAACTGCCAAGAGAGATCACCGAACCGTTCGAACCAAGTAGCGAAAACTCGATACCAAGCACGAGTGGCGATACAGCCAGTCTGCAGACTTCAGATACCCTAGTAAGGGATGAGCCTGAGCTTACCGATACATGGTACGAGAGCTTCCAGGCAGATGTAGCGACAGCTGAAAGCGCGTTCAGTGGACCGACTGAATTTACAGTGCCCCGGTTCAACCATGCAACCGGTGAGGGCACACTTGAATATTATGCTAAGCACATACTTGATATGCGCGGGCTTAGACATGAACAGCACCATATTAATACACTCGTAGGATCCATCGCACGCGATAATGCAGTTGACAACCCAGACGTAATCAATGTAGGCATGCGACTGAATCTCGGTCAGAATACCCGCACAGCCCTGCTCGAGATTGCCAGCTCCTCGGCACCCTCGTCATAAAAGCGTCTACAGATCGATAGCGCTGTTTGTGAAATCGTTGTTGCGATCAGCAGAACGCTTGAACAGCAGGGGAATAACAAGCACAGCACCTGCGATAAAACCGCCTACATGAGCCCAGAACGCGACACCGCCCTGACTTGCGCCGCCGTCAACAGTGAGCATTTCACCGAAACCGCTAAACAGCTGCAGGCCAAACCATAGACCAAGCACCACCCATGCCGGCATCACCATGCGCCGCATAATAATAAACAAAATTACCATCACGTCGACTTTCGCCTTCGGATACAGCACGATATAGCCACCCATGACACCGGCTACCGCGCCTGATGCTCCGAGGTTGAATATACTGAGTTCGGCATCAGATGTAAGGCTGATTTGAAGGGCGCTCGCAGCCAACCCAGCCGCAAGATAGTAGAGCAGGTAGCGAACGTGCCCGAGCCTCGATTCAAGATTGTCGCCAAACACGTACAAAAACAACATGTTGCCAATCAGGTGCATCCAACCTCCGTGCAGAAACATGCTTGTCAGCAAGGTGTGGCGATCTTCGCCCGCCAGTATTTCGTCCGGGCGAAGCGCCCACTGCTCATAAAACGCCTCAATACTCTCGATACTGCCATTCGCAACAAAAAACGTATACAGAAAAACCGCGACATTGATCGCAATCAGCCCATAGGTCACGACAGGTAGGCGACTACTCGGGTTGTGGTCTCGTATCGGAAACATATGCACTCATAGTATCGGACGTGGCCCACCCCACCAAAACAATCACCACAGAGTGCCGAGCTAAAGATAGAAAAATTGGTATTAATTCAATATTAGTTGTATAATATATATTGTATGTTGGACTATACCATATGAACCGTACTGAACAACCCACCGACCCCCTAGATACTTCACGCCATCTCGTCGGAGACTCAATCACGCAGAGCATTCACGTAGCAAGGGCACGTATCACGAACCCGAGTGACACCGACACTCCACCTCGCTACGCAGAAACGCCCTTCACCACATATACCGACGATAGCGATGCAAGTGCGGAAATTCTGCATGTAGGCGGTCGAAGCTCTAGACCAGATCACTTTCGATCTATGTGGCGAAACATAATGAACGCTCAGGCTCTTGGGCTCACACTAGAGTTGGATCCTTCGCGGAACAACGAGCCAGCCCCTCCAGAAATACTTGAACAAGTAGAAGACATGGGCAACCCAGTAGTGATCTCCGTGAAGGCCCTGTACGAAGCTGCCCAACGGGTGACACTGCCCGGTGATGACACAGGGAAGGAACAGGCCAATGAGACCGACAACCAGGAGGAGCCGTATATTGCCGCAAAAAGTCCTGGCCCACTTTATAGTAAATTAGAAGGATACGCGAATACCCTCGCAGACGGCTCTTCAAACGACCGAATCCTTCGCGTTATGACACTGGGTAGGCCCTTTCAAGGCTATGTTGCCGTCACAAGAACACCGCTCACAGAACATATAGGCCACCCAGACACAGAAAACACCAGTGGCGAACCTAGTAGCCCCTACATGGAACAACTGACCGGAGCTTTACTCGCTGCACGCACTCATAAGACAAAAACAGAAACCGCGCGTAGGCTCACTAGAGAGAATAAGGTCCTACGTAACGCACTCAAAGATCACCCTGAAGTCTACAATGCAGCCATAGAGCACGAACAGGCAGCAGCAATGACGATTAACGCCGGCACAAGAACGTATGAACTAGGGTTCGAAAACAGCACGAGCAAGCCACACCTTGTCGTGCGTGCCGTTGCGCAGGCAATCGATATCCTATCGATAATCAAGAAAAAACAAGAGGCAGAAAACCCCGATAACGAGGCTACGATTGCAAGAGACAGGCTAAGAGAACTTATCGGCTTCTTTGCAGAAACCGCCTACACAACGCCTGACGCAGAGCGTCTCGTAAAAGGCGCACCGCAAGACATCGCTGAGCAGGCTATCCAGTTACTCGAATTTATCCAAGTCGGCATCGCTGGCGACCGTACAGATCAACACGACATGCTAGACTCGAATCCCGATGAAATTGATGCAGAATCAATCATGACAGTTGACGGCGACATGATAACCGTACGCCCAGCACTAGACGCACTGGATATCACAAGACACACTGAACGGACACGCCTGGTAGCTACCACTGAATCAATCTCTCCTAAAGATGCCTACATTCAGCCGTTTGATGACGACAGCGACACAGCACGCAACCGAGACTTAGACAGAGAGCCTCATGAGCTTACGGACGCGGAAATCCTTTCGATACAATCCTTCCTGAACGAAGAGCATCATAGCAATACTGAACAGACCGTAATTAATGCACTTACAGCTGCCGCAAGCACTCGGCACGCGGGCAGATACCTTGAACTCACCAGGGAGAGATTGAACAGGAAAAAAGTGCTTGAACTTGCACGCTGGTCCATGTCTTCAGCCAGCCTCGCTGAAGCTATAAAGGGCCGAGTAATGTGGGGTGGGCTCAAACACTTACCTAACCGCCACATACAGTACGTCGCCGGGCAACGATCAGACGATAATTCACATGGTGATACTGGACCGCTGTTCACACTCTATAGACGATAACGATGAAAGCTACCCACGACACGACCGCTCGTTGCGGGGTCAGTCTGTTTCGTCTTGGATTTCGTGGCCGATTATTTCTTCTAGTAGGTCTTCGATCGTCACGATGCCGACGAGCTTGCCACGCTGCTCGACGGCCATTATGTGAGTTTTAGCAGATGTAAACGTACGAAACATAGTATCCAGCGCTGTCTGTGCGCCGACAGATTGCATCGGTCGGGTTTTGACATCGTCAAGCGCGTACGAATGCCCGTCGAAATCAACGTCGATGAGGTCTTTGAGCAATATGAACCGCTCCGTACGGGTTTTGCGGCTGTTCATAATCGGTATCCGAGAAAATCCTGAGCGGCGGAGCGCGGTGACTTTGCGTTCGCTGAGTTTCTGGCTCGTTGTTAATACGACCGCCTGTTTGATTGGTGTCATTATCTGGCTGACGCGCTTTTCGCTGAGCAAAAGTGCGTTCTGTACGATTTCAACCTCGTCGTCGTCGAGCTCGCTCCGGCGCTCGTCATGATGGTCAGCGATAATCATGCCCAGCTCACGACGCGTATGCAGTGACTCTGCGCCCTCACCAACCATACGATCAAGAAGCCACTGCAGCGGTTTCGACAATGGATACGAAACGTAGGTTATGAACTTCAGAAACGGCGAGAAAAACGCTACGGCCGCAAGCGCATGCTTCACGGCAAATGCCTGCGGCAAAATCTCACCGAACACCACGATTAGTAGCGTACTTACCAGTCCGGCAATGATCCCATTCAAAAACCCAGACAACACCAGCGATGTCGCAGATATAACAGCTACGTTAGTCAGTAGGATTGCGGCGAGGCTCAAGTGTGTGTTTTTGCGGATTGCCAGCGCGGCTCGTGCGTGTTTATCGCCGGACTGAGCTTTATGACGCAGCTCACGCACATCGAGCGACATGAGCGCTACATTGAGCCCAGAGCACACCGCGGACACGACGATCAGTACAAACGATAAAAATACTGTTCCGTATAGTTCCATAGTAGCAACAGTATACAGCACGCCTGTTGTATGGATAAAATCCAACGAAAAGTACGAAAATCCTATATACTTCTAAGCGTAGTGGGATTATTTAGTAGAAACAAGAGTGGTGCGGGCTCGAAAAAAAAGTCCAAAAACCCAATATTCGACGACACACAAAAGGCAGACATCCTCATCAACAGTATCGATGATGGTGTTGTGCTTGTTGGTGCTGACAACATTATAGAAACAATCAACCCGGGCGCTCAGCGTATACTCGGCTGGTCACCACAGGAGACAACTGGACTCGACTATCGATCCGTCGTCAAATTTGCCGACGACAAAGGCCAGGCACTCGCAGACGAACACAACCCTATATTCATGTCCCTGCAATCACACGCGCCGGCACGCAACGCCAACGCCATCGCTGTCACGAAAGACAACAAAGGCCTCCCCGTCGACATCAGCGTATCGCCGGTACTCGCGTCAGACGGTAATTCTCGCGGAGCAGTCGCAATTCTGCGTGACGTCGAAGAACAGCGCAAACAAGAAAAACAACGAGCAGATTTCATCAGTACTGCGAGCCACGAAATGCGTACACCGGTC
>CALLJT010000047.1 GCA_938050265.1 Candidatus Saccharimonadia bacterium
CGCTTAACGAACGCGTCAGTAAAGTAGACTCAAAAGCCCGCAGCTACCTCGAAAAAGCCCACAGCTCCACACAGCATCTCGGCAAACTATTTCAGGACCTCTTGACCAGCGCAAAAGCTGAGGATGGCCGGCTCACCAACCACCCGTCAGTCGTCGAAATGAGCGAGTTCGTTGAACAAATCGTCGACGGGCTCAAATTTACCGCCGAGAAAAAAGGCCTACTGCTTGAGCTCCTCATGGGAGCGCACCAACGCTCAGCCGACGGCAGCCTCGATGTCAGCCAACAAACAGTCAGACCGCTACTCTATACACATGTAGACCCTGACCGCATGCGTGAAGTCATCACCAATCTGTTCGATAACGCAGTCAAATACACCGAATCAGGTCGAATATCTGTCGGTATAACAGGGGATAAAGACGTCGTGCAGTTCAACATATCTGACACTGGTCCTGGAATCCCACAGAACGACGTACGACATCTGTTTCAGAAATTTTACCGCGTCGACAATTCCGCGACACGGACAATCGGTGGCACAGGCCTCGGTCTCTATATCTGCCGCAAAATCGTCGAACTGTACGGCGGCAAAATCTGGGTAGAAAGCGAAGTGGACAAAGGCAGCACGTTCTATATCAACCTCCCTCGGCTCTCCAGCGAGCGCGCGGCCCAGCTCCAAAAACAAGAATTAAACACGCAACCAGTCCTATCTAACGAAAAGATTTAACAGCGTGGACACAAGATGATACAATACGTCCTATATGCATAAGCAATTACCAGCCGCTAAGGAGTTATAATGGCGAAGATCCTATTGGTCGAAGACGACAACAACCTACGAGAGATCTATGAAGCTCGCCTCATGGCCGAGGGATACGACATCGTAGCCGCTCGCGATGGAGAAGAAGCATTGACCGTCGCCATCAAAGAAAAACCAGACTTGATCATCTCTGATGTTATGATGCCTAAAATCAGCGGATTCGATATGCTCGATATACTCCGTTCGACCCCGGAGACAAAAGACTGCAGAGTTATCATGATGACGGCACTCAGCCAGGCAGAAGACAAGGCCAGGGCAGAAAAACTTGGTGCCGACAGATACCTCGTTAAATCCCAAGTCACACTTGAAGACGTCGCAAAAGTCGCGAAAGAAGTACTCGAAGGAGGCAGCGCACCTGCACCTGCAGCCGCAGCACCAGTTGCTACAACGCCAGTTGCCGCTCCTGCCGTAGTTCAGTCTCAGCCTATGCAACCTCAACCTGCAGTTGATCCATCACAGCCCGTACAAGCCGCTCCAGTCGCTCCAGCAACAGCAGCGCCAGTCACACCTACACCGGCAACAACGCCAGTTGCCGCTCCTGCCGTAGTGCCGCAGCCAGTCGCTGCAGCGCCAGTCACAGTAGCTGCAGCAGCTGCAGCAGCAGTAACCCCAGAAGAACCTGGTCGCAAAAAAGTCATAGCACCACTCAACAACATGGCTGAAGTCGACGGCGAAACGAAGCTCAAAACACTTCTCCAGAAAGAAAAAGCCAAAGAAGAAATGGCCGAAACAGTCAAAGAAACACTCGCAGCACACGCACCGCCACCCGTTGTACCGTCACGCCAAGCCGACGCTGCCACAGCCGAAGCCCCCGTACAACCCCCAGCCCCTCAATCAACAATCGACCCAAACTCAATCGCTCTCTAGAGTCAACGCTTTAAACTCCGCAGCTGACCAACAATCGCTTTTTTCTCTAGAGTAGTATAAGCGTAGTGCAGCCAGAGACGCCCCTCTCAAGCGGAGTCCCTGCGCGAAACGCTACTCGAGAGAAGAAAGTGACTGTGGGTCAGGTCTCCGCAGAAATATACAGCTCAAAGCTGTTATACTCACTGGTACCTATGAGGATTAATAAATTTATTGCACAGCAGCTGGACATATCACGGCGCAAAGCAGACCTCCTAATCGAGCAAGGCGTAGTGTCGGTCAACAGACAGCCAGCACATGCAGGCATGCGCATAGCCGAAACTGATGTCGTGATCGCTGATGGCAAAAAGCTCCAAGCGCAACACAGTCGACCACACGTAACACTGCTCCTCCATAAGCCCACCGGATACGTGTGCAGCAAAGACGGGCAGGGCAGCCCAACAATATACGAACTTCTGCCGCCAAAGTACCAGTCGCTGTACATAGCCGGGCGACTCGACAAAGACTCCAGTGGACTCGTCATACTCACGAACGACGGCGAACTCATGCAGACGCTCACCCACCCAAGCCAAGGCAAGAAAAAGACCTATCAGGTCGGCCTGGCAACACCGCTCACAGAAGAAGACATCCAGCACCTAAAAACAGGGGTTATTATCGGGGAAGAGCGTATCAGCCAGCTGATCGTGACGCCAGCCAAGAAAAAATCAGTAACCCCAACCTACACCGTACAGATGCACGAAGGGCGCAACAGACAGATCAGACGCACGTTTGAAGCCCTCGGCAACCAGGTCCTATCACTCCACAGAACCGACGTCGGTCCGTATAGCCTAGAGACACTGAGGCCAAAACAGTGTAAACTGTTGACAGATGAGTAAAAAACAAGTCCCGATTGTTGCTATTGTCGGTCGTGCGAACGTCGGCAAAAGCAGTTTATTTAATGGCCTCCTTGGTAGGCGAGAAGCTATCGTTGCTGATGAGCCTGGTACAACACGCGACAGCATCATGGCGAAAGCTACCCTCGAATCAGATAAAGATTTCTGGCTCGTAGACACCGCGGGGCTCAAAGACCCAGACGACGAATTCGAGCTCACGATCCAGGAACAGATATCCGAAGCCGCCGCTGCTGCAGACGTTATCCTTGTCACCGTTGAAGCTCCGTCTATGCCCAGCAGTGAAGACAGAAAAGTCGCCAAGCTGGCGTTCAAAAGCGGCAAGCCACTTATCCTGATCATCAACAAAGGCGACAAAGCCACCCAGCAACAGATTGACGCATACGAAAAACTCGGCATCAAAACGTCGATCGTCACGTCTGCAACGCAGAAAAAAGGCTTCGACCAGCTCGAATACACACTCGACGAAATGCTCCCGGACGCAAGTATCAGGGAATCAGACGACCGGGTTCGGATTGCACTCCTTGGACGCCCCAACGTCGGCAAATCGTCCCTCTACAACGCACTGGCAAAAAAACAGCAAGCCATCGTTGCCGACAGAGCAGGGACCACACGTGACGTCAACCGTACTATCGTCAATTTCAAAAAACGCGAACTCGAACTCCTCGACACAGCTGGCATCCGCCGGAGTGGCAAAATCGAGCGAGGCATTGAAAAATTTAGCGTACTGCGGTCACTGCACGCTATAGAGCAAGCCGACGTCTGCATGCTGCTGATCGATGCCAACGAGCCTAGTGTCGCCTTAGACCAGAAAATCGCCGGTATGGTTAGAGAAGCCGGCAAAGGACTTATCCTCGTTGTCAGCAAATGGGACATCGTCCAAAGCTCTAAAGTCGAAGGACTGTCGGCGTTATCTAAAAAACGCCGCAAAGTATCTACAGACCCAGAAGACATCGAAGCAGCCGCTGCCGCAGAACAAGAACGGCTCGACCATATAGAAGGCCTGAGCGCCCCACAAAAAGACGCCTACACCCGCGACCGCATGGCACCGAGACTGACGCACGACTTCCAGTTCGTTCCATGGGCACCACTTGTGTTCACGAGCAGCGTCACCGGGAAAAACGTCACCAAGCTGTTCGACATCTGCCTCGAAATAATGGAGCGACGCGCTCAGCGCATCCCAACCAGACAGCTCAACACCTGGCTCACGTCCGTCACTGACCGCCACCCACCAGCAGGACTCAAAAACCGTCAGCCGAAACTCCGCTACATGATCCAAGAAGACAACCCGATACCCGCGTTCAAAATATTCGGTAGCCAGACACGCTTCCTGCACTGGAGTTATCGTCGCCACATGGACCGTATGATGCGAGAGCAGTGGGACTATGTCGGCACACCGGTTCAACTCTGGTTTATCGACCGCGATGCAGACAAAGATCCACATGCGAAAAAATCTGCCAAGAAAAAGTCGTTCAAAAACAACGGCAACAAAGAAAAAGTCCAGCGCCGCCGCCTCGCCAAAGCCGCCCGAAGCACCCAAAAACCCAAACCCACAGAATAGCCCACATACGCATATACTACTCTCACAGGTAAAAGCGAGCGTCGGTTAGCCAGCCCTATATACTACCTACCAAATACTATATACTTGATCCCATATGGGACTATTTGACCGCAAAAAAACCAACTTCTACGAATCACAGCCGCTCTACACGCTGGGCAACAGCAAAACCGTGCTCGTAGTCGGTCTCGGCAACATAGGGCGCGACTACGCCCATAACCGCCATAACATAGGATTTATGGCTATTGATGAGTACCGACAGACACACGACCTCTCAGACTGGGTAGAGAAAAAAGATTTGCAGGCATACTACAGCAGCGGTGATGTCGGCTCAACTAGGGTCATACTCGCGAAACCCACGACCATGATGAACAACAGCGGTGATGCGCTCCAGAAACTGCAGCAGTTTTATAAGATAGACGACGAAGATGTGGTCATACTCTACGACGAGCTGGACGTGCCGTACGGATCGCTCCGTACACGCACAGGCGGCGGCCACGCGGGCCATAACGGCATCAAATCACTCATAGCGCACAGCAGAGGAGCATTCGGCCGTATACGCATCGGTATCGGCCCTAAAACCCACGCGCAGATGGACAGTGCAGACTACGTACTACAGGATTTCTCTGAACAGCAGCACGGACACCTCGCAAAAGTACTCCGCCAGGTATGTGCGCTCGTGGACGAACGCACCGTTGGTCCGCTCCCAGATCAGACGATCAATGTCGTGTCAGAGTCATAAAACTGGCCACAAATAAAAAATGAGCCCGGTGAGGGGAGGAATGAACAACTCCGCACTCACCGACTCGATTAGATACATAATATCATATTTAAGTACAATTGTCAAGTATTACTCGTGCCGCCCCTTGAGTCGCGCCAGGGTCAATACTTTCGATCATAGCTAGGGCAGCTACTGCCTTTGCTGCTGCACCATCAGCCATGAGCGGATGGGAATCAAGTCTTTGTGTGATTATTTCGGTGCTATCAGCAACAGACACTCCCTGAGAAGCCATGTCTTTTGATTCTTCAACAAATGGGCAAGCCACTTGAGCACATCCATCTAGACGCAGCTTCCGTGCACCTGGACTCATAGGCTGGCCACTGCCATGACCCCCAGCATTAATACCTAATTCAACTATTTGCTCAGGACGACATGTCCGATCACATTCTATAAGAGGTGTAAAATTTTTACTCATATACCTATGATATCATATTTATATATAAATGTCAAACAAATATCCCTATCCAAACGACGTTACGCGACCTTGCTATGAGCTGCTTTATCAATTTTACGAAAAATTTGTTATTACAACTGCGATTATAGTCATACATACTTGTGCCGTCAACAAACTTCTTATGCAAATATAAAAAACCTCTGCAATAAAAATAGACCTGCAGATGGGGGAGGAGTGCCTGTGGCACTCCGAGTAGCCATTTCCGATGCAAGCTCTGCTTGCAATAGTGAAATGGTGGTGGCATAAAAGTTATCGTACAGCTTGAGTTGCGGATACAAAGCGTAAAAAAGCTCTGAAATATAAAGAGCCTCTAGAGGGGGAGAAAGCCCTGCGGGCTTTCGAGTAGTACTTTCCCTCGACAGCTATGCTGGCGAAGGTGAAAGTATAGTGGAGGCTTTAAAGACTACGATACGCACTAGTTGCGAAAACAGAACACACAAAAACCTCTGCAATAAAAATAGACCTGCAGAGGGGGTGGGCACCGCTGCAGGTCTAATTACACCCTTCAACCCACCTTGAAGGCTTATCTAGTGGTGTAATCTCGCAAATGTACACCAAAAGCCCACACAATAAGGTTTTTCCGCTATCCAAGCCCAACTCAACTAAAACGAGAGGGGGATACGGGGTTAAAGGGAATTCACTGGCTACCATACAGATGTTTTCGCGAATATGAGCGTCTTGCTGGCTAAAACCTCTGCATCTTCGTTCGGTGTAGCATGGCTACGCCTTACGTCAGCTGCAAAGCTTTTATCTCATCAATACGACTCATCTGCGACAAAAAGACTATATGCCAGACAATGAGTGCTTCAGAGTCTCATCTAAAGATGAACGACTCAAGGCGTGGAGGGTAACTACGACAGGAGTACAGCTCTGAAGCAAAGATAATTTTAATCAACAATTAATCTTCGAAAAGCTTAACGCGTTGATAAAATTAAAGGGGTAAAAGGTACGTAAACTATCCATTCCGATGTTTACAAGTTGCAATTTTAGCAGAAACGTTACTTTATGTCAATACTAAAATAGGATTTTGCTTGTAATGCAAGATAGTTTTGTGAATACGCTTACGCTTGGCCACCCCTTACAGCAGCGCCTCGGGAGGCTGCCGAAGCCACCTGAACAGCTGTTCTATACAGGCACAGACCCAAACACATATATGCACACACCGCTCGTCGCTATCGTCGGTACGCGCAAGCCAACAGCATATGGCATGCACACCGTTCAGCGGCTCGTACGTGAGCTCGTAGCTGCTGGGGCGACAATCGTCAGTGGGCTAGCATTTGGTATAGACATTGTCGCCCACACAGAGACACTGAAACAGCAGGGGAACACCATAGCGGTCCTCCCATCAGACTTACACTACCCGTATCCGGCAAGCCACCGTACGATCGCCGCAGACATCATACAAAGCGGTGGCACACTGATATCTGAGCACACTGATTGCCGCAGGCCGCGTGCTGACCAGTTTCTCGAACGCAACCGCATCATTGCTGCGCTCTGCGACGCCGTCTGCATACCTGAAGCCGCTCAGCGTTCTGGCAGCCTCAATACCGCCCGTCACGCCTATGAACTCGGCATCCCCGTGTTCGCAACACCAGGGCGGACTGACGACCCTATGAGCGCAGGCACGAACCACCTCATCGCCACGCTGCGGGCACACCTACTCGACAGCACGACACATATACGGAACACACTCGGCCTCACGCATAACGACCGTGCGCAGCGATCAATCGCGGTCCTCAGCCAGATACAACAACGCGTGCTAGACACCATAGTGAGCGGCACGACCAGCAGTACGCTCATCCAGCACACAGCCTGCCTGGACACTGCAACGATGCAGACAACCCTGACCGAACTCGAGATCCAAGGACACATCACACAAACCCCAAGCGGCGAATGGTCCGCCGTCAACTCTGCCTGACTCAGCTTGTCTTTTCATAGATAATAGGATATGCTAGCGCACTGTTAGAGGATGTCACGAAACCATACGACAGCGCACGGGCTGTCTATCTGCGTAGAATATAATAGCGCTCATGGTATGATTGCCTGTATACCATATATATGTAACGAATATCCAAAGGAACGTAGTTGAGTAAAAACCTCGTCATAGTAGAGAGCCCGGCAAAAGCCAAAACGATCGAGAAATACCTCGGTAAAGATTTCAAAGTCCTCTCGAGCGTCGGACACATCCGTTCGATCGCAAAAAAAGCCGCCAAGGGCACGCCGCCAATAGACGTCGAAAACGGTTTCAAAACAACCTATGAAATCGACGCTGGTAAGAAAAAAACCATCGCCGAGCTCAAAAAAGCCGTGAAAGCAGCAGATACCGTCTGGCTCGCAACTGATGAAGACCGTGAAGGGGAAGCTATCGCATGGCATCTATGTGAAGTGCTCAAACTCGACCTCGACACGACAAAACGCATCGTGTTCCACGAAATCACCAAAGACGCCATCGAATCAGCCGTCGCATCCCCGCGTACTGTGGACATGAAGCTCGTACAGGCTCAGCAGGCACGTCAGATACTCGACCGTATCGTTGGGTTCGAGCTCTCGCCGGTCGTCTGGAAAAAAGTCCCCGGTGGCAAATCCGCCGGCAGAGTCCAGTCACCAGCAGTGCGACTGCTCGTCGAGCGAGAACGTGAAATAGAAGCGTTTGAAGGGTCATCTACCTACAAAGTCGTCGCGCTGTTTGCGCCAGACGCAAACGACACAGAATCACAGGTGTTCAAGGCAGAACTCGGCACCAAGTTCGCAACAGAGCAAGAAGCTCAGGCGTTTTTAGAATCACTCAAAGGTGCAGACTACACCGTGTCCGACGTGACAACCAGTCCAGGCACACGCAACCCAAGCGCACCGTTCACGACCAGCACGCTCCAGCAAGACGCCAACTCAAAGCTTGGGTTCGGGTCGAAAGCCACCATGTCCAGCGCACAGAGGCTCTACCAGAACGGTCACATCACCTACATGCGTACCGACTCCGTCACACTGTCCGGTCAGTCAATCGCAGCTGCAAAAGACTTCATCACGAAAGAGTACGGTGGCGACTATTCTCAGGTCCGCAGTTTCAAAACTAAATCCGCCAGCGCACAGGAAGCCCACGAAGCGATTCGTCCGTCCGTAATCAGCAAAGCTCAGGTTACAAGCGATGAATACGATCAAAAACTCTACACACTCATCCGCAACCGCACACTCGCAAGCCAGATGGCTCCTGCGAAAATCGAGCGAACAACCGCTGTAATTACGGTCAGTACCAGCGACCAGGTGTTTACTGCAAAAGGCGAAGTTATTATGTTTGACGGGTTCCTCAGAGTATACGGTGGTGGCAAAAAAGACCCCGACGTACTACCACCACTATCGGCAGACCAGCAGCTCCACCCCAACCACGTTACAGCTCGACAAGTGTTTGCACGACCACCGGCCCGATACACAGAAGGTAGCCTGGTGAAAAAGCTCGAAGAACTCGGGATCGGCCGACCGAGCACCTACGCAACTATTATCGGTACCGTGCAGGCCCGGGGATATGCAGTCAAAGGCGACGGCGAAGGCCAGCCACGCGACATCATAGAGCTCCGACTTGAACAGGGCGAAATCAGCCGCACACTAGACAATGAAAAAACAGGCTCAGACAAAGGCAAGCTCGTTCCGACACCTATCGGTAAAGTCATGAGCGACTTCCTGACCAATCATTTCGAAGACATTGTCGACTATCGGTTTACCGCCAACGTCGAAGTCGAATTCGACCAAATTGCTGCCAACACACTCGACCGCAACACCATGCTCAGCGAGTTCTACGGTCCGTTCCATACACTCGTGGAGCAGTCAGACACGATTGACCGATCTTCGGTTGCACAGGCACGCGATATTGGCGAAGACCCTAAAACAGGCAAACCGATCACGGCACGGTTCGGTCGGTTTGGCCCGATGCTCCAGCTCGGCGTCGGCACCGACGAAGAAAAGCCAACATTTGCCCGACTACCAAAAGGCTCGACAATCGAAAACGTCACACTCGAGCAAGCTCTCGAGATGTTCAAACTACCACGCGTTATTGGACAAACCGACGACGGCAAAGATATCAAAGCCAACATTGGTCGGTTTGGTCCCTATGTACAGATAGACAAAACCTACTATTCGATCAAGCCCCATGACCCAATGACCATTACACTGCAAGAAGCCTTGCCAATCATTGCTGAGCAAGACGAAAAGCGGCGGCCAATCCAAGAATTCCCAGAAATCGATGCTGCTATCGTCAACGGCCGCTATGGTGCATACATCAAAGTCGACAACAAAGACGGCAAGAAAAACGTGCGCATACCTAAAGACGCAGACCCAGAAAAACTCACCCAAGCAGAAGTACAGGACCTCATCGACAAAGCCCCAGCGAAAAAGGGCAGGGGCCGCACATCCACCAAAAAGACAGCCGCCAAAAAGCCAACTAAAAAGAAAACGACCCCCAAAAAGAAATAACCCACAAACCCAACCACCCTCTACTTATCCACAACAGATCCAAGAGGTTGAACCTCTTGGAATAATGGAAAGGCACCAAGATTATTCGTCTATGGCTGCGTCATCTAGGTACTGTTTGGAATGGATACGTGGTTGGTGCAAAAACGAGCGGTAAGCTTGTTTACTGCCAAAAATGTCTAGTAACTGTTGCCCCCTTAGCCAGACAGGGAAGCTAGCCCGGTTATTGGTAAAATATCTGCAACTAGAATACTCGTAGCTCTCAAGGTCCGAGCCCAGGTCCAAGGGGTTTTGATGAATATATCGAGACAGATGCATATAGTACTGATCTGAATCTACGATTGCGGCCTTAAATCTACCCTGTAGCAGATGGCCAACCCTGTCATTGGAGTTATTATAGTACCGTGTATAAGCGTTTGTTAATGAGCGGAGCATTTCGGATATACCGTCTGACTGCAGCTGCTTAACAAACAGATGGAAATGGTTTGGCATCAAGCAATAGCTCAGCAGCTCAACTTTACCATAATAGGTTCTACGCTGCGGATTATAGAATTTCTCTTTGGTGTCCAATAGGTGCCTTGGGCTAAGATATACCTTCAGGTAATACAAAAACACCGCATAGTCCAGAGGTGAATCAAAAATATCTTGCTTGGCAACTCCACGATTATACACGTGATAATGCCCACCGTCGTAAAACTGCCGAATAACATGTCGGCTCGGCATAACGAAAACATATCACACTGTGACATAAGATTTAACCTCGCAGACCCATAATTAATCTTTACTTAATCTAAAAGACCAAATCACACTAGTTATCCACAGCAATTCCAAGAGGTTGAACCTCTTGGAATCTGGGGGCTCGTGAAAATTGGTCAGGGCAACAGGTGGCTCACTGACGCTAATCAGGACACGTAATTTACATCGATACTCACAGATGCTCTACACGCTGCATAAGCGCTATCTGTAGTGGCATTGTTTTGACTTATACACAAGTTGTACTGAGAACACAGTTGTTGTGTGGTAATATTCACATGCATTTTTTGTGCATTGTACGCCAAAAACTGGTACAATAGTACTACCTAGGCAGTTTTACTTAAAAAAGAGTTTTGATCTCTTGTAATATATGTGTTAAAATAATTAGCATACGAACAGAAAGAAGCACCCATTAATCATGACTGATGCCACTGAAACAGCTGCCTTGCCGCAGCTCAACCTAGAAAAAATCATCGAAGACATACTAAATGTCATCGAGCGTGAACGTGAACGTGAAATTATCGCACGACGTTACGGTCTCTATGAGAGGCGCGAAACCTTAGAGCAGATAGGGGAGCTTCTCGGCATCACAAGGGAGCGCGTACGACAGCTCGAAAAATCAGTCATGGCGAAGCTTCGTTCGGTAGCCGACAGCGAACTACCACACATCGATTCAGTCGAAACAGTACTTGGCGCACACATAGGTGAGTACGGTGGCATCGCACGTATCAAAGACCTTGCGACCACTATTAAGGCTGACGCTGACAAAATAGACCACGCTCGCGTCGCATTTGTTGTTCAGCTGGCACCTAATCTCACACACGTCGACGAGAACGATCATTATCATAATGCAGCTTCACTCCGTGACAAGCACACCGAGAAAAGCGTCCGAGAATACGTCGGCAACGTCATAGACACAGTCAAGAAAATCGGCAAACCAGTCCACATTAAAGAAGTTGCCGGTGCGATGGGGCACCCTGACCACAAAGAGGTCGAGGCGCTCGCTCATGTTAGCAAAAAACTAAGCACCCTCAACAAAAAATGGGGCCTCAACAAGTGGCCAACTGTAAACCCTAAAAACATCCGTGACAAAATCTACGTCATCCTGCAGGAAAACGGCAAACAGATGCACTTCAACGACATCGCTCAGTCGATCCGTGACTCAGACTTCAAACGCAAAGATGTTACCACACAAGCAATCCACAACGAACTCATCAAAGACAAACGATTTATTTTGGTAGGGCGGGGCATATACGCGCTAAAAGAATGGGGATTCAAAAAAGGCACCGTCGCTGACGTTATCTCTGAGGTACTCAAAGAAGCTGGCGAACCGCTCCACAGAGACGAAATAGTAGCACGCGTACTCAAAAAACGTTTCGTGAAAGAAACGACAATCCTACTCAACCTTCAAGGAAAACCCCAGTTCGAGCGAACAGCTAAAGCAACCTATACACTCGCTGACGAGTCCGAACTCGACCCAAGCGCTAAACCAGAAAAAATCACCGTCAAAAAATAACGACGCATTCCGAGCACTTCGCTCCTGTGACTCATATGTGAACATAATGCGAACACTGTGTATTTTTTAGTTAGCCAGATTTTTTGAAAAAATCCGATTAATCGATACATGGACTCATCCTGACAAAACTGGGACACAGACAGGAAAGTGGGGCATATATACATATGTGGGCATACGGTTTTTTTTAAAAAGCGGCTCAGAAACCAGGATCAAGAGACGTACAGAGTATCAAAACGAGGGATATACAAGACGTCGCACAATGTATATTTTGCGACTCTATATATCGAAATATAGATGGCTCGACATACCTTGCCCGAGCAGGGGATTGTGCTGGATTTCTATACATAGGCCATGTCGGTCGCTAAAGTGTGTTGCTATCTCGCGTGCGCACGTACAGTAACTATTCGTATGCAGTGATTATCTATGCTCCATGGGCTCTAGTGTCTGATTGTGTAAGCTGCCACAAGTTATCCACATTCAATAGTGTGCTTTTCGTGAAAACATTTGCTTTTTCACGGTTTTGCTTAATTAGTATAGTAATCCCCCGCTCCCCCTACTCTCATGATTTGCAATATTTGACATTTAGTGGTTTATGTATGTTTATATATGTTTTTCATAAATACATGAACAAAATACGAACAACAAGTAGGGGGCGAGGGTGGGGTGCTCTACCGAACAAATACCCGACCGTCGACACGAACGTCAATATACTCTGCTACTTTAAGCTCACTCCCCGAACGGCGCAGCTGCCTCCAGGTCGCAACGAGCGCGCCGACCTGTTCCCTAGCATCTCGCTCTGTAGTCAACTTCGCCTGCAGTCCAGTGCCTATAAACTCAACAGTAATGGCCCGCGCAACAACTGAATAAGATATCTGCTTAATAAGTGGGCGATACGTCGTCGATCCATCAAACTCTTCTTGCAGTAACGTAACGAGCTGGATGTCTGTAGCCGTCATGAACCGTTCTCCAGGCTCCACTGGTATAGCTGGATCGAGCACCAATGTAGGCAACTCTAAGTACGCCCGCTCTACATCACGCGACACCGCGCCAGCAAGCAGCACGCCGTTGCTACCAACGATGCCAACAGCAGCGTCATGCTTCAAGCGAGCAATAACCTCTGGTATGACCAAATTCACCTGCAGTTTCGTACCGGCAAGCGGCACGACAGCAGTCGCATGAGATATTTCCGGCAGGCTATCGACAACGTACTGCTCAAACGCAGCAGGACGCAACAGAAACTTAGACCTATGGAATATCGACGTACTAAACGCATCTGCGACTGACTTCTGATAATCCTCCTGCGACCGGAGCTGTATAGCTGAATCACCGCTGACAACCACACGGGCTCGCGCCGACGTCAGCAATGTGTTGGCAACAAGCACTAATACAACAACCACGAACCCGCCCCATTGCACGACGAACCGTGCGAAACTCCGCACGCTAGCCGCATGAGTCTGGCGCGTTCGGCGCCCGACAGGATCCGACCCATCGGGGCTACTGCTACTGTTTCTATACCTATTCACCGACAAAGCGCGGTTTTTGTACTGTGGCTGCGCGCTGCGGTCAGGTGTGCGTGTGATCTTTTTTTTGCTACGCATTACTAGCTCTTCCTGCTTGCGTGTCAGACGCTGCGCCAGAAAGTAACACAGCAATTGCGTCCGCTGCATCAGCCCGTGCGAGTCCATTGAGTGCAGACGATAACCGAGCTGCCTCCTGCGGGTTGCCCAGTATCGACACGACTGCGCGCTGTAGTGCCGTTACGTCATCCTCGTCGACTATCACCGCGGCATTACTCTCACTGAGCACTCGGGCGTTGTGCAGCTGTTGTCCGCCAGTCAAAAACGGGCTTGGGACAAATACACATGGCTTCGCTTGAACCGCAAGCTCCGCAACAGTTGTCGCACCCGCCCGCGCAATCACGACATCAGCAGCAGCACTCAGTACGTGTAGTTGACCGTAGAACCCATGCACCTGAACCTGGTCTCTCTGGAGTGGATCAAGCACCTGCTCATACCCGCGCTGTGTCTCGGCGACGAGCTTTTTGCCGCTCAAATGGATAATGTGTAGTTTCGGATACGCGTTCATCAACTCACGCGTGCACGCTATCAGCATGTCGTTCAGCCCTTGAGAACCGTTGCCTCCCCCTGTTAGCAGCACGACAGGGCTATCTGCGCTGATGCCGACTGTAGATTTAGCCTGCTTCTTGAACGCATCTGTTACGAGAGAAAAATCCGTACGCAGTGGTATGCCAACTGCTCGGGTTTTGCTTGCATCATACGGATAAAAGTCTGCAGGCATAGCCGTTGTATTATATACAGCATGCTTCGCAGTCAGTCGATTTGCAAGTCCTGGAACAGCGTCAGAGTCATGTGTAATATATGGTATGTTTTTTCGACGAGCGACATAGCCGATTGGCACGCACACAAACCCACCTTTCAAGAATATCGCGTCAGGAC
>CALLJT010000048.1 GCA_938050265.1 Candidatus Saccharimonadia bacterium
TTGAGCTTGATCTGAGGGTGTCAAAAAATCTGTTTCTCGAACGAGACGTATCTATAGATACAGTGAATGAGAGAACAGGTTTTTTGACAGCTCAGGCGAGTTCAAAAATACCTGTTTTGTTTTTCTTTGGCTATACATGGGTACGCAACGATACTCGAACAAATACACTACCCATTGGCTACTTTGGGGCAAGTACCGGTGCGGCCGCATCCTTGATGGCCGCGTCAAGGATGCCGGGTTCCGTAGCTGCAGTCGTATCCCGTGGTGGCCGAGTTGACCTCGCAAAGCGCGTTGCCACAAAACTCGCAACACCAACACTGCTCATGGTAGGCGAAAACGACCCCGGAGTACTAGCCGCAAACAAAGACATACTGCAGCAACTCAGATGCCCAAAAAGACTTGTAATCATCCCCGAAGCGACCCACTTGTTCAAGGAGCATGGCGCACTAGAGCAGGTTGCCCAGCATGCAGCAGGCTGGTTTTTGCAGTATTTCACCCAAGCACCCAAAAATAATCAAACAAAAAAAACTGGTACCATAGGATTATGAAGCCTGATCACATGACAAACAGGGTGGCTGAAGCCATGCAGCAGGCAGCTGAGCACGCACTCACCCTACGACATCCAAGCCTCACGCCTGAGCACCTCCTGTGGGCACTGAGCGGTCAAAGCGACACGGCATTCCATGCAATACTAGAAGAACACAACGTAGAGCCAAATGATCTGCGAAAAAAACTTACAGACGCACTCGCTGACCTGCCAGTACTAGCCGAGTCACTTGACACAGAATCTCTACGGGCTGACGATAGTTTAAAGATGCTGTTCCAGACGGCCGATGCGGAACGAAAAAACAAAGACGACAGCCACATATCAACAGAACATGTACTGCTAGCAAGCCTGAAAGATGCCGATACGGCAAAGATATTTGGCATAGAGTACGACGCAGCTCAAACAACACTAAAAAATATACGAGGAGGACAAAAAGTGGAAGGAACATCACCAGAAAACACCATGAACGTGCTTGAAAAGTTCGGTCAGGATATTACACAACTCGCACAAGACGGTGAGCTAGACCCGGTTATTGGACGGGACGAGGAAATCCGTCGCTGCATGCAGGTACTATCACGACGATCAAAAAATAACCCCGTGCTGCTCGGAGAACCCGGCGTTGGTAAAACAGCTATTGTCGAAGAGCTCGCGCAACGCATTGTGAGTGGGGATGTGCCATCGTCACTGAAAGAAAAGCGCGTAATTTCACTCGAAATAGGGTCGCTATTGGCAGGCGCAAAATACCGCGGTGAGTTCGAAGAACGACTCAAATCTGTACTGCAATCGGTAGAGAAAAGTGAAGGATCGATCATCCTTTTCGTAGACGAACTGCACACCATTGTTGGTGCTGGAGGTTCAGAAGGCGCAGTTGATGCAGGTAACATGCTGAAGCCCCTGCTCGCCCGAGGCAAGCTTCATATGATTGGCGCGACAACGCTAAACGAATACCGACAATACATCGAAAAGGACAGCGCCCTAGAGCGACGTTTCCAACCAGTGTTTGTAGATGAACCAAGCCTTGATGACACCATTGCAATACTACGTGGCCTGCAAGAAAAATACGAAGTACACCACGGCGTAGAGATCGCGGACGATGCTATTGTTGCTGCAGCACAATTGTCTGATCGCTACATTACAGAACGACATTTACCTGACAAGGCCATTGACCTCATCGATGAGGCAACGTCAAGCATCAAGATGGAAATAGACTCGATGCCAACTGAGCTAGACCGTTTAAAGCGTCGGCAGATGCAGCTAGAGATAGAGCGAACAGCCGTAAAAAAAGACCGCTCGAAGACAGCCAAAGCTCGAGCTCAAGAAATAGATGCAGAAATCAGCAACCTACAAGAGTCCTCAAAAGCAATTGAGGCGACATGGAAGAAAGAGAAAAGCCTCATTGACGAAGTGACAAGCTATTCTGAGCAGATTGAACAACTACG
Source organism: Candidatus Saccharimonadia bacterium (assembly GCA_938050265.1). Lineage (GTDB taxonomy): Bacteria > Patescibacteriota > Saccharimonadia > Saccharimonadales > SZUA-47 > CALLJT01. The sequence continues at coordinate 1,987 of CALLJT010000048.1, forward strand.
CACGGAAGAAGAGCTCGCGGAACGTGACGGCGACCTCACAAAAGCATCGCAAATCAAATATGGCAGTATTCCTGAACTCGAAAAAAAAGTTGCTGATGTTCGTGGTAAACTGCAGGCAATCCCCGAAGAAGACCGACTACTCCGCGAACGTGTTATCGCTGAAGACATCGCTATAGTTGTAGGGCGGTGGACCGGTATCCCCGTTAGCCGTCTCCTGGAGTCAGAGTCAGAAAAACTCGCTCAGCTCGAGGACGAGATCCGTAAAACGGTGGTTGGCCAAGATCAGGCAGTCACTGCTGTCGCCAATGCGGTTCGCCGGTCTCGAGCAGGCATTGGCGATAAAACCCGTCCAATTGGTTCATTTATGTTTATGGGGCCGACAGGCGTTGGTAAAACCGAGCTATCGAAAGCATTGGCAACACAATTGTTTGATGACGAGCATGCTATGACTCGCATTGACATGAGCGAGTACATGGAGCAACATGCCGTAGCCCGCCTAATCGGATCGCCCCCGGGATATGTTGGTTACGAGCAAGGTGGCCAGCTCACTGAATCCGTCCGCCGAAGGCCATATCAGATAATCCTGTTCGACGAAGTTGAAAAAGCTCATCCAGATGTGTTTAACACGCTCTTACAGGTGCTCGACGACGGAAGACTTACTGACGGTCAAGGGAGAACTGTTAATTTCACAAACACCATCATAATCATGACAAGCAATCTTGGCTCGAACGACATCCAAAACTGGGATGGACAAAACTTCGCCGGCCTAGAACATGCAGTACTTGAAGCTGCCAAAGACCATTTTCGGCCAGAATTTTTAAATCGGCTCGACGAAATTGTGATATTTCAACGAATTAGCGACAAAAACATGCACAAAATCGTCGACATCCAACTACAGCGCATTGCAGATCAAATCATGAAGGCCAAACAAATCAACCTCACGTTTGATGCCTCTCTTAAACAAGAATTATCAAAGCAAGGGTATGACCCTGTGTTTGGTGCTCGCCCGCTGAAACGCCTCATCCAGTCGCGCATACTCGATACGCTTGCCCGCATGATAATCAACAATGAAGTCAGAGAAAATGACACAGTTATTGCCAGTCATGTGAATAACAAGTACACCGTCAGCAAGCGCAAATAACTACACTTACACACGCTGCAGCACTGTCAAAATATCTATCATTTTGTTTTGGGTTTTCAATAAACAATGAGCCCGGTGTACGTTAGTGTAAACGGTGCCCATTCTTCTTGAGTATAACTCACCGCTTCTGGGAACAGAGACCTTGTTCCTTCAAACGTCACCTGACCGGTTGGTTCTAAAAACGTGCTCGTCGGCAGTCTTAGTTGACGAGGCACTCCCTCCAGGTCACCCGTCCGCTTAACCACCTTCTCCTCCGAAACAAATAAATTAAGAAGCCCAAATACGTATTCTCCGGTAGCTTCTTCAGTTGTACAGGGTGGTGCAATATACTCAACACCCATAACCGCAAACAGAGCTAGTCTGACACCTGGAAGCTGCTCGTCTTCCTTGAGTGTAAACCTAAGCTTGCCTGCTTCACCTATGTCGCTGAGGCGAAAACGGGCCTCATCACTGGGCTGTGTCGTATCCATACATTACATGATCGAACATACATACGTTTTTGATTTATCTCCGCAATGCCAATCAAGCTCTACTATAGCGAGCTTTATTAGCGAGGTCTTGCAGTTTTTTTGCGGCCAACTCAAAGACCTCGGCTTCTTTGTTGAAGCCGGCCGCTTCCTTCTTGAGTCGCGTGATGTCTTTTTCCAGCAGGCGCATCCGACGCTCTTTGGTGTAGATCTCTTTCGGGTTAAGCCGACCAGCCAGTATGCCGCTGCGCCTGTCTGAATGTAGTTTGCTGAGTTCACGCTTCCTCTTGTCTCGCAGCCTGTCCGTTTCACGGGCCTGGCTCCGCTTCTTAGCTGCTCGCTGTCTGTCTTGATTTGCCTGACGTTCAAGTCGATAGTACTTCATATACTCCCCCTTTGTTAATGCGGTTGCCGATAGTTTGCGAGACGATTCATGTTCCGCACAAACTGAATCACAAGCCATAAAAAATACAACGCAGCACTAGCAAACGCCCCCATGCACGGACTGTCGAAGCTCATCTCTCCGACAACCATGCCAAACACAATGAGTGCGCACCCAAAACTAACTGGATAGCGAAAGAATACATCTGACATCCGCGTTTTTAAACTAGCTATCTTGCTACTCATGACCTCCCTCACCCTCCGCCGTGTTCACTCACCACCACAGCTTCCTGCTTCGTGGTGCCTGCAGTGGCGGGTAGCGTTACTTTTTCGCGAGTTGGTATAATTCTGCTGCGTTTCTTGCTCGTCTTAGGGAGCCCTGTTAGAAGCAGAAATCCTTGCCACGTCTCGGGACCTATTTCAAGCTCCAGGTGCTTAAGATCTATCAAATCCGGCTCGTCTTTTACCTTGTATAGCTCGTAACGGCCCTCACTCAACTTGGTATACATTTCATGTTTCGTTGTTGCAACAGAAAGAATATCGCCAATTGATGGTAGTGTGACCCATACATAACATTTTTCATCCAGGTAAAGGATCCTAGTATGATGCTTGGTCTCCCCAAGAGTGAACAGACCAGCTTTAAGTTGCTTAATCATCGTACCTACCTCCGTTTTTAAGTTTGGTAACTCGCTTATCGAGGTAGTCTTTGAAGGCGTGCGCTGACTTTCCGCTAATGTTCCGAACAGCAAAGTCGCCGAGTCGGGTATGAAGAGTTACCGTATAAAATGGGCCTACATGCGTAAGTGTCACACCAGCAACGACGTGGTAGGTAATGTCCTGAGCATTGTTAAAGAGTGGCTTGCAATCCAAGACAATAACTCTGCTGTTAGTGGCCACGATCATAATGTGTCCAACCTCGCTTTTCCCGGCTACGACCGCCTCAATAACTTCACCGTCATGTATTACTTTAGGTAGGTATTGCGCTTCTGATCGCAAAAGCTCAAGGTCGCTCACGCCGAGCTGCTTCAATCGTGCGATTACGTCCCAGTGATTGCTGGAATACTTCTGCCTGTATGTGTTCGTTGTGTTCGCTCGAGTTTTCATGCTCTTCTCCTTGTACGTCCAGTTAACCAGTAAAGGAGGGCGCGGTCTTTGACCAGGCACATAATAATACTTTGATCTCGATCACAGAGATCTTTTAAGCTCAAGGACTGTACCCTTGACGAAGATGCTAGAGCTCTTTAATTTAGACTAATCCAGAGAAGAGAGGTCGTTTACGGCCGACTAAACAGGCTGGCACGTCGGGGCGGGGCCAGGTGCTGAAGAAGCGGCCGGCGGGTTGGCGGCGAGATTCCGGTGTAGTTTGCCGAACTCGGTAAGGTTAGAGAAATCGTCTCGTGCTGCCCAGTATGCAATTGGACCGTTTGATTCAGTTACCAGGTTGAAGCTATCAGTTGCTGCACCGTGCCAAGCAAGTACCCCGACACCGTAATCAGGCGCTACGTCGTAGACGGTCTGAACATTTGCATGGTTTTCCCATGTTTCGACACGCATACCAGCAGCCTCATTATAGTCATCCGTCCTGCCGACTTCGCCTATGAGCAAGGCCTTGTCAGAACGCTGCACGTCGTCTATATAACGTGCCATTGCACCTGCGTCTTCTTTCCACTCAGTATACACATGGAAACTAAACACCACGTTGCATGATCCTGCAGCAGCAATGACGTCGTCACCGTACTTGAGGATTGCAGAGTCAGACGTGTCGACAACTGAATAACCGTTGTCTCCATGATTTTCTTGCCCATAGTTTGACCCGTCAACGACCAGGATGTTCGTCGCACCGGTAGATCGGATATCCCGAGCCAAATCAGTGTGTATCATGCGCCAGGTATCGTGACCAGGGTCATTTGCCTGACGAGTTGGTTCGTTAAACAGGTTAAACCATACGTACGGATTGTCTGCGTACTGGCGGGCTCGAGACATAAATTCGTCCCTGACTGCAACGTACTGATCCGCGCTCGGTGGCGCACCCGCACTCCAGCAGTCGTACCGACCTTCGAGCATGACTACGATGTTTTCTGCAGTATATTCGTCCACGATGTCTTCAAGTACGTCGTCTGGATAGTCACCACCGTTTCTGTCGCCTTGCCCAAGACACATAGTCAATCGTACCGTGTTAAATCCCCACCGCTTTGCATCTTTGGCATGGCCAACTGTACGGAGGCTTTCGTACGAATTATTCCATGATTCTGGGCCATTTACATTCACCCCAATTGGGTAGAATACTGATCCATCTGGGGCGATAATCTGACTGCCGGACACATAGAAACCTCCTGATGCTTGGACTTCTTGTGGCTCTTCAACAGGTGCCTCTTCTACCGCTTCGTCTGATGTGTCTTCTTGGGCAACTGGTTCGTCGGTCGATCGCAGAAACTGTAGCGTGATATTAAAGTTAAAGATATCGGCAATACTCCGCCCACCTGCTTCTGCGCTATTATCGCCACTCACCCATTGACCGAGTAGAACAAATAGGTCGACTACAGACCCCCAGCTGTCTATCCGGACAGTGCCTGCAGTGTCTTCTGTTGCCTCTGACGATGGTTCCTGTTGAGAATTCTGCTGCGACTCCTGCTGTGCTTCTTCAACTGCGCTCGCGTTGTTCAGCGCGAAACTACCAGCAAACAGCAAGACGACGCCTGCAATCACCAACGCCACGTAACCTGTAAAGTTTTTTACCCCGTATACCATACTGCGTCCTATTTTACTGTGTCAGGTCTGGATTTGACAACCGCTAAAATTAAGTATCTTAAGCACAAGCAACACCTGTGGGCGCTACAGAACTACCGTTGCCGTCGTGCCAGTGCCGGCTGAGCTACGTATTGACAACGTGCCGCCGTACGTCTTGAGGACTTTTTTGACGATGGCTATCCCGAGGCCTGTTCCATCTATATCTCCGACGTTTTTTGATCTGTAGAACCGCTCACCGATGTGACGCAGATCTTCTTTAGGGATGCCGATGCCTTCGTCTACTACGGTTAGGGTGGTTTTCTTGTCCTGGTGGAGTTTCACATATACCTGCTTAGACTGCTCAGTGTATTTGATAGCGTTTTCGATGATATTCCTACTCAGTTTGATAAAATCTTTCGCCGCAATGTTGATATGGACGCCTGACTGTATGTCAGACTTCAGCACCAGGCTTTTGTCGGCGATCGTCGGCTGGAGGTCTTCTAAGATGTCTTCTAGCAAGTCAGAAATGTTTGTGGCTGCGCTACCAGTCCGAACCCCGAGGCGCTCAAGGTATAGCAGATCTTCGTTAATACGAATCAGCCTTTTAGACTGCCGGCGCATTGTCCGTAGGAAATCTGTGTCCGCCGATGGTACATCTGCGTTTTCGATCGCCAGGCTCATCGCTGCAAGGGGGTTGCGCAGCTCATGCGCTGCGTCCTGCATGAAACGCTCCTGAGACTCGTATGATTCCTGGACTGGCTTCAACAGGTGTCGGGCGACAAAAAACCCAACGACTGCTGCACCTACGATCACCGGCACAGCGGTGTACAGTACCGCCCTACCGAGGGCCTTCTGTTGGTCCTGCTTAACCAGACTGGCAATCGTGACGAAGTGCGCTTCGAATTCTTTTTCGTCTTCTAGGTATTGCACTACAGCTTCGTCCTGCTGTATTACCTCTCGTAGCTGCTCCGAGGTGACTGCACCACCGAAACGCACTGCGCTGGTTTGATACAGCACAGCTGCAAGGGCCACTACCGACACAACGCTCAAGCCGACTATAAGCACAATGAATCGCCGAGAAACTGACTGCAATTGATCCGTTATACGCATACTCAGTTGCCTTTCTTACCGACACTATCAGAGTCGTTAAATATATATCCAGTCCCCGGTATGGTGCGAATCGTCCGGTAGTCGGTGTCACCGATTTTTTTGCGCAGATTAGCTATGTGTATGCGGACAGGTGGGCGTGTCATATCAGGACTTTCTCCCCACGCGAAATCGATAAGGTCGTCAAGTGAGACGAGGCTACGGTGACTGCGCATCAAAGCCTGCATGATGCGCATTTCAATCTGCGTCAGCTCAATCACTGTACCTTGTTTCTGAAATTCAAAACCCTCTGGATTAAGCATGTAGTTGCGTGTTTTGATGACGTCACTACGGCGATCGTCAAACACTTTGAGATGCGCATTCAGACGAGCGAGCAGCTCTTTATGGTCAAACGGCTTCACAATGTAATCAGTCAGCCCAAGTTCAAAGCCTTTAACTTTGTCCTCGACTCCGTCACGAGCCGTCATGGCTATCATCGGGAACTTATACCCCTGGTCGCGTATGTACTCTATGAGGCTAAAGCCACTTTTGCCTGGGAGGTTGATATCTATAATGGCAGCATCGTATGTATTTTCGTCGACTGCATCGATCCCGTCTTCGCAGTTAGCCACACCACTCACAGCAAAGCCTTGGTGGCTGAGGAACTGCACCAGACCGTTCCGCATATCCTGGTTGTCTTCGACGACGAGTATTTTCATAGACATAAATCGATTGTATCAGTCCGGCTGTATAGACTGCGTATACCCTGACCCACGAAACATACAGTTTCTTTATGGCGCCCATACACTGGCTATACAACAGCACCGTTATAGTAGCAATTACATTAAACAAACGAGGGGAACTAACACATGTACAAAAAACTACTATCATTATCAGCACTTGCAACAGCGGGAATGATGATTGCACCAGGCGCGAGTGGCTCTGCACAAGCGATGGACATGCATTCAGACTCACCGCTGACCTGTTCGATTGCGGCAAGTAATGCGAACCACCCAAGTCAAATGATCGCAGACGGTGAACACGTCAGTCTTCATACCAACGTGCGTATGCATGTGCAGACAAACATGGACAACAACGTATCGTACGACTGGGTTGTCGCAACAGACGCGATGGGAGCAGTCGATCAGCCGGTATACGGTGCAACCTGGAGCTACACGACATGGAACGGTGACCCCGTACAGTTCATCGTCACAGCGTCTCACCACGAAACAGGTCAGACTGCAATGTGCGATCACACGGTCAACATGAACATGCTCAACGAAGAGGCTCAGTCCAACACAATCGTTGATGCAGCAGTCGCAACAGACGCATTGTCCACTCTTGTTGCAGCAGTCACCGCAGCTGACCTAGTAGAAACGCTCAGCAGCGAAGGACCGTTCACCGTGTTTGCTCCGACAAACGACGCATTTGCAGCAGTTGACCAGGACACGCTTGCATCACTCCTGATGCCAGAAAACAAACAAGCACTCACCGACATCCTCACCTACCATGTAGTAGCTGGAGAAGTTGCAGCGAGTGATCTATATGACGGACAAGTCATCACAACTGTACTCGGCCAAGAACTCATGGTCAGTGTCGATGAAAACGGCGTACGTATCAACGACTCAACCGTAGCGATTGCAGATGTCATGACAGACAACGGCATCGTGCATGTCATAGACGCTGTGCTCTTGCCAGCATCGAACTAGTACGCACCCCTACGATAGAAAACCCATTCTCTGACGAGAATGGGTTTTTCTGTACACGACAAACAGACCCTGTTTGGAACAATGGCATCAAGCCACTACTACCTATTAAAAAAGGGCCTTTACTGGTATCTATTTTTGTAGGCATCGAGACGCACAGGTGTGCAGAAACTCTCGATGCACGTTGTTTTTATGTTGAAAAGCGGTCAGTCAGATGGCTTTGTAGTCAACACTACTAACGTACCACGGATCACTCACAGCTGCAACGACACTCATACGAAACCTACTAATCGTCAGTTGCGCTACTACTGTCGTCTTTCGGGAGGCTGAAGCCGAATGTGCTGCCTGTGCCTTCGACTGATTTGAATATGATAGAACCGCCGTGGCCTATGATGACTTTCTTGGCCATAAATAATCCGAGCCCGGTACCATCTGGGCGGGTTTTTTTCGCGTTGTCTGCACGATAAAACTTAGTGAACAAATGATGCTGCTGTTCTTTCGGCACGCCTATGCCACTGTCCACGACGGAGAATTCCACAGTGCGACTCTTCTCTATCAGCACGACCGTGATAACCCCTCCTGGGGGAGTATAGTAAATTGCGTTGTCTACAAAGTTCATAATCACTTGGCGGATTTTTGTCTCGTCAAGCTGCAGTTCCGGAAACCCAGACGGCTGGACATAGCGCAGCGTGATGTCTTTTGCACTCGCACCTGTGCGTATCTGGTTGATCTCAGTCTGGACTATATCTGGCAACAGTGCTGGCTGCTTGTCTATGACGAATTTACCTGTCCGCAAGCGAGATACATTCAGTAAATCGGCGATCAAGTTTACCATCTGCTGCGAACTAAACATTGCTTGTTCTAGCATCTCTTTTTGCTTGTCGTTTACCTCACCCACGTCACCATCTGCGACCATACTGACATACCCTTTTACACTCGTCAGTGGCGTGCGCAACTGATGGCTCGCCATAGATATAAACTCGTCTTTCGCCTCATCGAGAGCCTTGAGCTTCTTGTTGCTTTTCTGCAGGTCAGACGTCGCGTTGTCTATACGGTTCTGGAGTGTCACGTTGAACTGCTGAATTTCCTCAAACCGCAGCGCGTTTTCAACGGCTAGCTCGAGCTCACTGCCCACTATGTCCAGTATGCGAACATCGTCAGTCGTGTACGGGTTGCCGCTTCGCTTCTGCCCGAGCAGCAGATACCCAATACCGTCCACCTCGATGTCTACGCTATTGACGACACGCACGAGAATACTTATCCCTCGTGCACGTAGGATCTCGATAACTCGCCGCTCCTGTGGAGTCTCTGCATCTTGCAGCGTATAGATGACTTTTCTGTGGATTTTCGGCAACAGTGTATGTAGTTCATTGGCATCGTCATCGGATAGATTACTCCCATAGTCGCCGACCATCCTACTGTCGTAGTACGACGTATCGAGCAGGAAAAAGCTCACAAATTCTGATTTGATGTCTTTCTCGATCAGCTTGCAGCTTTTTTTCAGCAGCTCCTCGGTGTCGATGTTGGCAACCAGCACGTTGTTTAGATCATCCAAAAACTGCTGCGGATCATACGCATCCCTATAAAAGATACTATTGGTAACCCGATCAAACCGCTTCTTCGCATATGGATACAACAGGACAAGCGGTATCGTTAGAGTCATATTCAGCAGTAACTGCGAGACAGATAGACTCATACTATCGCTGGCGACAAACTGCAAAATGTACGTAAACCCTGCGTAGAATACTATCAACAAACTGATGGCCAACACATATGCAAACGTACGCGCTACTACTGCTCGAATGTCGAAAAGTTTGTGCTTGAGCATCGCGTAAGCAATAAAAAATACAAATATTATTGTAAATAATGGCCCAGACCAAGTGTACCCATAGACATTAATCCAAGGTAAATATAAATTAAAATATGTAGCAAAAGCACCAGCAGTAACAAGACCAAGGAGTATTGAAGTTATCTGACGCTTTCGTCGCTCGCCCTGTTTGTTACGGTTCGTGTACAGCAAGAAAAGAGCAACCACATAGTAACTCAGGATGAGGAATGTATAGAGTAAGTATGAGTGGCTCTTCAGATTAACCGTCGAGCCGTGCCCGAGCGGCTTACCGATCGTAAATAAAAAATCCTCCGTAAAGATGAGGGGGACTAAAAAAGCCAGCCATGAAAAAACTGGAAAGTATACATAAAGCACTCCCTTCGGCAGCCCTAGAAACGCACCAACAAAAACCAACAAAGACGCATTCATGGTCATAGCTGATATGTAGTAGCTCTTCACTGCTGAGGCTTGTACGTCAACCGTACCCACACTATAGAAAATTATTATGCCGACACACCAAGATGATATTGACGCAGTCAAGACAGCGAAAGCCCTACTTGACAACTCCTTGGGATTCGAAAGATACACGAACAGGCCAAGTCCAAGATTCAATAAAGCAGTAAATACTAAAAAAGGTATAGCGAAGTGCACCTATCTGCACCTCTTGAGGCTATTCGGTCGGTTTCGTAATGGCAGCAACTGTGTATACATTATCCCCTGCCTGATAAAGTGTTACATGTTCAGGACTAATGCCTGCAGCTACTATTATATCCATAACCTTTTCTAAACTCCTAGGACGAATGTACGGCCACCTAACTATTTGCGTTGTAAATGCAAGCTGCGGGTGAGATTCTCGCATGTTACCCAGCACCAGTAGGCCACCCGGCTTCAGCAAGGAATAAGACGTATTCAAGAATTCTATTGCACCAGGCATCATTTTTTTGATTTTATACTTCCGATATGGCCATGGAGTGGCTGGAATATACTCGAAAAACCCAAGTATATCAATCGCATCCTGTGACTCAATACCGATTTTTTTCTTGAGTTTCTCAAGCCTCAGTATATTTAGCTTCATGGTTTTTATTGAAGCATCCACCCCATACTCAGAACGTGCAAGTTTCCTTGCGAACTCGAGGGCTTTCGGATCAATATCCGCAAGAGTCATTTTGATGGTCTTTCCTTGATGAATAAGCTCTGAGGCTGCATCAAAAATAGGTATCGCTGCCCCGCTTGCAAGACTCGCCCACTTAATCGGGCTCTCGGCTGATGAAGCAACGTCCTTAAAATGCTCAAACATAACATGAGACATTATCGCTGCGCGACTACGAAGCCCCACACCGTCCAGTGCGTGCGGGAAATATCTCTCCGCGACCTCATCAAAAGGTGTACCATCAGCTAGTTTTTTCTTATGTGGCTTTTGCAACGGATAGAGTGCTTCAGCAGTCGGCATAAGCGAGCGCCACTTCTCAAGGACATCCGACTGAGCAAAGAGTCCATCTGAGACGTGATTGTCTTCTGCGTGCTTATAGTCATCCCCTCGAGTACGCTTGTACTCTTCGATAGAAGGAATCAGTTTTGTGTGTATTTCTTCTGTAACTGATTTTCTAATGTCCGGATTGCTATGTTCGTGTTCATCATCATACTTAACTTCTACAACTGTCGCGCCTGTGCTGTGCTTGCGTGGCTTGCGAAATGCAACCTTGAGTGAAAATGACATATGTTTTCTTTACGGCCTCTCTGTGTATTGTGGATCTTTTTTTGCTTAAAGTGCAATTTTTCTAATGATTTGAATACTTAATTACAAAATTACTATAGCATAAGAGTGCACATTTTTCAACACAATATTGTATATATTTCATTTTTGTGATAAAATATACTTCAATGAAAACCTGCTGGAAACGGCATGAGATATATCACGTTGGAGATACTCGCATAATGAGCTACCCTGAACATGTTATGGAACGGCACTCTAAATTCGATTGGTTTTACATCCGCTGGTGCAGCATACTCACAGTGCGGCTTGTTAAAGCCTGGCTCAGAATAGCTCGCACACCCACTTATTCCGTGCGACTAAACAACTTACAATCTACGCATCCTATAGTAATCGCTGCGAACCATCAATCCCTCATGGATGCTCCAACTATGTATGCATCCCTATCGTTCATGAACCTCTACAGACTGTCGCCGACCAAGTTCATGTCATGGCACAAATACTACAACAATCCGAAGTTTAAATTCTGGATGTACTCAACCGGCTGCTATCCGTCACATGGCCCTGGATTAACTGGTACCGAAGCTGCTGTTGAGTACGCCAAACGTGGCTATGTGTCGTTCATATTCCCTGAAGGCAAACGCACCAAACCTGCCGATCGACAACCAGCCTATTCCGGTATCAGCAAAACACTTGCGCAGCTCCCCGATGCGCGGCTCATACTCGTACATATCGACTGGGAGCCACGGACCAAGCTGCTGTCGAGGCCAGAAGTTTCTGTGACGTTTGCAGATGCACCAGACGAACTGGATCGGTCGAACCCTGACGCAATCATGGACGCGATCTACGCACTCCAAGGCACAGTTAGCGCCTGATGACTGCAGAAAAACTGTGATATAGATCACTATGCAAGTGTAGTATTGTAGCTTGCGTGGTTGAGTGCGGTGAGCGTACACTATGATTATGCCTAAAATTGCTGTTATTGAAGACGACATCGCTATAGCCCAAATGTACCGCATGAAATTCGAGGCACTCGACTGGGAAGTCGAAACTGCTAACAACGGCGTATTTGGCCTGCAACTCTGTGAGCATATGCGACCAGACATTATCCTACTCGACATCATGATGCCAGAAATGACTGGTGACGAAATGCTCACCAAACTACGTGCAACCGACTGGGGCCGCGACATAAAAGTTATCATACTCACAAACATGGGCGAGTCAGAAGTACCTGACGTCGTCAAAACTCTCAACGTCGAAGCATACATACTCAAAGCTGACATGACCCCACGCCAGGTCGCTGAACTAATCCAGAAAACCCTCAAAGAACCAGAATCGTAACAGAGTTCGTACATGAAAATAGCGCTTATCGGCTGGGGACTCGAGACACAGAGTGCATATCGCTTTTTTGGTGATGAACATGAGTTTCTCATTGTCAGCGAAGAGCCAAAAAAAGACTTCCCAGATGGTGACAATATAACGATCCAAGCAAACACTGCTACCCGTGACCCCGGACTCACAGCGAATGTGACCGATCTAGCGTACCTAAAAGGCATCGACACATGTGACAGTGTCGTCGTCACACCAACTGCAAAAAAAACACTCGAAAAAGCGTTCCCAGCGGACCACCCACTCTGGAGAAAAACCACCACCAACACCCAGCTGTTTTTCGAACACTGCCCGACACGCAACATTGTCGGTGTAACCGGCACAAAAGGCAAAGGAACCACCAGCTCTCTACTCACGTCTATCCTGCGTACAGCCGGTAAAACAGTACACCTCGGCGGCAACATAGGCACAGCAGCGCTGGATATGCTCCCCGACATCAGTTCAGACGACTGGATTGTTCTGGAGCTCTCCAACTTCCAGCTATATCGGTTTCCGTATTCGCCGCATATCGCGGTACATCTAATGATGCTACCTGAGCACATAGCGGAGTGGCACCATACGATGGAGGACTACGTCGCAGCGAAGCGCAACATTTTCGCACATCAGACACAAGCCGACATCGCAGTCTACTACCCCAACGACACTTACTCGACTGCCAACGTGGCGGCGAGCCCCGGTACGCACATACCGTATGCCCAGGCACCTGGAGCGCACATAGACAACAAGTCGCTCGTTGTAGGCAGCACAGACGTCATGCCGACAAAAGACTTTGGCCTCAGAGGCGATCATAACCATCAAAACATCTGTGCAGCGGTGACTGCTGCGTGGCACATTATTCAGGACGTAGACGCGGTCCGTAGTGCTGTGCAGTCGTTTACGGGGCTCGAACATAGGCTGCAGCTTGTACGTACTTTCGAAAACGTCCACTACTATGACGACTCGTTCGGAACAACGCCTGACACGGCAGTGGTTGCGATGGACGCGTTAGCTCAGCCCAAAGTAATGATCGTTGGCGGCCACGACAAAGGCAACGACATGAGTACGATGATCGACAGGTTGTGCGCAGACGACATAACAACCGTAATCGGCATAGGTCCGATCGGAAACACTATCGTCGACCAGCTCGCCGCAGCGCACGCTCCAGCCACAACGCACAGCAAGCCAGACTACAACAACTGGACTATGCCTGAAATAGTCGACATCGCCGCCCAAGCTGCAGCTCCCGGCAGCGCAGTCCTGTTGTCAGCAGGAACGTCAAGCTTCGGCATATTCGACGACTATAAAGACCGTGGCAACCAATTCATCACCGCTGTTGAACAACTATAGCCCCTGAAACAATACATAACACCACCTCTATACACACACTGAGCAATACGCTAGAATAATACATAAGCACTATGAATTTTGATATACCTTATTTCGCAGGAAAAACTGTTGTGTATGTTGGCGAGAGCCGAGAACGGTCTAGTTTTCAAGCATTTGCGACTGAGCAGCTTGGCGTGACGTCGTTTAAAGCTATTGATCCTACCAACGACCCTCACTGGAAGACTTCGCTCAACGAATACATCGACGGCGACAAGAGCGCTTCTACAGTAGTCGTAAAAGGACCAGAGATACCCGGCCACACGATGAGTACGTCGTATACGACAGTCGTGCGAATATTTTTCGATTGTCTCCGTCAGCTTGGCGTCAAAAGCGTCGGGATAACTGGCACCGTGGGCAAATCAACGACGTCAAGCCTTATCGCACACATCCTAAAGACAGCTGGCATGGACGCACGACTCTGCGAGGGTGTGGGCAAGCCCATGCTCGACAACCTCACCGACACAACACACGAAACCATCATGATTGTAGAGCTGACGAGCTTCCAACTGGTTGAACTCGAACTGACTCCGGATATCGCGGTAATCGTCAATCTACGCCGTGACCACCTCGACTACCACGGCACAGTTGAAGCCTACTGGGAATCAAAGCACAATATAATGCGAGCGATGGACAACCAACAAGCGGTCGTGTACAGCCCGAAAGACGAAGTCGTTCTGCACTGGCTCGCCGAGTCCAAGTCTCGACAGGTCCCGATCGATCCAAACGAAACTGTCGACATGAGCAAAGGCAAACTCATCGGCGAACACAACAAAACGAACTACCTCATGGCAAAAGCAACCGCCAATCTGTTTGGTGTCAACGGCGCAACATGCCTCCAGGCATACGCGAACTTTGAACCAGTCAGGCATCGCCTACAGCCCGTCCGCACGGTCAAAGGCATTACCTACATCGACGACGCCATTGGCGCGAGCCCGAACGCCACCATAGCTGGTATAAAAGCACTGATTCACAACCATGGGCCAGTAGGCTGCGTGATGATAGGCGGCGGCACTGCGGACTACGACTATACCGAGCTGACCGGACTACTGTACCGAATCGGCATACCAAAGCTCGTGTTCTTCCCAGAAAACGGCCGCATGATCGAGCGTCTCCTGCCAGAAAACTACACACCAGACACATTCCAGGCAACCGACATGGACGAAGCGGTCAAATGGGCACACGAACACACGCCATCTGGCAGTATCTGCTTGCTGTCGACTGCGGCACCTGTTGGATCTCTCTGGAGAAGCTTCGAAGAAAAAGGCAGCCTGTTCCAGCAGGCCGTCCTCGCCCTCCCGAACATCTGACCCCACCACCAACATACACAGCCAACCACCCAAGTACCCAAGGGCCAGGCCCTTGGGTAGTTATAGCCAAAGAAAAACAAAATAAGTATTTTTGACCAAGCCTGAACAGCAATAAAAACTGTTCTCTCGATCACTATCCGCCAGCTGGCGGATGCTTCACGTAAGGAAACAGCTTTTCTTGCGTGCTCAGGACATGCCAAAAAAGGCACCCATTTTGTTTTACTTTAGCTATACTTGTCTGCTGAGAGGGATTGGCGAGTGGCGGTGATAAGGTTTTCGAAAAGAGCGGCTACCGTCAAAGGGCCGACACCGCCTTTTTGTGGTGTAATGGTGAGCAGTTCACGCTCGCGTACATCCGACGCCACATCCCCAACAAGCCCACCTGCATCCGTAGCGACACCTGCGTCGACTATGGTTAGTTTGCCGTCTTTGAGCATGTCGGCAGTTATGAGTCCCGGCACACCCGTCGCAGTGACAATGACGTCTGCGGACTGAAGTGCTGTAGGCATGTTCGTTGTTTGCCTGTCGACTGCGACGACGCTATAACCTGAGTCCTGCCACATGCGCGTCAGGGGCGCACCAACAAGTCTCCCCTGCCCGACGACGACAATTGAAGCGTTACTGAGATCAATGTTATATGCACCGAGCAGCCAGTTGACAGCCAGTGGTGTCGGCGGGTCAAATGGGCTGTCCTGAGATAAGCCGTCCACGTCTTTATGAGGGGCAACAGCGTTCAATACTTGAGTCGTCTGAGTTGCATCTGGCAGCGGTATCTGCACGATAATACCAGTCACTGAATCATCGGTATTAAGCTGTTCTATGAGGCTGAGTGCCTGATCCTGGTCAACAGAATGAACGTCGACTTCAGCCGTTATATCGGCTGCATAGTTCTGCTTTATGCGCATGTAGCTGTCGACAACCGGGTCAGGGTTGGTCCGTACGATCGCCAGTTTTGGCACGACACCCCACTGCTGACGCAGCCCACGCACTGCTTTAACTTGGCGTTCTTTAATATACTCTGCAACTTCGCGTCCGTTCAGTGATCGTTGTTTACTCACTAAACACCCCCGTGCAGAGAGACTGTTGAGCCGACACGCTGTAGGCTGCAGATACCATAGTAATAGAGTAGGTTGTAGTGGTCATCAGAGACGTATTGTATCATTGTATTTGAGCGTGTGTTAAACTATGCAAGAATTGAGACATACATAACCACGCGCCTGTGGTGAAATGGATATCACTTTGGTCTTCGGAACCAACATTCGGGGTTCGAGTCCCTGCGGGCGCACCAGTTTTACTGAACATCACCTCCTTGTATGTCACAGTTCCCAAGATTATTACACTCTATACTTGCTTTTTATCATATTTTGTTATACAATAAACACTTCCTAAGCCCCTTTTTTTGGGAGGTCACGGAGGCGCATGTGACGGATAGCGCTCGCTGCTCGTCTAAAGCTATGCGGGGACAGTAGCCGCTGAAAAGAAGCGACAAGTTATATACACACATACACAAGGTGGATCAACGAAATACCATGGATAAACCCATATTTTATGACGAATCAGGTAAACGCAAGCTATTTGTGAATTTTCTGCTTTCTATATTCGTGAGCTTCCTTGTGTTCCTGACGGCGTTTACCGCGTACCACATTATCACGCTGTACGCAGCGACAAACGGCGACAAAACACAGTCATTGGCACTCAACCAAGACCCGCGAGGGGCCCTGCTGTACACGTCCACTTCAGCGAGCTCATACAACGTCCTCGCAGACCAAATGAGTACACTTGATACGTTAATTGTCCCGAAATACCACGTGACACCGGCACGGATAGATACGCCGTCCAGTTATGAACCCGCACTCGAAAACGTCGACACTCTTTCTGACGCCATGAGCACTCAGTACGACCTGTACTACACAGTTGGTGCACACGACTATTACGCTTCGGGTGTCCAGACAGGCAGGACTCCTTCTACTGAGAATATTGACAGCATTATCAAACGACTCACGCAAAAACGCCTAGAAATCGTCGCGTCAGACGCAGCTGCTACAGCCGCCGACGGTATCCTACTGGATTTCGATATCAGCGACTTCTCGGTAAATCAACTTAACGCCTACAAAGGACTTGTGTCACGTGCACACCTAGCCGCAAATAATGCTGACATCAAACTCGGCATAAAGTTCTACACCACTGACCTAACGAACACATCTCTTGAACTAACCACAGAAACTGACCTTGTGTATCTCGACTACGACTACGACGTACCGATGACCGAGCAAGTTGATGCATCGTTTACTGCGTTCCGAACTTACGGTGGAACGATTGTCTACGAAGCACCGACGCTTTCTACTACAACCGTAGAGGGTCAACCAAACGTACCGGTACCCTACAGTGAGATAGACGAAGGACTTGTCGGTACACGGTATGACCGCGCACTCAACGTACCACTCACCATAGCGGTAGAGAGCGAACCAGTGTCTCTCCAGAACCAAGATGTAACTGTAGTGCGCGACGCAGTCACCTCCTACAACTACGCACACGCCATTGCTGAGAATACTCAGCGTCTGTTTGGTGAGCAGCAGCTTGCTGTTAGTCACCCTGGGTTCGAAGAGTACTCTATCTGGTCAGTCATGCCAGCTATCGATGACCGAAGCGTGCGAGCACCTGAGCCGACGAAGAGCGTTCTACAAGCAACCTACACAGGAACCGGGGAAATAACTCGACTTGTGTCAGAAGGCTCGCAAGGAAAGCGCACATATACCTACGACGCCGAAGGATACGTGACCGATAGTACACAAGAGTATCTGGACACCCTGCCTGAAATCCGCAGGTCTGGTCAGTCAGGCAAAAAAGTAGCGATCACATTTGACGATGGGCCACACCCCGTATACACCAGACAGGTGCTCGACATACTTGACGAATACGGTGCAAAAGGCACGTTCTTCTTGCTTGGTGAAAAAGTTGAACAGTTCCCAGAAATCACAAAAGAAATCGTAGCCCGTGGCCACCAAGTAGAAAACCACACGTATACCCACCCGTACGTCACTCAGCTGACAGACGACAGTGTATATACACAGATAGAATCAACGACCGAAATCATTGAACGCGTCACAGGTCAGAAAGTTCGCTACTACAGACAGCCGTTTGGTGCCAGCTACCCTGCGGCAACCGAGCGAGGAATAACACTCCTGTCTCAACTCAACAGCCTCGGGCTCAAATCAAGTGAATACGACATCGACAGCAAAGACTGGCAGCTTGCCAGCGCTCAAGATGTCATAGACAAAGTCAAAAACGACTTAGCCGCTAGCCCAGAAGACGGCCGAACCCAGCTACTATTCCATGACGCGAGCAGTAAAACTCCAGAAAACACACTTAAAGCACTCCCGGTAATTCTTGATTTCCTACAGAAACAAAACTACGAAATCGTAGCCGTCAGCTCACTCGATAAAATCGAAGACAAAGGCGCAACCGACCCAAGCGCGTTTTCTGCACTGTTTGTGAAAAACGCGTTTTTACGAGCTATGGTCATCGTTGGCCTGATAGTACTGAGTACGTCACTGGCGACGATAGGCTGGACGCTCATCGGCACATGGCTCTATAACCATCGTAAACTCGTGAACAAATACTCCATTCGGCACATCCCTAAACACATCGAACAGAACCCCAAACTATCCGTGATAATCGCCTGTTACAACGAAGAATCTGTCATTGGCAAAACTATTGAAGCCCTGCTGATGAGTACCTACAAAAACTTCGAGCTGATTATCGTGAACGATGGGTCTAAAGATAGTACCGCTGAAGTCATTTCGGACTATGTCAAAAAATATCCAAAAATCACGTTCCTCGACCGACCAAACGGTGGCAAGGCAAAAGCGCTTGAAGCTGCGCTTGAATACAACACGAACGAGTGGGTTGTGTTCTGTGATGCAGATACGATATTTGACGAGTTTGCACTGGAGCGGTTCAAAGATGAAGCCGTCAGCACACCTGAACTTGGCGCGTCTGCAGGGCGCGTTGTCGTTGGTAACGCACACTCGTTTTTGACCCGGTCACAGGCGCTTGAGTACGGCGTAGCACACATGTTCTTGAAGGCAGCACAGCACGCAACAACCAGTGTATCTGTCGTCCCGGGAGCGACCGGCATATGGAGCATGACGGCACTCAGCAAAAGCGGTGGATACACACAAGACACACTTGCCGAGGACACCGATGCAACATACCGCTTACACCAGAATAACTACGGAGTCACCTACCGACACGATGTCTTGTCGTGGACCGAAGCACCGAGCACCTACAACATGCTCATCAAACAGCGTATTCGGTGGCAGCTGGGCAACCTCCAGGTTATCAGCAAGCATATCCGTGGACTGTTCAACCGGACATATGGCAATGTGGGGATCATCATCATGCCACTCGTCATTATCGGCTTTATCCAGAGCCTGATCACGCCAGTCGTCACGCTGTACACGATCTACGTTGCTGCAAGCTACATAGGACCATGGACGGTTACATTGCCGTTTGAATACTCATTTGTGTCGTTCAAAACAATGTTGTTTTTCGGCTTCGTACTGCTCGCAAGTCAGCTGATCATGGCACTGACTGTGATCATCCGTAAAACAGACATCGGCGACACGTCTCGTATGAAAGCAGTCATCACAATCCCGTACTTCCTGATAGTGTTCAACCTCATACTGTCGTACGCGACTATCGTAGCTATTTTGAAAGCACTCAGGGGGACAATGCAAGGATGGGGCTACCAGCAGCGTACGGCGTCCGTATCTGCCCGCGCACCGTCAATGACCACAGACGTCGCAGCTGCATCAACCACAGACCACCGTCCACCGACGCACTAACCCGTCAGCCATTGACAGCAAAGGAGATTTCCCAGATAATACAGCGCACTGCTTCAAAATAATATGTACGGGTCATTAGCTCAGTTGGTTAGAGCATCGGCCTCTTAAGCCGAGTGTCCTGGGTTCGAATCCCAGATGACCCTCCAAATAAAGTCAGCCCTCAAAGGGGCTGTTTTTATTTAGATTGTTGTTTGAGTTCAAATCCAGGACACCTTGGTGTCATGTGGGGAGAAGTGCCAGTGACACTTCGAGTAGCTATTTCCCTCGACAACTATGTTGGCGAAGGTGAAATAGTGGTGGGGAGTAGCTATTTCCCTTGCAAGCTATGCTTTCAGAGGTGCAATAGTAGGTCGAGTCCCTCTTGGTCCTCCACATTCATAGCCCACGCAAGGGGTTTTGAATTTGGAAGTCCAAGAGATGATTTAAAGGTGATTTATTGCTTCACTAGGAACGCTCGTTAATAGGTATTCGCATGACGGTGCTCGTAACGATACCTCCAATATTCTCATACAGTTTACCCATATGCGGGAAGTCGTTACCGTGAGGCAATTTTAAGTCATTGACACCCTTCTCTCTGCACACCTCAATTACTTCTCGCAATGTAGATTCAGCTTCACCGGCACCTTCGTATGATTTATCAACTGCAATGTGATCCAGTGTCGCTCGTGGCAGACCATATCTCATATCTTTGCGGACGCTCACAGCTGCCATGGACACAGTCGTACCGCTGCGCTCACCAATTGGTATAAAATTTCCAGGAGCACCTAAGAAATGCCTAAACGCGTCTAATCGCCCAGGCATATTATCTCTTGCGACCGGAACATATTCTGGATTTGATGCCTTCGCATCCATAGCGTCACTAATTCTATCGACAAGATAAAGGACAAAATCCGCATCATCGACTGTCGCAATTCTATAGCAAGTGTTCACGATTGGTAAGTCTTCCACACGATCAATTATTTGCACAATACTTTTAATTATCCAGGTACGCACCTGCGCACCGACGTGCTGCCACGGACTACGGTCACACAAGAGACAAACGGAAAGACAAAACTCATGAAAACCTAAGACACAGGGAATATGTAGATGGTAGAATACAAACGTACACCAACTAAACTTACGGAGGATGAGATGGATATACAGTCACTGCAAATCCCTTGCAAAGGCTACGAAATTGCAGCCGATTGGTACGACGGCGATACACAAAATAACGATGTACTTCTTGTACTGGTCGGGTACTCATCAAATAAATCCAACTATCGACAGCTCGTATCAGCAATCGTTGAGAAATCTGGCACGTCTGCCCTCGTTATCGACTACACAGGCCACGGTGAAAGTCCATACGATCTACAAGAGCTATCTCCAGCTCAGAACTTTCTAGAAGTAGTAACTGCATATGACTGGCTTGCAGATAATCACCCAGAAAAAGCCATCAACGTCATGGGCACTAGCTACGGTGGGTTCATGGGCATAGAGTTAACTAAGTATCGCTCACCCGAAAAACTTGTTCTGAGAGCGCCAGCCATCTACAGTCCTGACACTTTCTATACCAAATGGAAAGATATGGAATTAGCGGAGATACGCCATGGATACCGAGCTGACCCAAAGAACTTCGTTAAACACCCATTACTTGCAAGGGCAGCAAAATACCAAGGCGAGACATACGTACTAACACATGAGCTTGACGAAGACTGCCCTAAGGCATCAACCACTCCAATAGCTGAGGCATTCAACGCAGAGACATGGGAGGCGAAAGGCTTCGTCCATGGGCTGGGTAGGAGCACTTTTACTGATGAGCAGCTGGAAGAGTACCAAGACAAGATCGTTGAGTGGCTACATCGATGAGGGTTTTGGTATTTGGGGATAGTATTACGCAGGGATATTGGGATACTGATGGTGGCTGGGTAGAACGTCTCAGGAAGCACTTTGACACCTTGCAGGCTTCTGACCTGGAAGGTCGTGATGAGCCAACCATCTTTAATCTGGGTATTTCAGCTGATAATTCGAACGACATTCTTGAAAGACTTGAAGCAGAAACCACTGCGAGGACTCGGCATGGCAATCTACCAATAGTAATCATACAAATCGGGATCAACGACTCGTCGACCGATAATCGAGCAGAAGACCAAAGTGTGAGAGTGCCTATCGAAGACTACGAAAAAAATCTTCATGAAATTATTAAGGTTGCTCGGCCGCTTAGCTCAAAGCTGATTTTGGTAGGACTGCCCGCCTGCGACGAATCGAAAACAACACCAGTCTTCTGGGGAGATTTTCATTACACAAATGCAGCAATCGAGCAATATGAAGATGTAATGAAACGAGTGGCAGCAGCGGAAGACACTCCATTCATCCCCGTGTTCAAAAACTTCAAGACTGCACTAGATGATGGCAAAGATTACCTGCCAGACGGACTACACCCCAACAATGATGGACATGAGTTTATTGCAGATTACTTGCTGCATACGATCGAGGAGATGCTCCGTGAATAATGTCAGTATAACCTATTTCGTTCACGGAACAACAACCGACAATGAAACACATCGAGCAACAGGCTGGCTTCCTGGAGAGCTGTCTGAAGTTGGCAAGGAACAAGCGAAACAACTAGGCACGCAAGCCGCGGACAAGCAATTCGACGTCGTGTTCTGTTCCGACCTGAAGAGAGCCATCGACTCAGCCGAGCTTGGATTTGGTGGCACGTACACAATAGTCCAAGACGAAAGACTACGTGAGTGCAACTATGGCACTCTAAATGGCGAACCAAACAACTTTAAAGAGAACATGAGTGATTTTGTTGATAACCCTTTTCCGAATGGTGAAAGCTATAAAGATGTTGAGCAACGAATCGCAAATTTCATAGAACACCTCAGGAAAGAATGGCAAGGAAAACACATCGCAATAGTAGCCCACCAAGCTCCTCAGCTTGCTCTCGACGTTATTCTGAAAGGTCTGAATTGGGAAGAAGCAATCAATACAGATTGGCGAAAAACTAAATCCTGGCAGCCCGGATGGGACTACGTAGCATGAAGCTAGTACTATGCTCCGAAGGCTTCCATACAAAAAATACGGTAGATGCATGCATTAAGCTTGTCGGTAAGCCTCAGGATAAAATAACTGTAGCTATCATCAACGAAGCGTATGCTGTTGAGCTGGGCGACAAACGATGGGTGTTAGATAACATGAACAGTGTTGCCAGGCACTTTCCTACTGAGCTGGATATTATCAATCTTCTCGCTTTGTCTATCAAAGAAGTTGAAAAACGAATCCGCAGTAAAGATGTCATTTTTGTAGTTGGTGGCAACACAGACTACCTTATGTACGTTTTTAATAAATCAGGTTTTAGTTCGCTGTTGCCAAAGCTACTTGAAGACAAAGTGTATGTGGGCAGTAGTGCTGGCTCAATGGTAATCGGCAAACGAATATCCACCGAAGCCTACACAAAGTTCTTTGGAGAAGACCAGGACTTTGGAGTAACTGAGTATATGAGCCTGGTCGATCTAGCCATAAAGCCTCACCTTGACTCAGGCAACTTCCCAAATAACCGGGCAAACATACTGGACGAACACGCATCAGGAACAGACTTCCCTGTCTATGGACTCAGGGATGATTCAGCAATAGTCATTGACGGTAATGACCAAGAGTTTATCGGCAGCACGCCTCATAAAGTGAAGTCATGAGCGCAGCGGCTTGTGATACTACGCTCAGACCATAAATCAGAGCATGCACGATGTCCAGAATTTGTGGAGACTATCAAGCACTCACACGGGTGGCGTGTACGAACGAGTATCAGACCACTACCCAGTGTCTGCGAAAGTTTGTACTAAAAATCCCTAGGCATGAGATATAAGGAATTTTTCTGTAGCTGCGTAGCCGTTGTCGTACAGCTTTTGTTTATCAAGATCCGTCAAGTCAAAATCTGTCGCACGGATACCGCTCGTGTCGACGAATATCGTCCTGGCAATAACTTCTGGGTCGTCGACATAAAACCGATCGCGTGCGTTGATAATTGTTTCGAGCAACGCTTTCGCATAGTTGTAAGGGTTGCCTGTGTTATTTGGTGTAAGCGCGTCTTCACTACGTGCGCTCAGGTTAACACCAATAGTCGGCCAGCGTGGCTGTTTGCGACCAGTCTGGTCCAGCACAGCCAACGGAAAATTAGCCACCATGCCTCCGTCAACTAAATACGAATTACCCATCCGTACCGGCTCAAAGTAAAATGGAATCGCTGCAGACGCCCGGATAGCATGCGCTACTGACTGTGTATCCGGGTCGAGCCCGTAGTCTGCATAATCCCACGGCAGCCGAACAAGACGGCCCCTGGTCACATCAGCAGCAATCACTACAAGCTTATAGCGCTGTTCAACTGGGTAGTCGTCGCACCACGACTCATGTACGCGCAAGTCGGCCCATGTGCGTACGCCGTACTGCTCTAGTATGTGCGCAATGAACGATTCCAGTTCTTTGCCCTCATACACGCCTTTTTCGAACACCAGCGATGTGTCACCCTCCAACTAAAATGGACACGTAGTCTATTCTAGATACAGACTATTTCACCAATTTTATTGAGGAGTATTTTTATGCCAAAAGGAATCCCTACTGACCCAAAAACAAAACAAGAAATTATCACCAAAATACGCAATGAAGGCATGAGCGTCAGTGATGCAATCACTGCATACGGCGTATCCACTAAAAGCATCTACTACTGGCTCCGCGAAGGAGTTGTAGACAGCAACCGCAACCTTGTGCTGGAGCTTAATAAGCTCCGTAAGGAGAACGAACAACTCTACAAGTTGCTCGGTAGAGCAACAGCTGAGATGCACCGCTCAAAAAAGTAGCCATCCTGGAGCAAGAGGTCGACCCAGGGTGGCGGAGCCACTTCAGGCGTGTCCTGAAGGTTTGCAAGAGCACGTTCTACGACAAACCAACCATACTCAAAGAACGTGATGCAGCAGCAGTAGCACTGCTGCAAGCTGTGCATGAACAGCATCCATTCTACGGCGTACCGAGGCTGGCCATTCATCTCGGTTGGAGTGAGGGCAAGACCAGGAGAATACGCACCAAAGCCGGTATAGTCATCCCAACTGCCGCAACCAAGCACAAGTATCCTCGGAGCCCTCAGGCAGAGATATCTGCTCCGCAGAATATCCTGCATGACTATGCCAGCTTCAAAGACGACAGCCGTCCGCAGGACGGTATGAGCTACAAAGGCATGATCGATGCTGAAGCCTGGGCACAGGACTACACGTTCATCAAACACGATCATGCGTTTTGCTATTTGGCAGTAGTGATGAGTCTCAAGACACGTGAGATCGTTGGCTGGCGGCTCGGTACGAACCACAGCAGCGAGCTAACCCACAGCGCCTTGCTTGATGCACTCAGTAGACATACAAGCCCAGCCATACTCCATAGCGATCAAGGTAGTGAGTATCTCAGCTACAAACACAGAGACCTGTGTGAGCGTATGGAAATACAGCTGTCCTGCTCAAACAAATCTAGTCCGTGGCAGAACGGCTTCATGGAGCGCTGGTTCGGCAACCTGAAGAAAGAGTTCGGCAAAACGAGCAAACACAAAGACCTGGCGGCACTGCATGAAGCACTAGCGCTCTATATTCATTACTACAATACAAGGAGAATACACACTGCACTAAAAACAACACCAGCGGCTTACGCCGCTGGTCTCGATCTTGACCCCAGAAGTTTAGACAAGGTGTCCGGAAAAGTTAGAGATTGACAATGCGCCTATGCCAACCGGCCCAAGTCTATCAAGGAAACCTTTATCACGAAACGACGCATACGGCGTTTCATACATCAACCTATACAGGCGATCCGCCGGCATGCCAGCTGCGATCAAAGACGCCACAATCGCGCCAGCAGATGTGCCACCTACCCTACGGAATTCATATCCCTGTTCGAGTAAACGCGACACTGCACCGACTAGACCGATACCTTTAACGCCACCTCCCTCCAGAACAAGGTCGGCGTACCCTGGTTTGTTTGAGGAAGGTGAGTTCATATGGGAGCGTACTACTTTCTATGCACTAAACGTACTTCGATCGGAAACTGGTTACTGAGGCATGAGTATCTGAGGAACGTGTGTGTTCATCGGACCACTGCCTGAGTCGCCACCCTTACCGCCTCGTGATGCATACGCACCAACCATGAGTAGCCCGGCTACAAACGCGATAGCTCCACCCACTATGAACGTGGATATGTTACGGGACGAACCAGTATAGGCAAGGACTGTCGATAGCGATGTCGTAATGTGCGCACTGTCTTCGTCGATCGGATTACCATCCTTTACGAGCGATAGTACCGCACTGTTTGAACACTGGTTGTCAGTCGCGTCACCGTCTGAGAAGTTACATTCTGTAAACTCTACTGCTGACACAACGCGAGTCTGGAACTGTACCGTGGCTATTTCGTTTGGACCGAGATCTCCAACCCAGTTGATTTCACCGTCGTTGTACTGAGCAACACCAGCGGAATCTCCGGCGACTTCACGAATACTGTCAGGGACAAATTCAAGCCCGTTTTCAATTCTGTCAACCATGACGATGTTTGTTGCGGGACCGTTGCCTCTGTTGGACACTTCAACCTGCCATGTCACGACGGAACCGTTCGCAGATATGTCTTCTATCTCTGTGAACGATGCGTCATTGTTTGCATCTACAGTCTTAGAAATTACAAGATCAGGTTTGATGTTCGTGTTCAGTACGATTGCAGGATCCTCAAGCTGCACATCGTCACCGTGCGTCAAACGTGCGGTATTGACACAGTTTGCATCTTCCGAGCCGTCACTGACGTCGCACGCGATAAACTGTAGTCCGTTATCAAACCGTGTTTCGATAGTAAGCGATACTTCTTCAGATGGGTTGATTGAACCGTTCCACGTAACTCGGTTCGTTGTTTCGTCGTATGAAGCTTCGCCAGCCGTAGCAGTATGTCCGGTATAGACAACTCCTGTTGGGAGTGGGTCAACAACCTGGACGTTTTCTGCGACTGCGGTTCCTGAGTTACCGAACGTTACTTTCCACTGGAACACTTCACCGGCGACAGATACTTCTTCGAAGTCACTGTAGTCTGAGCCTGAATCGCTACCCTCTGCGAGCTTACTCAGGTAGAGTTCGGAATATCGTTGTACGTCCACTTGCGCGTCGTCACTGTCGATGTCTTGAAACTCTTCTACATTTGCTCCTGTACCGACATAAGCTTTGTTAGCACAGAGTCCGTCAGGCTGGCCATCAACAGTCCCCGTGTCACAGGCATTGAACGAGTCTATATCTACTATCTTCGCAGTTGCGACAAACTCAGCAGTTTCACCAGGTGCGAACGTCGGTACAGTCCAGAATGCCTGGAACTTGTCTGAGCCAGCTATAAGCTCTACGTCGCCATTACCGCTCACTGTCGTCACGTCATTCACGACAACTCCTTCAGGGAACACGTCAAGGAATGCAGCGTTTGTAATGGTGCCGTCACCCTGATTACTGACGCTAATTCTCCAGTTAAACCAGGTATCGAATTCTGCTGTTTCTAGGTCCGACCATGAATCGTCACCATGGACGTCTACTTCTTTCGTGATTGTGAGCGTACCAGTTGGCGTAGCGAACACATCAGCAGTATCACTGGCAGTTTGACCGACAACGCTTACTGGTGACAGCACGTCTCTGCGGCCGATTTCAGCAGTGTTACGGCAGTGTTCGCCTTCAGTTTCTGAAACACAGCTTGTGAGCATTGACTCAGATACGAGTCGTGCCTGGAATGTCATTTCAACCGTTGATCCAGCGTCCATCGATCCGTTCCAGACAACCGCAGTTGTCCCGGTGTCCTGTACGACTATCACGTCGTCAGTAGCCGCACCGTCGAGAGTAACTGACACCTGATCAGCACTCGTCGAAATCAATTCCATATTCGCTGGCAACACATCAACTATCCGAGCATTTGGCTCGTCGCCGCTACCTGTGTTCTGGGCAACTATTTTCCAAGTAAACGATTCGTTCAAACTAGTCTGTTCGACAACTGTGTCGAATGTACTGTCGGCGTTACCGTCTACGAATTTTTCGATACCGAGAACTGCAACAAATTCCATGTCGACAAACGCTGGGTCGCTTGAACGAGTCAGCAAGTCAACACTCACGGCGTTGTCACCAGTAGCAGTACCAATATATGCGTCTACTCCACAGGCTGTTCCTGTGCCAGTGCTTACTCCGAGGCAGGTTTCATATGCTGATCTATCGGCAATCGTACTGGTGTACTCAATCGTCACACATGCACCCACGTCTAATGAGCCGTTCCATGCTATAGCGGGGCGACCTGTAGCAGGGTCGGTTACAACGCTCACCGCTGAACTACCTGCAACGCCATCAACGCGCACTGCAGACGCAGCATCGTCAAGCGACACGCCAGCAGGCACAACGTCGACAATACGTGCTGTAGGCTCAATAGCGTCACCGACGTTACAGCCTTCCACGCGCCATACAAATGAGTTGTTCGCTTCAACTAACTCTGGGCTCTGGTCACTGTAGATCACGTCACTATCAGCACCATCAACGTACTTCTTGACTGTGAGGCTCGGAGTGAGTACTGCGTATACCTCTGCATCATCAAACTTCGTATCGCCGATCAATCCATCGTTCGTTCCAGCCTCTGCTTCTCCGACAAATGCCCTGTTCGTACACACGCCGTCACCACTTTCGTTGCCAGGAACGTCGGCAGTTTCACATGTGTTAAACGCGTCCACGTCGTTTATGGTGCTTTCTACTGTTATGACTACTGAATCATCGCTATTGAGAGCACCGTCCCAGATGACAGTTGTGCCATCCGTAGTAGCTGATCCAACAGATGCATTGACACCCGTAACAGTCACACCTCCAGGATAGTTGTCTATGACACGCGCGTTATCTAGGTCACCACGTCCATCGTTCTTTGCTACGATCTCCCACAGCACAGTTCGTCCGTCAGGAATAATCTGCTCTGAGATGTCGCTGAACGTCGTGTTTTCGTCGCTTCCGTCTACTTTTTTAATGATCGACAAACTTGGGAGTAGCTGGTTAACAGCAGCTGTGTCTGAGTCTGCCGGACTAGACTCGGTTGTTTCTGTCGCCTCAGAGTGTATTGTCGCTATGCATGTACATTTACCATCCTGTGCGCCATCTGCCTGGTCACATGTTTCGATGTCGTTTAGTACGACTTGGAACTCAACGGATACGTTTTCACCTGGCTGCAGCGGGCCCGTCCATGTGAAACAGCCACCACTCTCAGCGATTGTTCCTGACTGAACACCTGCAGTTACTACGGTACTGTCGGCTACATATGATGTACCCTGTGGTGCACATGACGTGATCACAGCGGCGTTGTCTGGTCCTTCACCGACATTACGACCAGCGACTTTCCAGGTGATCGTTTCGCCTTCTTTGGACTGCTGCAGAGTTGGGTCGAATGAACCATCGCTCAGACCGTCCACGTCTTTTTGTATCTCTAGGCTTGGCTGCTTGTCTTCGAGACATGTCAGCAAGATAGCTGAAGGAATGACACTGTTAACTTTCTGATCCATATCGTCGTACACATCAGAGTGCTCAACCCGAACGGTGTTCGTACTGTTAGCTACAGTTACGCTGCCAAGGTATTCACCCTGCCATGTATTCCTGACAACAGTAGGCACTGTGTCGCCGTTATTATCGTCATCTTGCAGCAGTTCGTTGTCTGAACCTCGCCAGTCATAGTAGTCGTCGAAGTCAGTAGAATGACTTTGCGTACGCTGGCCGTCAATACTGAGATAATATTCTTCGTTCGGTTGATCTTGGACGTCTTGCCCTGGGCTGTCGGAACGGTGATCATAGTGCGTGTCTGACGAAATCGTCCGTACTTCATACTGGCCTGGACTAATCGTAACTGGGAGCTGGTAGTCACGGGTCATCTGATCGGAAACAGCACGGTCATACACGACACGGTTCCATCTACTTGCGTATTCAGGATAGTCAGATAAGAATATCCGTGTTTCAGTAGACT
>CALLJT010000049.1 GCA_938050265.1 Candidatus Saccharimonadia bacterium
CTGTAGGCCGCTACCCACTCCGCCTGGAACAACGCCGCAGTTCTCGATGTCACCCACAATGCTCCAGCCACCAGCTATGATATCGGCATGTGCGGTGGCCCCGCTACAGTACTCTAATCCTGCAGCACCTAATTCTCCAGATGGGTCTAAAGTTTGTGCATCCCATGCAATCAAAGCGGCGTCATAGTTGGCTACTGAAAGTCCAGAGTTATCAAGCATACTGATTGCACCACCAGAAGGGGTTGCTGTAACTTGAAGTCCACTCATATCAAAACTACTGAGGTCTTGATCAAAGCTACTAGCATTTGAGAACATTTTCTCCATACTGGTTACAGATGACGTGTCCCAATTATCCAGAGGCTGACTGAAAGAAGTAGCACTCAAAAAGGCAGATGTCATGTTGGTTGCCCCTGAGGTATTCCAGGTATTCACAGCTCCGTTAAAAGCAGTTGCTTGTTGGAAAGCTGCGCTATAGTTAGCAACATTTGCCATAGTACTAGTAGTGGTGGCGCCATTTACTCCGCTGACACGCTCCCAATTACTTAGGTCTTGATTAAAGCTTGGAGCATTTAAGAACATACCACTAACAGTCGTGGCTGAACTCATATTCCAGTTTGAGATGTCTTGATTGAACGTAGTATTATTTCTGAACATTTGCACGAAATTGTTCACCATTCCAACATCCCAGCCAGTGATGTCAGTATTACTTAGGTCAGCCGCTATGAACGTCTGTTGTAGGCGCGTAACATTACTCACATCCCAATTATCAAGCCCGGAGAAGCTGCCACCAGCATTTGAGAACGTCGCTCTCATATCGGTAATGGTAGATACATTCCAATTTGAGAAATCAACATTGTTCATATCGCCGACTTTGCTGAAGGTAGCATCAAGAGATGTGACTCCACTCAGGTCAGGAGCGTCAGTTGCATTGTAAGTCATATTTACTGCTTGCGTAAAAGCTGCAGATAGAGTGTCCCACTGTTGATCCCCCCATTGCTCTAACGAGGCAAGATGTGCCATGTTATCTATATCAACTTGTGCACTACCTGAGTTGGCAGAATCAGAGAAAAAGTGTGGGAAATCCCCGGTAATTGTTACTGTGTAAGTCCCCGCTGTGGCATAGGTATGCGCATAGTCTTGTGTGGTAATTCCTGTTTCTATGGTTCCGTCGCCCCAATCAATATCGTAGTTATACACGCTTGAAATGCGGGTAGGTATAAAGATTTCTAGATCCGAAGCATCAACTGTCCAAGTGGTTATAAAGGGTTTCTCCTCATACTTCGCCAGGGTAAAATATGCGCCATCGGTAAAAGTAAGAGCGGCAAGCTCTCCGTTGGTATCGAGAGTGCCCAAACGTGTATCTCCCGCATTAGTAATATCAAAATCTGAGAAGTCTGAGTCTGTAGACATCAATACATCATATCCGGCGAAGCCATCAAATTTCACATTCAATCCAGTAATAGCATCTGGATTTTGTATCTGCCATTCTCGGGTTGGACGTGTGTTGTATGCATCACCAGAACTGTCATTTCCAGCAATTTCTGTTCCTTGTGCAGTTGTTGCCCCTCCATTATTTGCAAAAGTTACAAACTCAAGATCACCAAGTTGTGTGGTTCGGTTCACTGTATCTGTATTTGCAGAGGTAAAGTCGTTATCGAGTGCAATTGTCAAAATTGTTCCGGTACTTACACTTTTGGATACTCTTTGGTCTAATACTGAAGCATCGTCGCGACCAAGACCAAAGATGTCTTTGTTGTATCCAGCCCCTGCCGCAGAAGCGTCCCACATAACAGTTCCTGTGCTACACGTTGCATCTGTACAATCCGATGCAAAGTAGTCGGTTGCGATTGCCTGGTCAAGAGAAGCTCCATATTTAAGAGCTAGGTAAGATTCTATTTTTTGACGCTCTAGTGGGCTTGAATTAGTCCCAAAAACAATCAACTCTGCCAGACTCCCTTGAAGAGGAGAACCTCCCCCAGCAAATGTTCCAAGGAAAAATTGGTCAGGATTAGTTTGCCCACTTCGACCTGAACTTGATGGCGCTACGGTTGTGGCATACTCTTCTCCGTTATAGTAGTAATCTCTATCTGCACCGTTTGCAGAAAAACTAGATATATAGGTTCCATTATTAACCGGAGCAACCGGATTCGTTGTAATAGTATACCCTTGAGAACCCCCAAACACCTTACCATTAAGCTCGAGACCCGATTGCCCTTGTGCATCAGATCCACTTCTGTAATTAAAGACAGACTGAAAGGCTGCACCGCCTACCCCATGCGTGACGGCATAAAAAGAAAGTGTATCATCGTCGTCATCGAGTACTGAATCAGAAATAAGTCTTAATCGAGCATTGTCAGGTGTAAAGTAGAGGGTTGGGTTAAAGTTAAAGTCTGTACTACCCTCAACAAACTGCGCCTGAGCAGGCGTGAGAGTGGCTGTATCAGCAGTAGGCAAATCATCAAATGTAAGACTACGGTCTGTATCAGTCCATGTATCAACATTTGCTCCTGTGAGGCCAAGACCTTCTGCATCATCAGCCTTGAGCCAGAGTGAAAGATCACCATCCACCACACCACCAGGGCTGGTGCTCGGAGTTGAATCACGCATCCAGAGTGTTGGTTGAGAGGTATTGGCTTCTGATCCAAACCCATCTTCTTGCGCAACATCCCCATTTGGGAACCAGTGCAGTAGTGCTGTATTGCCTGAACCGTGCCATATTAGCTCGTTCAAAGGAGTCCCGAGCCCTGTAGATTGATTGCCGTTCAAACTGCCGCCAGACCCTGGCCATGCAGCGTTGTCGTCTGTGTTGTCGGAGCCTAAAGCTGTGTAGGCAGTAAATCTATCTAGATAGCGCTGCTCGGTTGTTGATCTATCCATGGCCACTGCACCAGTTGACGTCATGCGTAGTTCGTCTGGGTTTACTGCACCAACAATTGTGCTGCTTAGTATAGTGTCACTATTAAGCGTCAAGGCTGTGACTTGAGGATACCCGGTAGCTACGTTAGGAGTAGCATTGTCGGCAGAAGCAACTGCCACATAGCCGTTAGCATCTACGTAGCTGCTAAATGGATTCCCATCTATATCAAAGTAATATGTACCGGCAGTAAATCCACCTGCCTGTGAAGCAACGTACGCGTCGTACAGCGAATCAAACGGGTCACCTACAGAACCGTCACCTGCGTTTACCCGCGTATCACGCAACGCAACGCTTGCTAAAAAGACTAAAAAAATAAACCAAAAGCCACCAACAGTAATTTCTTTCGTGACATCAATAGCCTACTCATACTCACGCTCTTTAATTCACTCATTTCGTTGCCCTCTCATGCTTTTGTTGCTGTAATGCCCTACCGGCAGCTCCTACGTACGCACGATTAAAACGGCACGAATACATCGCTTCGAAATCACTGCTATACACACTTACGTTGTAAAGATTTGAAACCATGTAGACTCCTGTGCTCACGCGTATACGTGCGATGATTGTCTTGCTCTTAGTATCTTGACACATACTATCAGTAATGATCCCAGGAGTACTCATACTGCTCATGTTTTTAATCAAAAATTAATCTTTTACAGGGCAGCACACCCGGCAGCTCACCTACAAAACATAGATCTAGCTCCATCAATACCCGGTCATGAAGTCACCTGAGCCACTCGCCTCTCTGTAGCCTGTACGCCCTGTCAAGTGAAAAGATCGTCTGCAGCTGTAGGCAAAAGTGGGTCGAGAGGCGAGCGCAAAGCGCACCGTAGAAATTGTAGCTATAGCTAAAGTAAAACAAAATGGGTACCTTTTTGGGCATGTCCTGGGCATGCAAGAAAAGCTGCTTCTTTACGTGAAGCATCCGCCAGCTGGCGGATAGTGATCGAGAGAACAGTTTTTATTGCTGTTCAGGCTTGGTCAAAAATACCTATTTTGTTTTTTGGCTACAGGAAGCCAGGAAGCTACTGCGCGCCGCTGACGGAGCCGTCTTTCACTATTGTGTTGTTGTCAGGGCTGTAGATTATTGCTCTTTTTGACTGGGGATAGACCAAGACTTTGTCACCATTGCCTGAGCCTGTATAAAAAGCGTCTGTTTGTACGATTGCCTCAGCGTCTTCTATGGTTGCTATGGTTGGTGTCTCTGTCGGCAGGTCCGTCACCAGGCTACTTACTTTGTCTATGACCTGCTGATTTGTCAGCTCCCCGCCGCCACCTCTCAGTGCAACGAGCCAGACTCCAGCAATCGCCAGCAGCCCAACCAGCGCGAACGCTATCAGTTTTTTAGACTTCGATAGCTGGCGGATTGGTGAGCCTGCCTTTTTACCGTTGTTCGTTTTTCCTGCTTGTTTTGGGGCGAGGTCCAGAAAGTTTTCTTTATCTGGACCTTTAATACCGTTTATAGATTTGTTCATGTGTTAATCTTCTTTACACCCTATGGCTTCTGGCCAATTGCTTGCCAATTTGTAGTAAGTCCTGTCCCGGCACCTATCGTCCCTCCAGTGCTCGTATGTAGCATAAGAGCCGTGAAGTCAGTCGTGTTTTGTGTTCCGATATGTGTGGAATACAGTGTTGCTGCATTATTCTGTCTTGCCGCGGTAGTCACACTGTAAGTATTATTTGCGAATGGAGCAGGCAGTGTAATGGTGTTGAAGCTGCTTCCCGTCTGAACATGCTGACCCCACTGAATACGCATGTCTCCTATATCCATGTAGCCTGATGCTGTTTGGTCGTTAACCGCTATATCATCAGTGTTAATGACTGTCTTTTGCGCTTTTATTCCATAGATTCGGAATGTTAGAGTCGATATAGTGCCACCAGGATTAGCATTGATCTCTATTTCACCAGGACTGGTCTGCTCCCAGCGGTCGATCCAAATGTCATATCCCGCTTTGCTACCCTGCTGCATGTAAAGGGATATGTTTCCGCCTAGCAGAGGCAGTATATCGACTACAGGCACTTCTACCCCGCCAATAGAAGCTGATCCTGGCTGTCTTACTTCGAAACGAAGTGTTTCGTAGTCAGCAAAAACCGTAGCTAGATCGCCCAAACCAGTATCTACCAGAGTTGGAGATGCGGTTGAAATAGAAGTTACCGGGCCTTCGAATAAAAGGTCCCTAAGATCCTCAACCGGTACATCACCTGGGTCGACTACTTGGGATGATGGTAGCTGCTCTACAAGAATCTGATAGCTGTGTAGCTGCAGATTTCCTGAAGTTCCTACTGCCCTGAAGTCAACCGTGTCACTTGCACTGAAGTTTCCAATATATTCTACGGAGGTTGTCTGGCCGTTGTTGGCGGCCGCTACATTGTGTCCCCCTTCTGCCAAAATACTTGTTCCATCAGTTATTTGGGCATACGTATTTTCCCCTGTGCCGGAGTCTAGCCCGGCGTTGAATGTCACACTGTATCTACCCGCTTCGTTGAATGTTAGCTGCCCCGTTGCTGCATTGAACCCAAAGTTTGTATTATTACTCACGCTACCAGCTGAAAGATCTAGGGTGTTACCGAGTGTTCCGTAGTCATTACTAGTTGTAGTAAAGACCTGGCCCG
This sequence comes from Candidatus Saccharimonadia bacterium, assembly GCA_938050265.1. Lineage (GTDB taxonomy): Bacteria > Patescibacteriota > Saccharimonadia > Saccharimonadales > SZUA-47 > CALLJT01. Next base: position 5,528 of record CALLJT010000049.1, read on the forward strand.
CTATACCATTTATAGCGTTAACGGCAGTGTCCGACACAGAGAATACATTAAGTGACTCTGGTGTCACCATGCCAGCTAGGACGGTTTCGGTTGTTGGAAGTTGCTGCACTGTAAAGTTGAAGTTGTTTACAAGTGTCGGCGTAGTTGCAACGTCAAAGTAATCTCCTGCAACAGCATCTACGATCGCCTCGGCACTACGGTCTAATGCAGGGGTAGTTCTTGTTCCAGCTACAGATACACCGTTTTTTCTGATTTCAAATGACGCTGATCCATGGTAGAACGAAGCCCGCACCCTGTAAGTACCTGGATTAGAAATCACAACCCGATTGTTTGTAAAGTCTGCAAGATTATTCGGATCATATCTATCTTGCTGAGGGTCGTCTAGGTCTACAAGACCACCAACAACACTTACTGTTGAGTCTGAAGTCGGTGCAAAGGTTGAGAAGTAGTGTAGATTTGTCGTGCTGCCGGCGCCGAGAACCACTACATCCCATATACCCGTGCCACGGTCGACTGCTTCTATGCGCTGACCGTTTGTGTTGAGTGTGTATGTGCCGTCTGTAACGCCGTTCATAGCTTCACCACTTGGTACCACTATGGTTGCTGCGTTGGTTTCTACATCACCACCAATAATCTGGATACGGCCTTGCGTACCAGTTGCTGCTGGCAGAGTAATGTTGAATGCTGCTGCTGATGCATCAGCTGTGTAGATAGATTCTACGACTGCTGGTGCAGGGTCTGCAGTAATCGCACCCCTACGGCTCAGTCCGCCCCCAATTGTCGCCCAAGAATCATTGTCGCCATCATCGCCCTTTATGTACAGAACAGCGCTTGTGGTATCTACATAGAGCGAACCGGTATTAGCGGTAATTGCGCCTTCTGGTGTGCCGTCACCGCTGTAGTAGCCGTGTGTGTCGGTCCCATCGGCGAAAGAAAGCATCTGGCCTTCTGTAGCTCTGGAAATACCAAAGGTATTTGTGTCCGTCACCCCAACAGTCGTGGCAGCGTCTACTACGAGAGCATCTGCAAAGACGTCGAAATTAAGCGTATCTGCGTCTACTTCAGACCCCGCAATGCTCGTACCAAGCGAGGCAGATATTGCACCACCCGAAATACCAACACCAGTTCCAGCCGTATAGGTAGTGTCTGTATCTACAGCTGACCAGGTGTCATTGTCGCCATCGTCGCCCTTGATATATATAGCGCCTGCGGCTGTATCAATGTACAGTGACCCGGTGTCTGCTGTCTGGTTACCCTCTGGGGTGCCCTGACCACTCATGTACGAATGCATGTCTGTACCGTCACTGAATCGCAAAAACTGACCTTCAGCTGCTCGTGCAACCGTCAGACTATTGGCGTCGGTAACAGTGACACTTGTTGCTGCGTCTACAACCAATGCGTCGAGGAACTTATCAAAGTTCAGCGTATCGTCTGCTACATCAACATTCGCAACGGTGCCATTGGCGATTTCGCTTGTGCCAACTGCACCAGCCTGAATTTCGTCTGCCCGTACTGCATCTGTAGCTATTTCATCAGCGTCAACGCTATTTGTGTTCAGGTCATCTGCAGTAATAGTACTGTTAGTGATCTCTGACCCTTCTACCGTTGTGCCGAGTACTGCGGATATAACGCCGCTTGAGATACCAATTCCTGTGCCCGCAGTGTAGGTAATGCCACCATCATCTGATGCACATGCCCATGCTGAACCGTTCCATTTCATAACTTCGCCAGACACGCAAGACGTGTCAAGCGAAAGACCAGAGCCAGTTTTCTCTAGTCCAGAACCAGCTGCAAGCGTAAGTTGCACATCGAGAGATGAACCACTCAATGTCGTGTCGATAACTCCGTCATCGGTCACGACACCTACAGTACCTGTTGCACCCTGTGGGCCAGTTGCACCTTGTGCACCGGCTGGTCCTTGCGCTCCCGCTGCTCCGGTCGGCCCTGTTGGTCCTTGTGGGCCAGTTGCACCGATTATGCCGACACCGTTCGCGCCGTCAGTTCCACTTGAGCCATCAGCACCAGACGTGCCGTCCGCACCGGCTTCTCCAGTGGCCGATATACCGTCAGTGCCATCAGACCCTGATGCTCCATTAGTGCCGTCTGCACCATTTGATCCGTTTGGACCCGTCAAGCCGTCAAGACCATTTGTCCCGGCGCTCCCGTCAATTGCACCAACGAGTGCAGTTGAAGGGTCTTCTGCATCCAGGTTACCGTCACCGTCGTCGTCTGGGTCGCGACTATCAGGGATGCCATCGTTATCGTCGTCATCGTCGTCAACATCAGGTATACCGTCCTGGTCAGAGTCGAGGTTCTGCAAAGATGCAAGACCTTCTGAAAAGAACTGCGCAAACTTTGGATCTTCTTTAATTAGAGATAATTCATCTAGTACTTTTTCCGAACTAAACTCGGACGTTCTATCGAACGCTACATAATACAAACTCAGACTTCCAGCTAAAGTCAGAAATACAGCCGCAAGAAATTTATTGAATCCCTCCCTTTGACCCCACATATCTTGTAGCGAGGCACACTTACAACAATGCACCTAGCTACGACAAATTATTAATACCCAAAGTATAGCGCAAAAAAGATTTGAGAATGAACATATTAATGAAGATTTAATAAAACGCCCTTCATACGTACTGCAACGTTTATAGCTGTACACCGGCAGACAAGTCGTGCAGCAAGAACACGGAGTATTTTTTGTCGGCATGACTGATACTGCGCAGTGAAATATCAACCATGCTGACCGTTCCGTCCATGCCCAAACAGCCGATATGTTTTTGCTCAAACACAATTTTGCCCGGATGGTTCCGGGCAACTGTTGTGAGCTCTGGGATACTGAGTTCTTCACCTTCGTGCATGAGACGCAACCGTACTTGGTCTTTGACGTGCGTGCTGTCTGCGAGCGGGGTCAACAAAGATCTACCGACGATGTTATACAGTACGATGCCGTCTTGCTCGTCGAGCACGATAACCCCATCTTTGATGTGCTGCAGCACTGCGTCGGCAAGACCACCGACACGACAAAAACAGCCTTTTTCAGCATGGTCATCGCACGAACACATGTCTGTGTTCGATGCGTTATCGCTTGCGGAGGTCGAACGCCGTGCTGTACTCATGTGGTCATGATACGTCTGAATCGCAGTCATTACACGCATATGCATACTTTTTAACCAACAATTAATTTTCACCGCTGTACGGACGGATTGCGCTCGCACTTGAATCAACCTACACTCTTTAGGTAGACATGGGTGGACGCATTGCACATAGACTAGAAGCATTCGATAGCTCAGTATTTCAACAGGTATTTTTACACAGACAGCGCATGCCAAACGCTATCGACCTAAGCGTAGGCATACCAGAAGAATCCACACCCGACCATATCAAGCAAGCTGGCATGCAAGCAATCGCGTCGGGCCATACAACGTACACGCCGACCAATGGCATTGAGAGCCTGCGCCGTGAGCTGCTCGTCAAGCTGCATCTACGCAATGACGATACACTGCAGCTTGAAAACGTTACTGTAGTGCCCGGTCTCACAACTGGACTGCTCATCGTGTACCTCGCGACACTTAACCCCCATGACCACATCATCACTATAGACCCAGCTTACCCGCCGTACACTCAGCTCGCACAGTCACTCGGTGTGGACGTGACTGCGGTACCAGTCAGGTCAAACTTCCAGCTAGACGTACCGGCAATCGCATCAGCGATGCGGTCAAACACAAAACTGATTGTGATTAACTCGCCAAACAACCCCACAGGTGCAATATATCCGGAGCGAGATTTGAAAAAAATCGTAGGTATAGCAGATCGCCACAACGCACGCATCGTTTCAGATGAAATATACGAACATTTCGCCTACACCGGCCAGCACACCAGTATCAGTACACTCTACCGAGACACCATTAGTCTATACGGGTTCTCGAAACAGTACGCCATGACTGGCTGGAGGCTAGGCTATGTCACAGGGCCTGCGGATATCATCGCTTCTATCAACACACTGCAGCAATACACAGTCTTTTCTTCGTCGTCCATCGCACAGCACGCAGCACTGCAGGCACTCAAACAACCACACATCGTTACGCCAGCATACGCACGTAAACGTGATGCAGTCGCATCGATACTCTCTGCTCACGACATCCCTACGCATGGACTACAAGGTGCCTACTATGCCTACATACCCGTGCCGCAGCAGATGGACGATCTGTCGTTTGCCGACGCACTCAGGTCACACAACGTCATCGTGGTCCCAGGGAGTGCGTTCTCTACACACAACAAACACGTGCGAATTTCATACGGCGGCTCACTAGAAAGCGTACGTCGTGGTGTAGAGATCCTCGCCAAGCTACACACGACAATCAGCAATCAAGCCTCTATAACGTATCCATAACCTCGAATTGTTTTGAGTACTTGTCGGTCATCTGTATTGACTTTGCCCCTGATGTGATGCATGCACACTTCGAGCCGGTTACTGGCATTATTGGCAGTTATGAGCCAGACGTTTTTTAATAACTCTTCTTTTGACACGACCTTAGATGCGTTTCTCATCAGATATTCCAATAGTGCGTACTCTTTCGGACGAAGCTCAATACGACTGTCGTCGAGTGATATGACTTTACGCACCGGATCAAGGGACAGGGGGCCGACAGTCAATTGAGTCGGTGCAACATTTTGCGGCCGCCGTGCAACTGCTCGAACACGAGCACTCAACTCTTTGTAGCTAAACGGCTTGGTGAGATAGTCGTCAGCTCCTGCGTCAAGTCCTGAAATCCGGGCCGCTTCTGTGTCGCGAGATGTCAGCATGATAATTGGTGTGTGCACGCCGTTCTCTCGTAGTTCCTTGCACACCTCCAAGCCGTTTTTAACCGGCATGATCACATCAGTGATTATCACATCATACGTATTAGCTTCTGTTTTCTGCATGACCTCTAAGCCGTTCCGAGCGACGTCAACAACATGTTTATCAATACGGAGAGAACGCTCTAAAAACTCAATTATTAACTCTTCGTCGTCAGCAATAAGTATTCGCATGGTTACAGCACCCGCAGCTTTATTTGTGTATTGTTCACTATACGTATATAGTATCGCATTTTTTGTTATTTACTTCTTATTTTAATCTACATTTAATGTTACGGCTGGTACAAAACGCACTCCGTCACATTAAATGTAGATTAAAAACACCGCCGCGCACTAGCATAAATGATCACCACAAACGTATCATAAGACGTAGAGCTCCTGGACAGCTCGGGAGTGAGGTACTACGCATGCGCACCTGTCCAAACGTATCCGGCATGCAATGTTTTTTGTGTAAAAAAATAGGGAGGGATGCACCGTAACATGTACACGACTCAGACACGACCGATATCCCCGTTTCATGAACGTCAGACTGCACACAAACTCCGGCTTCAAAGAATCGTTGCGGACTCGACCACCTGGGAGCGTGCAGCAAGTCGCAGAGCGCTGCAACTGTTTCATGACATGGCGCAATCAGTACCTGCCTATTCAGATTTTTTACAGAAAAACGGCATCGACCCTCGCTACGTCACAGAGCCGGACGATCTCTCGTACATACCTCCAATAGATAAAGACAACTACTTACGGGCCTATCCGACGCATATGTTGTGCTGGAACGGGACGTTTGGTGATGCATCATGGGTGATCTCTACGACGTCTGGCTCGTCAGGAGAGCCCTACTACTTTCCTCGTCAAACACAGCAGGACGAACAATACGCCGTAACCGCAGAGCAATACCTGCTGTCCAACTTCAACATTGACCAACACAAAACACTCTACGTTGTCGGGTTCCCCATGGGCGCATGGATAGGTGGTGTGTTTACGTATGAAGCGATCAAACGAGTAGCTGACAAGGGCTACGATCTCAGCATAATCACGCCTGGCATACACAAACGAGGTATTATTGACGCAATCAAGCAGCTCCAGAGATCGTTCAGCCAGATCATACTCGGTGTTTACCCACCGTTCCTTAGAGACATCCTCGAAGACGGCGAAGCAGCCGGCATAGACTGGAAAAGCCTCAATGTTAAATTTATATTCTCAGCAGAAGCGTTCTCTGAATCGTTCCGTGACTACGTCGCCAAGAAAGCCGGACTCAAAAACATCTACAAAGACACTCTGAACCACTACGGCACAGTTGACCTTGGTACACAGGCCCACGAAACGCCACTCTCCGTGCTCCTCAGACGCAAGCTGTTCGCCGAAAACAAACAACGCATCCTGTTCCCTGAAGAGCATAAACAACCCACATTCTGCCAATATGACCCGACGACGTTCTACTTCGAAGAAGTCAACCAGAGCCTCTACTGCTCCGCGTATAGCGGTATCCCGCTGTTCCGCTATGATCTGAAAGATTACGGCGGTGTCATCGGCTACAATACTGCTGCAGATACGCTCAAAACACACGGCATCGACATTGACGCAGAGCTGTCTGCCAACAGCCTGACTGAGACGCATTGGCGGTTACCGTTTCTGTATATATACGAACGGACTGATTTTTCTGTCAGCTACTTTTCGATCAATATATATCCTGACCCCATCCGTAAAGCACTGCTTCTCCCCGAATACCATGCATCACTTACCGGCAAGTTTTCTATGAAAGCGACGTACAACGACGCAGGTGAGCAACGACTTGAAATATATGTAGAGTCACGGTCAACACTGCCAGGCAGCAGCTCAAAGCTCGCATCTCATATCCGCGAAGACACGCACCAGGCTCTCATGCGTGAAAGCACTGAGTACCCTGAGGTGTTTCGTATGTATGGCGAACGGGCCAAGCCGGTTGTTATACTGAAACCGTACGAAGACGACGAGCTTTTCAAACCAGGGACAAAACAAAAATGGGCACTCAAATAACCTCTGACGTCATATTCTATACAACCCCGGACGAGGCACCGTCGAGATGCCGTATCCATGACGTATTCGATGCACAGCTCACTGAATATGCCGAGACGCAACACCCGGGGGACCCAGACGCGCAACGCACAACACATGCACAGCTTACACAAAACACTGCCCCTGTATATGCCTACATGCCCTGGCGTGATACCGTCATCAAAACGGTACCAAAAGACATATACAACGCGCTCAAAACAAACCGCAACCAAACACTCATAACAGCCGACGAACAACAACTACTACAAAAATCGACTATCACGATCGCCGGCATGTCAGTGGGGAGTTCACTCCTATTTGGACTGGTCGGGACAGGCATAGGCGAGACATTTCACATTGCTGATTTTGACGACTTCTCGATAACCAACCTCAACCGGGTCCAGGCAACGCTACTCGACGTAGGCCGCAACAAGGCGCATGCCGCCAAACAGCGTGCGCTCGAAATGAACCCGTTCCTGAACATCACCACGTACACGCAGCCGATTACCGAACGGACAGCTGACGCATTTTTGCAGCACGGTGCAGCGTCCATTGTTTTTGAAGAAATTGATGATTTCAGGATGAAACATATCCTCCGTGAACGTGCCCGCACGCATAATATCCCGCTCGTCATGCTCACCAACCTGGGTGACAATGTCATGATAGACATTGAACGCTACGACGTAGACCCCGCAACTCGGCCGTTCCTTGGACTCGTATCGGACGAGCTGCTCAGCACCATGAAGTCTACTGCCCCACTCACCCACGCGGACGAAGCACTGCTTGCGCAACGCCTCGTTGATGCGACACTGCTTCCGGAGCGTGCACTCGCGTCTCTCAAGCAGGTAGGCAAAACACTCAGCGGACGACCACAGCTCTACAGTACCGTTGCTCTCGATGGCGGGCTTGCACCGTATATCGCACGACATATCATACTCGACACACACGGCGAGCACATACGTAGTGGGCGATACTCCTTACGACTCAGCGAGTCACTGTTCGCGTGAACACAACCACCAACTACGATGCCTGGCGCATCAACGCAAGCGACTACCCTGAAACAGGCACGTTTGAACAACAGGCAGAGTTCATATGCGCATACGGTACGCTTGCTGCATCGACCCACAATACGCAGCCATGGACATTTACACTCTCCAAGGACCGTCGTATCGTCATCAAACCTGACTATGATTACGCACTACCTGAAGCAGATCCGTCGCAGCGCAACATGTTCATGAGCATTGGTGCGTGTGCCGCCAACATACAGACGGCGGCAGCGTATTTCGGTCACGCGACAAAACTCACCATACATGATGACGACCCGTGGAACGAATCAGTCACCGTGACATTCGTTCAGGGCGCTCCTCATACAGCCCATGCGGCACGCTTCACTGGCATGACTGTCCGCTTCAGTGATAAAGCGTCCATCCGATCAGAGCCGATTGCACCTGATGTGCTCACGCGGCTCACTGACAGCGCACAGCTCGGTACTCACACCGTCGTCGGAACAAGCACCGACAAAGAACTACAAACACGACTCTCTCACCTGCTCGATGCTGACGGCACAGTGTTTGCCCACGCGCAATTCGGCAAAGAACTCTCACAGTGGCTGCGCAGTAACGGAACACGGTCATATGACGGCATGCCTGGGTTTATGAGTGGCTTGCACTCATCTAAAGTCACTGTTGGCAAACTCCTGATGTCGCACGCACCCGCAACAATCCCTAAGCTTGCAAAGAAATACAGTACAATGATCGAACACAGCCCAGCAGTCGCCGCAATTACCACCCCATCGGATCATGTGCGGGATTGGGTCCACAGCGGTATCGCCTACCAAAACTTTGCCAATGCTGCTGCCGCAGAATCAATCAGCTGCACTCCGATCGCAGCAGCAACCGAAGGACCACACCGTTCAGACTACCGTGCTATCGTTGGACACTCTGAGCGTACGCACCCATACGTACAGCTTGTATATAGAATCGTTCGTGTGCCCACAGATAGCCCCGTCAAGCATACACCGAGACGACCAATAGACTTCAGCATGCAGCGTATAGACACCCAGCTCCTGCGCCAACCTCACACATCGATCAAGAATATTGTTTGCGGCAGCTACCGTATCAACTACGTACGCTCTGGCTCACAACAAAACCCACCGCTCGTGCTCATTCACGGCGCAAATATGGGCTGGAGACAGTGGCACACGACCATTACACAACTCAGCGAAACGTATTGTGTATATGCGCTAGATCTACCCGGGAGTGGTGCGTCGAGCAAGCCGACATACGACACGCTGAGAATACCTGACTACGTCAAAGTCGTAGAGTCGTTCATTGACCAGCTTTCAATTCACTCACCCTTCGTCGTAGGGCATTCATTTGGTGGGCTGATAGCTCTTACGCTACAGATCAGTAACATCCTGCCAATACGCAAAGCTGTTGTTGTGTCGTCCATGGGACTGACGCGCTACGTCCAACCGAAACAAAAACTTGTGTCGTCGAAGCTCTTCACGACACTACTCACAAAAGGTCCACTCAAACCGTCACACAAAACCATGCACAACTTCCTAAGAGGACCCCTACACAACCCGGATACACTCGACGCCACGTTCGCAGACTACTACACAGCAATGACGATGCAACACCCGACAACACACCCGCTTTTTTTCATGAACAGCCTGATCCGGGGACTCTCCATCACAAAAGAGGCGGATGTATCAGGGAAACTACACACGTTAACCGTACCGACACTCGCCTTGTTTGGCGAACATGATCCACTCATACCGCTTAAGAAAATACGCTCAACAGTTCAAAAAGCTGATACTATACAGGCAATGGTGCTACATGACTGTGGCCATGCTCCCCCATTAGAAAAACCGCACGTGTTTGTGCGGGCTGTTCGAGAGTTCTGTCGTTAACGCTATGCAAAGTCTCCCAATAATCAACGTTACTAGTTTAATCCTGGCAAGCATTTTAAGCGTGTTCCTTGCTGTGACCGTCTATAAAAACGCTACCAACAAAATATACGCCCTGCTCGGCCTGACGCTCGTCATGTGGCAGACTGCAAATTTCTTCTCGCTCATACCGCAGGATGTCGACTACGGCCTTGCTTGGGTGCGGCTCAGTATCGGGCTAGCCGTGCTGGTGAGTTACCTATTTTTCATGCTCAGCTGTACGATTCCATCACGCACAGTCTCACTGAGTCGCTCTGCTTTCCTCCTGTACACTGGCCTCGCCGTTGTGAGCTGTATAGTGGCCCTATCTCCACTCACGTTTACCGACGCCACAATAGTAGACGGCTCTATCACGCCTACGGCCGGTCCAGGCATCGCGCTATTTCTCTCCACAACCACAGGGTTCAGTATCGGTGCGATTGTGTCGCTGCTCAAAAAGCTCCGAAACA
>CALLJT010000050.1 GCA_938050265.1 Candidatus Saccharimonadia bacterium
TGGAAGCAAAAAGGCACAGGACGTGCACGTTTCGGTTCGATCCGAGTACCGATCTGGCGCGGTGGTGGTATCACATTTGGCCCTCTCGGCAACGAAAACTACTCAAAAAACCTACCGACGAAAGCAAAACGACAGGCAATCCGCCAAGCCCTGTCACTGAACAAAGATTCTGTCATTGTCGTTGACCAGCCAGACTTTGCGAAAGCCAAGACTGCTGAAGCGGCCGCGTTTTTCGAAAAGATCGGTGCGGAGCGCAACGCGCTATTTGTCGTCACAGACAAAAACGAGCAGATCATGCGAGCAACCAGCAACCTGCCACACGTAACTGTCGTTAATGCTCAGTACCTCAACGTGTTCAATGTATTGAACGCCGACACGATAGTCGTCACAAAAGATTCACTAAGCGTTATAGATTCATGGCTCGGCTCCACAGCTGCAGACCAACCACAGAAAGGTGCAGCGAAATGAATGTCGTCCTAAAACCACGGTCAAGCGAAAAGGCCTACACTATGAGCCAGAACGGCGTGTTTGTGTTTGTAGTGCCAAGCGAGCTCAACAAGCAACAAATCAAACAGGCGATCGAAACTACATATGACATATCAGTCACGAAAGTAACCGTCATGAATCAAAAAGGTAAGACTAAGCGAGTCTACCAAAACAAACGATTCGTAGACGGCACCCGCAAAGATGTCAAAAAAGCATACGTTACGCTGAAAGACGGACAAAGTATCCCAGTGTTCGCAGCGGTCGAAGAAAGCACGGAGGCTTAAAGAACATGTCAGTACGAAAATACAACCCAACTACTCCTGGCCGAAGAGGCATGACAACGCGAGACTTCTCAGCTATAACAACCAAGAAGCCCGTTAAGTCACTCCTAAAGCCAAAGAAATCAACTGCAGGACGCAACAACAACGGACGAATCACCACACGACACAAAGGTGGTGGAGTTAAGCGATTTATCCGACAAGTCAACTTCAACCTTGCACCAGGGACAACTGCAACAGTCGAGCATATCGAATACGATCCAGGACGAAGCGCCAACATCGCTCGAATCAAAGAAGCTAACGGTACATACCACTACATCATCGCGGCTGAAGAGCTCAGCGTCGGTACAGAAGTAGCCAGTGGCGCAGACGCACCAGTGAGCGTCGGGAACCGTCTGCCGCTTAAAAACATCCCGAACGGCAGCACTATTTACTGCATAGAAATGACGCCTGGCCGTGGAGCACAGCTTGTGCGAAGCGCAGGTAACAGCGCTCAACTCGTCGCCAAAGACGACAAATACTGCCAGGTTCGCTTGCCAAGTGGCGAAGTTCGACTCATCCGCAGCGAAGCAATGGCTATGATCGGTAACGTCGGCAACATTCAACACCAGAACGTTAAGTACGGTAAAGCCGGACGAAAACGAAAAATGGGTATACGACCAACTGTTCGTGGTGTTGTTATGAACGCAGCTGACCACCCGCACGGTGGTGGTGATGGTGGACGACACCACATCGGTGGAGGTGTCAACCATGGTTCCGCTCCACGTACACCGTGGGGACAGAAAACACTGGGCTATAAAACTCGTAGTCGCCGTAAGTCTAATAAAATGATCGTTCGATCACGCCACGAAAGTAAGAGGAAATAACCATGTCACGATCACTAAAAAAAGGACCTTTTATAGATCCAAAGCTTGCACGTAAAGTTGCAGCGCTTGCCAAGGACGATAGAAGTGTCATTAAGACTTGGGCGCGTTCATGCACAATACCACCAGAGTTCGTAGGACGCACATTCGCTGTTCACAACGGCAAGGTACATGTACCTGTGTTTATCACAGAAAACATGGTTGGACACAAGCTTGGAGAATTTTCACCAACACGTAAGTTCCGCCGCCACGGAGGTAAACTCAAATGAGCGTACTATCACTTGCGAAAGGTGTTCGCATTAGCCCACGTAAAGTCAGTGCCGTTGCAGCACTTGTCCGTAACCGTACAGTAAGCGATGCTCTTGTGATACTTGAGCACACTCCTCGCCGAGCTTCGACAGCGATCAGCAAGACGATCAAAAGCGCTCAGGCCAACGCTGAGCACAACCACGGACTCAAACCGGATACTCTACGTATCACCGAGATCACAGTAACTGCAGGCCCACGCATTAAGCGATTCCGACCGGCTGCACATGGACGAGCACTCCCGTACCAGAAAAAGTCATCCCACATACGGGTGATGGTTGATGGAGAAAAACGACAGACCAAGAAAACCAAACAAGCAACTGAACCGGAGGCAAAATAATGGGTCAGAAAGTAAATCCAATCAGCATGCGCCTTCAGGTCAACAAAAACTGGCGCAGTAAATGGTTCGCAACAAAACAGGACTACGTTAAGTACCTGACTGAAGACCTCGCAGTTCGACGACTGATCGACACGAAGCTCGGGTCACGTGCAAGCGTCAACAAAGTAGAGATCGAGCGTTCACCGAACCTCGTAACCGTCACAATTCAAACGGCAAAAGCTGGTGTCGTAATTGGACGCGGTGGTGTCGGTGTCAATGAACTAAAAGCCCAGATCCAGAAAATCTACGGTGGCGAAGTTCGTGTCAATATCGAAGAAATCAAGAAACCTGAACTGTATGCCAAGCTTGTTGCTGAAAACATCGCAAACCAGCTCGAACGACGAATTGCGTTTCGCCGAGCAGTTAAGATGACGAGCGCTGCGACTATGCGCTCAGGTGCACGTGGGATCCGTATCGAAATCGCAGGACGATTAAATGGCGCAGAAATGTCACGCCGCGAAAAACTTGTTGAAGGCAGTGTGCCACTACATACGATTCGTGCAGACATTGACTATGCCCATGTTGGTGCACGTACACCCGCAGGTATTATCGGCGTCAAAGTATGGATATACAAAGGGGAGGCTGCGTAAATTATGCTAATGCCCAACAAACTTAAAGTCCGCAAAGTGCGAAAAGGCCGCAACAGAGGCATCGCAACGAGCAACAACGCCATAGCGCACGGCCAGTATGGTCTCCAGTCGCTTGGAAACGAAAGAATCACGAGCCGTCAGATCGAAGCTGCTCGTCAAGCCATGACTCGCTACACGAAACGTGGTGGAAAAATTTGGATCAAAATATTCCCACACACTCCCGTAACCAAGAAACCTCAGGATGTGAAAATGGGCGGTGGTAAAGGTAACCCAGAGTACTTCGCAGCCAAGGTGCAAGCCGGCACAGTGATGTTTGAAATGGGTGGTGTACCTGAAGACCAGGCACGCGAAGCAATGCGCCTAGCCGCACACAAGCTACCGGTTAAAACACGATTCATCGTGAAAGAGGAGTCGTAGGAGAATGAGTGTCGTGAAAAGAATGAACGAAATTAGAGAAATGGGAACACCTGAGCTAATTTCTTTGAGTCAAGAAATGAAATCTGACATCGCAGAGATGAAGCGCCGTATCCATATGGGAGAGGTACAAAACACTCGCAGTGTTCGAATGAAACGAAGAGAATTAGCAAGAGTTCTAACAGTGCTTGGTGAGCACTTATCCAAGGAGAGAGCATAATATGGCACGAACAATACAAGGTACTGTTGTGTCAGATACAGCAGATAAGACAATCGTACTTGCTGTGACTGAGCGCAAGACGCACCCGCTATACCGCAAACAGTACAGCAAAACAACAAAATACATTGCACATGACGAAAAAAACCAAGCACACGTTGGTGACATCGTAGAAGTCAGTGAAGTTAAACCTAT
>CALLJT010000051.1 GCA_938050265.1 Candidatus Saccharimonadia bacterium
GTGACGATCATTTCGCCTTCTTCTTCTACGGCATCTTCTGCACCGGCGTCCAGGATCGTCAACAGCGCGTCTTCCCCGGTTGCTTTCACACGGATGATGCCTTTACGGTCAAACTGGTAGGCGACTGATCCTTTTTCACCGATACTGCCGCCACGCTTATTGAACACTGTTTTGACCTCTGGATACGTACGGTTTGTGTTGTCTGTGGCGCACTCAACTATTACAGCGACGCCACCAGGGCCGTACCCTTCGTACGTCACTTCCTGCAGCTGTGCTGCGCTTTTGTCGGTAACACGTGCGATAGACCGCTCTATATTAGTGTTTGGCATGTTTGCTGCCTTGGCTTTTTCTATAGCCAACGCCAACGCCGGGTTCATACTTGGGTCTGCACCCTGGCGGGCTGCAAGTGCAATCTGATTACCTATCCGTGTGAATACCGCACCACGCTTGGCGTCTTCTACTGCTTTTCCTCGTTTGATTTTGCTCCATTTATTATGTCCAGCCATCGTTTGTATCCTTTTCTGGTTCTTGAATACCAGTATACCATCGCACGTAGATTGCGTTGATGATACACTACAAGCATAACCACTATACGGAGCACGCAGACATGAAAACACTATTACTGAAAATACTACTCGCGTCTGGCCTATTGAACGCGGCGTCGTTACTTGAGACAAATGTAGCCACAGAAGTTGCCGAAGTCGACACAAAAGGCTTCCCGTTTGGCTTCATTACAGAAACTGCAGCCGACCCGTCTTCAATAGATATAGCTTCCTTCGCGTCCAACTGGGTGTTCTGGGCGGTAGTTGCTTTGGTCGGGTTCTATGTACTGCGCTGGGTGTGGGACAAGTTCAGTCGCATGGTGTTTTACATCCTCGTTGCCGTCGGCGTATTTGTGTATGCTGGATCTATCGGTATCTGGTAATTCTCTACACGCTACATATAGCGTCAAGATTACAAAAACTTTAAAAAGCTTGAGCTTATTCGCTCATGGTTGTATAATCCAAATCAAGAAAGGGCGCGCATCTAAAATCCACACGTATTTGAACAATATAAAAATTTAGATACTTCCAACTTTTCATGATGTTGTTTACTCGCAGAACAACTCTCGGTCTATGTGCGATACTCCTATTTATCGCTGGCGTGTTTATATATACACGCCCTGTGAATGTACCGATCGACGGGTTCCTTCGTAGTCAAAATGGTGTTGAAGCCGCAGATGACGGTTTCTACGACCTACGTGTCGTTGGGTTCGACAGAGTTTCTGGCGAACTCGCAATTACACAAGACTTTACCGACACTCCGGTTACGGCTGGCACATACGAACTACCTCTATCAATCAATAGATTTGCAGATACCGGAGACTACTATCTGCAGATTTGTCGTAGTGAACAAGGCTCAGCTGCGCCAAACAATGTAGAGGACACACCAGAGGGCTGTAAAGCGCCCGTAGAACAAGAACGTGTCTATACCTACGCAGAGTGTCCTCAGTTACTTAATCTGAATTCACAAGGCCTTCTTGATACACTATTGGGCGAACGAGACGCCTCGCTATCGCCTGGCTGTACAGCAACCGATGTTACCTCAGACGCTGGCACGGCGCTTGACCTGGCCCCGTCAGAAGCAGTAGCTCCAAGCATCACGCAAATTCAAGAAAAAACAGTTATTGTCGAAGGCACTCCTGGTGCAACCGGCGAATCTGGAGCAACCGGTCCTGAAGGCCCACAAGGTCCAGCTGGAGATGCTGGTCCACCAGGGCCTGCTGGCGAACAAGGCGAGCAAGGCCCACAGGGTCCGACGGGCCAAGACGGTATCAGTACCGTTCCTGGTCCAGCTGGTGCGCAAGGTCCCCAGGGCGATCCAGGTGCCCAAGGCCCCCAGGGAGACCCGGGCCCACCAGGTGCCGATGACCAGGCACTGTCGCTTGCATCAGACACACTTTCACTCGTGAATGGCGGATCAGTAGATTTAAGTGGATACCTAGATAATACTGATGCGCAAGATCTGAGCCTTTCGAGTAATATCCTGAGCATTACAAACGACGGCACAACCGTAGATTTGAGTAGTTATCTGGACAATACCGACCAGTTAGCGAGTCTCAGCTGTTCCAATGGTCAAGTTGCACAGTGGGACGGCACCACGTGGATCTGCGCGAACGTAGGTGCGGACACAGACGACCAGACACTGTCATACAACGCTGGTACTGGTGAGATTACTATTGCGGACGGCAACACGATAGACGTCTCATCACTCAATACGGACAATCAAGATTTATCACTCAGCAGCAATACGCTGTCTCTGACAAACGACGGCACAACCGTAGACTTAAGTAGCTATCTAGATAATACAGACGAACTCGCTGCCTTGAGCTGTACCAGCGGGCAAGTTGCACAATACGATGGCACCAACTGGGCATGTGGCAATGCCGCTGCCGACACAGATGATCAAACCCTGAGCTTCAACGCAGCGACAGGAGAAATCACCATCGTAGACGGCAACACAGTTGACCTAACCGCTATTAATAGCGACACGCTTGCGGACTTAACTTGTAGCAACGGAGATGTCGCACAGTGGAACGGCACTGCCTGGGCGTGTGTTGCAGCGGCAGTAGACACTGACACAGACGACCAAACCCTCAGCATAGACGGCAGCAACAACCTGGCTATTGCAGATGGTAACAATGTATCTCTTGCAGCCTACTTAGATAACACTGATGCACAGGACTTGACGCTTGCGAGCAATATCTTAGCTATTAGTGGTGATCCGAATACGGATGTAGATTTGAGTGGGTATTTAGATAATACCGATGTATTGGCTGGACTGAGCTGTGGCAGCGGACAAGTTGCCCAGTGGAACGGTACTGCATGGGTGTGTGCCAGTGCAGCAGTAGATACAGATGATCAGGCGTTGAGCCTGGCATCAGATACCCTTTCCCTCGTAGACGGTGGCTCTGTCAGTCTGGCAGGATACCTAGACAATACAGATAACCAACAGATTACACTGGCGAGTGATGTTATTACACTCAGTAACGGTACTGGTGCAAATACAACTGTAGATCTTTCTGGATACGTGAACAGTGACACTGTTGCAGACTTAAGCTGTAGTGCAGGTCAGATAGCTAAATATGATGGTACTGTGTGGGCCTGTGCTGCAGATGTAGACACAGATACAGACACTACCCTCGACGAAACAGCTGTTGATGCGTTTGTGAGTGACAATGGGTACATCACAGCAGAAATTGACGGCAGCATTACGAATGAGATTCAGGACTTGAGCTGGAGTAGTGACATACTGTCACTGTCTGGTGATGGTACAACAGTAGACTTGAGTAGTTATCTAGACAATACAGATGCCTTGGGTGATCTTACGTGTACCAATGGACAGGTTGCACAGTATGACGGTACCGTGTGGGCCTGTGCCAATGTTGGAGCAGATACGGATGATCAGACACTGTCATACAACGCTGGTACTGGCGAGATCACTATTGTTGATGGTAATACGATAGATATCTCTGGACTGAACACAGATACACTCGCAGCGCTTGGCTGTAGTGCAAACGATGTCGCACAGTGGAACGGCACTGCCTGGGCGTGTGTTGCAGCGGCAGTAGACACTGACACAGACGACCAAACCCTCAGCATAGACGGCAGCAACAACCTGGCTATTGCAGATGGTAA
>CALLJT010000052.1 GCA_938050265.1 Candidatus Saccharimonadia bacterium
CAGCGTGCTCCTGTGGCACGTCGACAGTCACCTCTTCGAACGGTTCAACTGTTTCGCCGTCTCGTTCTTGGTATACAACCTGCGGGCGACCAACTTCAAACTCGAAGCCTTCGCGACGCATCGTTTCGATCAGTACGCTCAAGTGCAGTTCGCCGCGTCCTTGCACGACAAACCCAATACCATCTTGGTCAACTTTCAAACCAATGTTCGTCTCAAGCTCACGCATCAGTCGATCACCGATCTGACGAGACGTCGTGAATTCACCTTCTTTGCCTTTGAACGGCGAGGTGTTTGGACCAAGATACATACGTAGTGTCGGTGGTTCGAGCTCTATTGTCGGCAGCGCTTCTGGTGTTTCAGTGTCTGTGACTGTCTGGCCGATTTGAGCGTCTTTAACACCTGTTATGGCAACAATCTCTCCAGCTCCTGCACTGGCAACTTCCGTCTTACCGAGACCGCTAAATGTATACACAACGCCGACTGAATAGTCGCCTACGACGCCGTCCGCTGACACAAGCGACACTCGCTGGCCAGTTGTAACAACACCTCGCTCAATTCGCCCAACTACGTATTTGCCGGCATAGCTGTCCCATTCAAGAGATGTCACAAGTAGCTGTAGCCCGCTGCCTGATCCAACGCGTGGTGCTGGAACATGAGCAACGATGGCTTTGAGAACTGGTTCGATATCTGCATCGCTCGACTCAGCATTTTCCGGCACGTGATCCCACATTTTGCCGTCACGACCGATTGCATAGTAC
The DNA here is from genome assembly GCA_938050265.1 of Candidatus Saccharimonadia bacterium. Classification (GTDB taxonomy): domain Bacteria; phylum Patescibacteriota; class Saccharimonadia; order Saccharimonadales; family SZUA-47; genus CALLJT01. Next base: position 759 of record CALLJT010000052.1, read on the forward strand.
GTGTGATACTGTAGCTGCTCTTCGTTGACCGCGAGCTCCAAAAACAAATTCGCGATTTGATCTTCGACATCAGCTATGCGGGCCGCAGGTTTGTCTATTTTGTTTATAACAACGATCGGGATAAGTCCGAGTTCAAGCGCTTTTTTAAGCACAAACCGCGTCTGCGGCATCGGACCTTCCTGTGCGTCAACGATCAACAGACAGCCGTCTGCCATATGTAGCGTACGCTCTACCTCACCACCGAAGTCGGCGTGACCTGGCGTGTCGATGATGTTGATACGTGTGTCCTGGTACTGCACTGAGGTGATTTTCGCCGTTATGGTGATACCACGCTCTTTTTCCTGGTCGCCACTGTCCATGATCAGCTCTTGGCTCATTTCTGAGCTGTGGCCACTGAACGTATGTGTCTGTTTGAGCAGTGCATCAACGAGTGTAGTTTTACCGTGGTCAACGTGCGCGATAATTGCGACGTTACGAATAGCTGCGGCGTTCTCTGTTGTCGTGTTACTGCTCATGAAGTTGGAGCTCCGTCAACAAATGTGATCGCGTATCCAATCTTGCCGCTACGTCCGGTTCGACCGATACGGTGTGTGTAGTCGCTGTATGTGTGTGGCTGGTCAAAATTGATCACATGCGACACACCATCAATGTCGATACCACGTGCCGCAACATCAGTCGCAACAATCACGTCAATATGACCTTGTTTGAACTTCGTCAGTGCACGCTGTCTTTGGCTCTGAGTTTTGTTACCGTGGATCACGTCAGTTTTGAACCCGCGTTCGTTCAGGTCGCGGCTCAGTCTACTCGAAAAATGCTTCGTTTCACAGAATACAATCGTTTTTTCCACGCCGTCACCGATCAGTAGATCATGTAGTTTGTCGACTTTCTCTGACTTGTTCTGCACATACACAACCGACTGATCGACGTTATCGCTTGTTTCAGCAGTTGTCGCGATAAGAGTCTTCGGGTCGTTTGTAAACGACTGGATTATGTCGCGAACGGTATTTGTCATAGTCGCAGAGAAAAACAATGACTGTCTTTCCCGTCGAACCTTGCCGAGTATGAACCGCATATCGTTCACGAACCCCATGTCGAGCATCCTGTCTACTTCGTCGAGTGCGATCAGTGACACTTTGTTGAGGTCTAGATAGCCACGTTCAACCATGTCTTTAACACGTCCTGGCGTACCAATGTAGATATCTCGTTCCTGAGACAGCATCTTGATCTGTTTATGTACGGGCGTACCGCCGATAACAAGCGCGTCTTTGATCCTACCACTCCGTGCAAACGTACGGCTTTCTTCCTGGATTTGCAGTGCAAGCTCACGTGTTGGTGCGAGTACGAGCGCCTTTGTGCCTGGATTGTGGAGAATTTGGTTCAGTATAGGGATAAGAAACGCAGCTGTTTTACCAGTACCGGTGTTCGCGATACCCACAACGTCGCGTCCAGCAAGCCCATGTGGCAGTGCATAATCCTGGATCATGGTTGGTTTATGGTAGCTGTTAGCGCTCAGGTTCTGAGCGATGATGTCGTGCAAGTCAAAATTCGCAAACGTGTTGTCTGACACATACTCAGTGACCTCGACCGGCTTTGCAGCCTTGACGAATCGCTTCGGGTCAATATACTGTCCGTGGCCTCGTTTTTTACGTGGCGCCTGTGGTCGTCCGTTGGCTCCGCTACCGCGTTTGGTGTTTCGTGATCGTTTGTATGAAAAGCTACGGCTTCGGCCGCGCCCTTGTGATTGGCTATTCAAAATTATTCCTTTTTTATTCTTGTATGCCTACTGGCTTATGGCGAGGACGATGTACGACCGTGGTGCGACACGCGTACACTTCAAATCGTGCTCGAGTGTCATACTCCATCATATGTCGTACAACGAAACATCACGTCAACGCACAACAGAGCCGCTCATGCCACATAGACACTCTGGCCTGCAAACAGAAGAGTAATGGTCCTACTATTTACTAATGATCGTCTTTTACCGATCATCATATGCAGTCAACAGTTGTGAAACCACCACTGACTAAAAAGAGATTATAAAAAACAATTAGACTTATTCTACCGCGAAATCACACATAACGCAAGCATTACCCTGCGACGCGGCGGCTGCGCTTGATGATCGCGACGATGTCTTGTTTGTCTGTGATCGGTTTATTAGTCGTCGTAGAACGTGCGTCGAGCGCTTGAGCAACTCCGATCAGTAGCTCGGATTCCTTCGGGTGGAGCTGTCGATCCGCGATAGCCACCTCCACCGCAGCTTCTAACATGAGACTGCGCACAACAGAGCACGTCGTAGCAGCATCTGAACGCAGCTGATCAATAATCACTGCCTGGTTATCTGCTCCACTCAAAGCAACGTCAAACGCATCGCGCGGCAATGATTCGGACGTTATCTTTTTATAATTACGCTTGATTACTCGCTTCTCTGTTTTATGAATAACGCCGTCAGAATGGCTTGTAATCATCAGTAAATCAACGACGAGATCTCCCTCTGTAGCGAGCTTAGACGTGAGGTTTTCAATGCTGGCATCGAGAAGCCCCTGATCTACGTGCTCCATGTCACGCACATACTTGAGGCGTTTCTGCATGAGCGTCAAAAGACTGCGCACGGCAGAACGATATTCGAAATAAGAAGACATGGTTTGGTGTGGTGTCTCTGCGTCGATCCTATAGAGGATATCTTCCCTCACCGCGTGGGATTTTTGCATATTATCTATGCATTTCGACATCCGAGAACGAGCAGACATGTGCTCGTCGTGTCGTACGCAGCGGGCCGCTTCTTTGAGCTGCTCCTGCGACTGTTGGATAATTTTTAGAAGCTCATGGGGTGGTTTTTCACACATAGATACTTCATGCTCAACGCGCAGTGCGTCTGATATATAGTTTTCGATAATTTTTGAGTGTAGTGTCATGATAATTATTCTTTCACGCAACCCTACTGGGATCCAGCAGGGTTGCGTATCTACCTGTCTATCCTATTGGATTCGACCGTGAGACTTACTGTGCTTCGGTTTCTTAAACGCCTGGTACGCGTCTCCTACCATCTTACCAGCTACCTCTCGACCACCGAGACCAAATGCAAGTCCAAGCGCGAGCATGATACCAGCAACTATCACCGTCAGGTTGTTGTTGATGATCGTCATGTCGAACCCGAGTTGAGCTGCCGCGAGTGGCACACCAAACAACAGTACTGCTCCGCGAGCAACCGAACCGAGCACGCGGTACGGGCCTACACCAGCTTTATGAGCTGTGTCGGTCACTATGTCACGCACTGCACGTCCAGCGACGAACGTCAGACCAGCCACAAGTGCTGCGGCAAATATACGTGGAACAAACGCCAGCAATGCGTTAAACGTGTCTGTGAGTACTTCGAGCCCCAAGACATCGACAGCCGCACCCCAGAAAATAAGCATGATCGCCCATTTTGCAACGGTACTCAGAATGCCACTGACTGCAACGGTACTGATTTTGAGATCAGCAAGCGTGCCTGTTACGAATTTATGGTTCTCTACGAACCGCAGTGCTCTACCGATAAACCCGCTAATAACTCGAGCAACGATCGATCCGATCATTAACAGCAGCAGTGCGACGAGCAGTTTCGGTACGAACGTCACCGCTCCGTCGACAAGTTCGAGCATCGACGTCTCGAGCGTGTCCACTATATTGTTGGTTGATTCAGTCATGTATATGTCCCCTTACGTTAAATTACGTTCATGATCGATGGCCAAAATCACTGGTCATCTACTCTTTAGACGTGCGAGGGGCACAACTCGTCACATTACTATAGCGATTCCAAAACAAAATGTGTCTTTTTTGAGCCGCTGGATTGCTGAGCTAAAAATGATCATATTCGAGTGAAGCATCCGCCAGCTGGCGGACAGTGAAGGAGGATTGATCGTTTTTAGCCAGCAAGGCGCAGATCAAAATGCACGTTTTGTTTTGGGGTTGCTATACCTAGAATCCGATGCCCAGGCTAGCCACAGCGCAGCTGTCCAGGAAAAATCAGTGCCGATACAGCCGTCGCCAGTCATCGGGTCAAAGCATTCACGGAACCCAGATCGCTTTATTACGGCCGCTAGGTCTGTTCGCATACGCTCAGCGAGCACGTTGTAGCCTGACTCTGCAAGTCCTTTTGCGACAATGTAGTTCATCTGTGGCCACAACGGACCTTTCCAGTAGCGTTGCTGTTCAAACGACGCGTGATCAGGGTCCCAGCTCGGCAGCAGGAACTGCGCTTTTTTTCCTATTCGCTCAATATGCAGGCGTGTAGCATCTTGCTGTTCTGGAGTACCAACACCGGCATAAAAGCACAGTGCGCTGGCGTTCGAAAATCCGTCAGAAAACTCGCCGCTGCGTAGATCTTTTGCACAAAACGCCTGCACATCTGTGTTCCATAGCTCTTGCGCACCGCTCTCTCCGGCAGCTATCCAGTCAGTTATTTCTGCGCGTACATCGTCGCTATGACCCAGTGTGTTTGCCAGCCACAACAAATCACGGTTTGCCCGTAGCAACATGAAATGCAGCCCCGGGTCTGCAACAAGAAACGGCCCGCTGTCAGTCAACGTTCGCTGGTTCCAGCCCGTGTCTCGGCCATACTTAACGATCGATATGTATTTATCGTACTGTTCACTGCTTGGCCTCTGCGATGCGTCAGCGTGCTGCGTATCTTTGCGGGTGTAGTGTTCGAGTTCTGGGTCTACGTCCATGCCTGCCAGCCCACCGTCCCAGTCAGGGCAGTTGTCTCTACCTGTTTCCCATGGGTGCACCGTGGCGATAACATTCATATCTTGAGCAGTCCGCTCGGCGATAAACCACTTGTTGAACCGATACGCCACATCGAACAGCACCTGGGCTTTGTTATCGTTGCCAGTTTGCTCATACAGCTCGCGTACGATACTCGCATACACCGGAGGCTGCGATATGCCGCCTGTCGGCATGCGCCCGCCGCCCTGTTCGGCGTCAGGCGTCTGCCATGTCGTCGGTCCAGGAAAATAATCAGGGTCGTTTTGCCTAAACAGTATATGCGGGATCATGCCACTTGCCCACTGGCCCTCAGCGAGCAGTTCAAGCTCGCGCCACGCCCTCGCAACGTCAAACGTGGCAAACCCCAGTGCCACAAACGCCGAATCCCAGTTCCACTGGTATGGATACAGGCGTGCGGTTGGCACCGTATATCCACCTCGATCGTTTTTGCTGAGTATCGCTCGCGCCTCGCTATCTAGATCGTGTTTGCTGCTCATTATTACTCCGTTTCTTAACATAGTTAGACTAGCTTATGCCGCGTACGCCGTCCAGGACGGTTTTGACCCCGAGCAGTTTTTCCAGCTGGACCACGGCAGTCAACGGCAATAGATGGAACTTCACGCCCTTGCCGCTTGGAAGCCTCATGCCAATTTCCGGGTTAATCCCGCGGTCAGCAGCCTTGGTATCAAACTGCATACCGCTGTATTTTGCCAAAAACTGTTCAACCGTGTCATAGATAACAAACTCAGCATGTTCGAGACCTTCTGTTTCTGCTCTACCAGGCTTCGGAGCGGGTAATTCCAGCGCATCTATGCGCCAGCTGGCCACGCGTATCGGCTGGTGCAGTTTATACGTCGCGATCGGCCGCTTGTTGACGCTCGTTTCTGCAAGACGCTCACCATACGCCTCAAGTTGCGTTTTCTTATCTTCATACTGATCAAGCGTTTCGACTCGGTAGCATATGTGGTCGACCACCATGAAGTCAGCCATATCAAACCCGACAACCTCCACCTCCGCCACGATTTCACGCACAAACTGCGTATAGTCTCCTATGACTGCCTGTAGCGTGTTCACGAGTCACTCGTGAACTTAGATAGATCCTGTATGCTTCTCAATCCAGTGCGCCCGTTCGAGTCGTTGACTCTCGAGGCTATTGCTGTTGCAACATGCTGAAGCTGACGCTTGAACGGACTCTCCGAGTCATACGCTAGTTCATCATCGTTTATCGTGACTCTTCCATCTCCGTTTCTGTTGAATGTTCCTGCACAAACAGCGCGACCCTTATCACCAAAGACTTCAAGGCGTGTATATGGACCAAACAACACTGAACTGGTTACCTCTACAGTTGGGCCTGATGCAAGCTGCGCGGATAGCATTGCTGTTTCGTCATGCGGACCGCGCCATGTGTCTGCATTCGTTACTGGGCTAAACTGCTTCCAATCATCCATATCACCACTAATCCACCGTGCCAGATCAATACAGTGCGAACCGACTGCCGACAGGGACCACCAGTTAGTCATAGTGTCTTTAGCGCGCCAATTCGAATCATCTGCCATCGGAAACGCCCATATTGCTCGTATGTGCTTGATAGCGCCAATAGTACCTGCATCAATCTGCTGCTTGAGCTTAGCGTGCCCAGCATGGTGGCGCAGATGGAAGCCTGTCTGCAGCACGAGGTCGTTTTGCTTTGCGAGCTCTTCGAGTTCAGTGGCTTGATCAACATCTGTTGTCATTGGTTTCTCTACAAGCACGTGTTTGCCTGCTTCGAGGCAAGCTTTCGCTTGTTCGTAGTGCAGTACATCAGGTGAACAGATAATAACAAGATTGATTGCTGTGTCAGTAACAAACTGATCAATAGAAGTGTACACCGCACCGCTGCTGAAGTGCTTTTTCATAAAATCCCTACCACAAAGCTCATCTCTCGACAGCACTGCAACCAGCTCAGTGTCGCTTACTGCATGCACGGCAGGAGCGTGCGAGCTATCCGCGATACTGCCTGTACCAATTATGCCAACTCCGATTTTACTCATACTTGCCTCCCTGTTTGCATACAGTATACATGCACGCTATGACATGCCGTACTCTACAGCTAGACAGCTCAGAAGCTAGAATCGATGCTATACTATGGTCCATAGCAAGCAGACACATCCATGAATATTGACGATACCATCAAGCAGCTGAAGAAAAAGTATCCAGGCAAAGCCGTTTTTGCCGATACTGAATGTGGTGCAGCTGAGGTGATTGCAGAAATCGAACCAACCACGGACCATCCAGAATATAGCCACGCAGTTGCAGTCGCCGGTACGTCCAGGGCGCACTATCACACTGAATTAGTCGAAACGTACACACCCATCACTGGCGATCTCACTGTCTATGTCGACAACGAGAAACACATCGTCAGACAAGGAGACAGCATCACAATCAACCCTGGTCAAGTCCACTGGGCAGAGGGCGATGCAGTCTGGTTTGATGTCCTGTCAAAACCAGGCTGGACCCCTGATGACCACATTCATACAGAGAACAGTTAGCCCTACACTAGCTCTATGTCGCTCGGAAGATCTACCATACCTACAGCTACAACAACGATGGGCTTCACTGCGATGCTAGTGCGCCACTCCCAGGCTTGATGTCGCACAAAGTTAGATCTATCCAGGACGTACACATAGCCGGACCAGTCTTCTTGTACCGCTTTTTGCATACTGCTTTCATTAATATAGAAACCGAATTCACCGTGTTTCTTACCCCAGCCACCAACCTTTTTGCTGCCAAGTACCGCCATGAATACAGCGGGGCTTATTACCTCAGGAGCAACCACGCACGGCGCACCGTCAGGCTCCCCGTGTGAGTATGCTTGTCGTGGCTCTAATACCGCAATAGTACCGCTGCTGGATCCGTGAAACACATACAGACCAGTCTCATACAGCTTTCGCAGCTCATCCATTGCGCGCTGCAACCTGGCTCTCTGCGTGTGCACCGCATACTGCCGCTGTAGTCAATATGCCACTCATCACACTATTTTCTCTTTTATCACATCTATGTAGCTCGCAAAGTCTATCTGGTGAGGCGCGCCCAGTGCAACAGCAATATTGGCTTTACTAATACTCCGTGCAACCTCCTGGCAACGAACTTTAAGCTGTGGATACGTCACACCTTCTGCACTACCATAGAAAACCGTGGTCTTTGATGTTATTTTTGCAGATATTTTCGCAGCTGAATGCCTTCCGAAGTCGTTCATACGCCTCTTGCCTATCATCTTTACCCACGAAGGTTTGAGAACGTCTAAATCCTCTGAAAAGTACGGACTCAAACTGCACAGATATAGACGATCCGGCTGTAGATCAACTGCAGAGACCATAGCGATCATTGCGCCGTATGAAAATCCGATCACATGGTTTTCCGCTGTCTTGTTCGCTTGATAGTACTCGCTAAACGACTGCACCCAGTCAGTTAACGTTCTATTATTCCAGTGAACATCTGGCGCTTTGACCAGGAAGCCTCTTGCGGCAAAGTATTGTTTCATCCACGTGTACTGCGGCTCAGAAGGAGAATGCTTGAATCCTGCTACAATGAATACCGTCTTGTTTGCTGGCATAAGTTTCATGTAGGTATTGTAGCGGACACTTGTCTATATTCCCATAGACGCGAAGGAACCGTATGCCTACCCCCCCTCTCCAGAATATACTCTATAATCTGTTGCTTCATAGGTGTCCAGTTATGGTGGATGGTTGCTAAATCTGCTAGTGGCACGAACGCTCGATCACTAGATTCGTGGTCTGTACTGGGGCCGTCAAATGGCATGATTTCCAAATCCTCAGCAGCATACAAAACGATAGCTGCTTTTTCTGGATAGGATTGGCTTGCCGGGGCAGTCTCAAGGTTATGCACTTGCAGATGTCCAAAGCGAGTCAATCGAGCGGCTCGTACATGTGTTTCTTCCCAGAGCTCACGCACCGCTGCTGCATGAGCTGTTTCACCAGACTCTACATGCCCACCTGGCGTATCCCATCCACGCTGGACATGTGTCAGTAGTAGCGTACCCTTGACCACAGCGTACACATTCACTGCAGAAATAGGCAATGCAGCTGGCGGCTGACCAACACAAAACGTCACATGGGTTTTGCCATCGTTCCAATACTCACTCTGATAAACCGTGTGATTACGTTTTATTTCACTAACCTCTCACTAGAATAAACATTCTGAGTGCTCATGCTACACGACCTTGTTGACACTCTCTTTGCCTTCGAGCATATCCAGGAGTGCGTCCACGGCCATGTCGCTACATTTCTGTACAACGGCAGTGGTGTTATAGGCCAAGTGACTGTTCGTGCTGTACCAGATTTCGGGCGGCAAGTCTGCAAACTCTGGTGTGGGAGCAGGCCAGTCCAGTGCGAATCTAAGGGTGCCTTTTTGGAGCCTGCCTAAGAGCGCGTCATAGTCGATCATTGCTTGAGGACACACGTGCACAACGAGCGCACCATCTTTGATTTTGGCAATGCCTTGCTCGTCAAATATCTGACCCATGCTGCCGGGGGCAGCTACAAATATGACGTCTGATGTGCTGAACAGTGCGTCTAGGTCACTCAACCGAGCACCGATCTGCTCGAGTTCTGGCTTGGCTGCTGTCGCAACATAGCTCACGCTAGCTGGATCAAACGTTAGTACGCTGCGAATAATCTTGCTGCCGATATGACCGGCACCGATTACACCTATATTTGAGTCGTTCAAAGTCTTTGACGTGAGGTAATCAAGTTCGCCGTCTCCACCTATCTCTCTCAGTCTACGCTGCATCATCAGCGCCATAGCCAGAGAATACTCTGCTACAGCGCCAGCATTGCCGCCAGGGGCATTCGATATAGCGATTCCTTTGCGTTCTGCTGTCTTGTATCCTGGCATAGCGGCTTTCCAGTCCGCCCCAGTGAACGAAACTACTTTGAGCACGTCTGCGGCTTCAAATACTGCATCAGTTATCTGCGCTATGCCACCGTTAATCACTGCAACCTTGCCCTTGATGCTTTTGATCAACTGTTCTTCTGTCGGATTAGCCTCTGCTATGCGCTCAACAGCATAGCCCGCGTCAACAATACGCTGTTCATGCTCAGGAGTAACAAACAAAGATCCTATTACCAATATTGACTTACTCATGTTTTTTCCTATTTACATAACTTATGTCCATGATTATAGCTTATAGCCCTCGGTGGACATATTCAAAACATACTAAAAACTGCCCCCTTTAGAGGGCAGTTTTTTATTTTTGCCCGCAGTTAAACTACAGGTGATGTTCGATTAAAACGCTTTTTTGGCGCCTTCTTCGAGTGCCTTGTCGGCGTTGTCTTTAGACATCATTGCACAGACAGTTGTTCCACACTTTTCGTGCTTGCCTTTAGCCATGAAGCCACCTTTTTTAGTTTGGTGAATTTCAGGTGCTGACAAATCAACGCCTTTTTCTTTGCATTTAACGCAATATCCTGTAGCCATTTCTAACTCTCCCTTTATATTTGACTTCGATTATACATCTTTTACTGCGACAACGCCACATTAGAGTTTTATAGCGCCTCGAACTATATGTCGCTGAAGCAGTATATACACTGCGAAACAGATGTAGTATGCCAGTGCACACTTAGTACAAAAAACAAGAAAAAGAAGCCCTGTGCAGAAAATCAATAGCAGCTGCGCTCACCGTCGTAGGCATCGTACTTATGTGATCAGGACTGCACGACTACTGTATGTTGAGTTTTTTCTTGAGAAGACTGAGCAACTCTGGGAATTCTAGCATTGGCTGCGTTGGGTCGCCGAAATGCCCTTGTCCAACCATCAAATAATATTCACTATTCAGGTGATCTCGAATATGTTCAGGTTCTTGTATTGGTATATACGGGTCGTCCTCTGATGCGAAAATCGCCGTCCACGGTTGGTTCGACTTGATAGCATCCCAGTCCCACGGTGTGTCGAAATAACCGCTCGTGCGTTCGTCTTCATACCCCAGATCTGTATAGTATGTGCCCACTAATACCGAGCCGCCTACCTTGTTTTTTTCTGCGTATTTGAGTATCGCCAACGCCCCTGACGAGTGACCAACAACAATGTCATTTTCACCAATTTCGAGCGTGTCTTTGAAATAAGGAAACCAGTACGATGCCCTCGCACGCTCTGGGTCTGGGAGGTCGGGAGACACGCATGTGACCCCAAGTTCTTTTAGGTTTTTTTGTATGTATGGCTGCCAGTTGTCTGCACCTGTGCTGCCACCGTTGCCGTGAAGTAGTATGACTCTTTTCATGCCCCTAGTATCTCACTCCTAACATGGATCTACAAAACTTTACGTCGGCATATACACACACCGCGCGACCAGCTCAAAAGACCTGACTTTTTGTAGATCACTCGGTCGACATGTACCGACGGAAAAAGCGTACATGAATTATCGGGCGTTATTCCTGCCGTATGCTTTGTTCTATAGCTAAAGTATAGCAAAATGGGTACCTTATTGGGCATGTCCTGGGCATGCAAGAAAAGCTGCTTCTTTACGTGAAGCATCCGCCAGCTGGCGGATAGTGATCGAGAGAACAGTTTTTATTGCTGTTCAGGCTTGGTCAAAAATACCTATTTTGTTTTTCTTTGGCTATAAGTTGCTATGGACCGCAGAGTAACGTATCCTGTAACAATTCGTACTGCACGCACCTAAACGCGCAGCAAAGACAAAAACTCATGGAAGATGGAAGCCTCGGCTGACGAACGCCGTCGTTACTATGATTTTGTCTCGATACGTTACAGCAACCCTAACTACACGCAAGAAAGCATTATGAAACAAAAAATCCTCTCGTACTTATCACCTGGCACATACCGTCAAGACACCTTATCCGGGCTCACCGTCGCGCTCGCCCTCATCCCTGAAGCTATCGCGTTTGCCATAGTCGCCCAAGTAGACCCGTTAGTAGGCCTCTATGCGGCGTTCATGGTCAGTATCATTACTGCACTGTTTTCCGGTCGCCCAGGCATGATTTCTGGCGCCACCGGTGCGCTGGCTGTCGTCATGGTGTCTTTAGTTGCGCAGCACGGTGTGCAATATCTATTTGCAGCTGTCGTATTAATGGGTGTCATCCAGCTACTTGTGGCTCTTCTGAA
>CALLJT010000053.1 GCA_938050265.1 Candidatus Saccharimonadia bacterium
GGAAGACGTACTGGCAGACAGCTTCGAACGACTCGATTCACTACACAAAGACAAAGGGAGCGTCCGCGGCGTCCCATCTGGCTACCGCGACCTGGACAGCAAACTAGCAGGGTTCCAAAAAAGCGACCTGATCATCCTCGCCGCAAGACCCGCAATGGGTAAAGCCCAGCCGCTTGACGCAAAGATACTCACTACAACTGGCTGGAAGCAGATGGGCGACATCGAGGTCGGTGACACGCTGGCCTCCATTGACGGTTCACCGTCTCAGGTAGAAGGCATATTCCCCCAGAAAAAAGAACAGGTGTTCGAAGTCGCGTTCTCCGACACCCGATCGACACGATGCAGCGGCGAACACCTCTGGAAAGTCTACTACCGCGACTGGGACGGGCCTCGTGTGCTCACTACAGAGAAGGTCCAAACAATGCTCATGCGTGCACGCTACAAAAACAGACTCTGGATCGACACATTCAGCGGTTCTTTTGACAACGAAAAACAGCTACCGATCGCACCGTGGGCTCTTGGTATTCTCATTGGAGAAGGGGACTTCCAGTCCATGAGAGTATCGTCCGCAGACGCAGAGATCGTTGAGCGACTGAGAAACGAGCTCGGGCCGGGCCTAACACTTAACCACGCAGGCTGCTATGACTACCGTATCGTAGGAGATGGCAAAGGACGGCCAAACGCGCTTCGTGAATGCCTGAAAGATATTGGTCTCTGGGGGAAAAAATCTGAAAACAAATTCATACCGAGTGTATATAAATCGGCTTCGTATGAAAACCGAATTGCACTTCTGCAAGGACTCATAGATGCTGATGGCTGGGTTGAAAAACATGGAAGCGTACGATTTTCCAGCTCGAGCAAGCAACTATCTGAAGATGTCGCCGAACTGACGCGCTCAATCGGTGGCTGGGCTCACGTACGAGAAAAACAAACAACTTACACCTACAACAACACCCGACAACATGGACTCCCTGCGTACGTTGTTAATCTCGTACACCCAGAGCCGGACATGCTCACCACGCTACCACGTAAAAAAACGCGCACTCGTAGATCCAATCGAAAAAAACGCCTCACGTTCACGTCGATCACACCAAAAAACACAGAAAAAACACAGTGCATATCTGTGAGTCATCCATCGCAGCTCTACATCACAGACGACTACATCGTGACGCACAACACCGCTCTGTCGCTCAACCTTGCACAGAACATTGCGGTAGAGTCGGGTAAAGCCGTACTGATGTTTTCGCTAGAAATGAGCAAAGACCAACTCGTTGATCGTCTATTGGCGTCTGAAGCCGGGGTCAATTCATGGAATCTCCGTACCGGAAACCTATCTGACGACGACTTCGAAAAAATCGGCCATGCCATGGGTGTCTTAAGTGAGGCTCAGTTCTATATCGACGACACACCGGGGATCACTGTCAACGAACTCCGCACCAAAGCCCGTCGTGAAGCGCACAAACACGAACTTGGGCTGATTATCATCGACTATCTACAGCTGATGAGTGGTGGCGCAAAATTCCAAGGCTCTGACAACCGTGTTCAGGAGGTGTCCGAGATATCTCGTGGGCTCAAAGGTATTGCTCGCGAGCTACAGGTCCCCGTCATAGCACTGAGTCAGCTGAGCCGTTCCGTTGAGTCGCGTAGTCCGCAGATCCCCCAGCTTGCCGACCTTCGTGAATCTGGTTCGATCGAGCAGGATGCTGACGTCGTGGCGTTTATCTATAGGGAAGAGTACTACAACCCCGACGACAGCGAAAAACCCAACATCATGGAAGTCATCATCAGCAAACACAGGAACGGACCGACCGGTAAAGTAGAGCTGTATTTCGACCGTGAACGCCAGAAAATTCGCAGTCTCGACACCAAACACTCGTCACCGTTCGATGATTAAATCCAACGAAAAATCAGAAAATCCTATATAATCAACTGCAGTGAGTACAACACAAAACAAAGCACACAAATTACGAGCCCGTACTGCGTATATACGGCAGTATCCTGTTCGGGCATTGGTGTGCCTGCTGCTGCTTGTAGGTCTCATTGCGCTTGTCACCTATGTTCCTCAAGGTGCCGCTGCGACTGAACGAGCGACAGCAGTACAGTCTTCGTCGTTTTCTGAACTCGTAAAAAACCCAACGAACACACCCTACAAACTACTTGTTATGCTGCTCACGACGTTCAGCTCCAGTATCCTAGCGGTACGTGCAGCAAGCATCCTTATCCTGTGCGCTACAACAGTAGCACTCTACTACAGCCTCAGGCATTGGCACACTAAAACAGTCGCCATATTGGTATCTGGGCTATTTGTGACAAATTCGTTTGTGCTCGCAGTTGGACGGCTTGGCACTCCACTTGTTTCAGTGTTTGGCTGGTTTATATTTACGGCACTGCTTCTGTGGCAAGTGCACGGCAACTCAAACAAGATCCTCCCTGGCAGCGTCATATTAGCCGTCGCAATTATGCTGTACACTCCTGGTTCACTGTGGTTTTTTGCTGTATTTCTGGCGTTTTACTGGGATCGGTTCAAAATAGCATTCAAATACGTGAAGCCCCAAAGTGTCACTCTCGGCGTCCTGGGAGCCTTGGTTGTATTTGGCCCGCTCATATATGCGTTCGTCCAGGACACCTCTCTACTGACTCAGTGGCTGCTCATTCCTGAGTCGTTCACCGTTGCGACCATAGCCGAGTCTGCGCTGCAAGTCCCGTCAAACTTCATCTACCAAATGCGTGCCAACCCACTACTCAACGTCGGTATGCTCCCGGTGTTTGATCTAGCAACAGGATTTTTGTTCCTCCTTGGCCTGTACGCATATAGCAAGAAAACTCGACTCGACCGGGCACGCCTACTGATTGCAGTGGCGCTAATTGGGCTTATCATTGGGTCGTTCGGTGACCACACGACCGCGACCGTCGTGCTACTGCCGTTTGTATTTAGCGTCATTGGTGCCGGGGTAGAGTACGTGCTAGACATGTGGCACGACGTCTTTCCTCGTAATCCGTACGCGAAAAGCTTCGGCGTGCTGCTTGTGTCGACGGTAGTATTGTTCGGCTCGTATTATCAGCTTACGCGGTTTCTTGTCGCATGGCCCCAGACACCTGAAACGAAGCAGATCTACGATCAACCCAGAATTATAGAATAACGCAGCGCTTTTGCTACAATACATAACATAAAAGGAATCATACATATATGAGTAAATTCGACCAAGCCAAAATGCTAATGAAAGTTCGCAAAGTCCAAAAAGAACTTCAGCGAGAAGTCATCAAAGTGGAGTCGGGCGACGGCGCAGTTGCTGTAGAGATAAACGGTGAGATGAAAATCAAAAACGTCTCAATAGACGCCAGCGCAATTGACCTTGACGACATCGGTCAGCTCGAAAACTGGGTACAAGAAGCAACCCGAGAAGCAATCACACAGAGCCAGAAACTCGCCGCTGAAAAGATGCAGCCTATGATGGGTGCACTCGGCAACCTCGGGCTATAGCTGCAATGAGCAATGAGCAAGGAGTAGTGAGCGGTGGATGGCTACAGAAGTGCGGAACTGGGCATTGCTCATTGCTCGCTATTCATCACTCCGTGGACGAAGTCCGCAAATGAGCCTCCTACCAAAAGCACTCGAAGATACTATTGAGGCATTCGGAAAAATCCCGGGCATTGGTCCACGTACTGCAGAGCGGTATGTGTATTTTCTGTTAAAAAGTGACGCCACAAAAGCAACCACACTCGCGCAGTCGCTCGAGCATCTTCATAGCGGTGTCAAAAAGTGCCCGATAACCTACGCGCTTATCGACGCAGAGCAAGACACGTCGCCCCTCTATACAGACGAAGCCCGGGACAAATCAACAGTCGCACTCGTCGCG
>CALLJT010000054.1 GCA_938050265.1 Candidatus Saccharimonadia bacterium
TCCGAGCTCTTCATCAACCTCGCGAACTGCCGTTTGCTCACGAGTCTCCCCGGACTCCATCTTGCCACCCGGCAGCATTAAAAAGTTCTTTTTGTGCTCCTTAAGAACTAAAACCTTACGATCTTTGATGAACAAAACACCGACCCAGTCCACCCACTTCTCACTCATGACTACGCTCGCATACAATCGGGTTGTTATATTTTTTTTCTCATGCTTTCTCCGATATTTTCTTTAGTTTTTTGTCGAACGTGAGAACGCTCAGGTGTCTTGTTTTGCCATGCTCAACCAATAGACAGTCAGCGAAATCCAACTTTGTGGTAGCGTATGTATCAAGCGCCCGCACTAGCAATACTTTATCTGCTCGTAACTGCTGGATCTCTAGTAATTTTGTCAAGCTGTTTTGTACTCTTTTACGTGAATACTTATACGACGAGTACTCTGATAATATGTACACGACTTCAGCCACAACAAATTCGCGCAGCTCCACCTCACCCTCGTTAAACGCATCAATCATGACTGCAGCCTTCTGAGCTAATTCAACATCATCGGCTGTTATAAGCCTCAACAGAATGTTGGTATCCACGATAGCTTTAACCATCTGTAAATCTTTTGGCTCTATGTCGATAATACGCCTTACGTGCCTGTGCAATATCCTTGTCTGACGCCGTTCTCTTATTAACCCGAATATTCGAACGCTGGACCTCCGCCATCACGTCAGCGACTGAAGGACGTGCCGCCAGAATAAGGCGATCGTCCTCGACCCAATACTGCAGCTCGGCGTTTTTTGCGAGCTCTAGGTACCGTGCAGCTCGAGCAGGTACCGTCACCTGTCGCTTACCGGTCATTTTAAGTACGCCTTGAATAGTTTTCATTCCTTGATTTTACTATATCCTTGAAATATATGCAAGACCTCTTGGCCTATAGAAGCGCTCGTAAAGCTACTAACCTTGTTGAGGAGTCGACATACCGTCAATCCATCTGAAAACTAAAAGAACCGGGCAGTAATGCCCGGCTCTTTTAAGGTTAAATCGTATACTCGATCTAGTTAGCTACAAGCTCAACATTGTCGAACGTGATAGACCCTGGGTCGTGTTTGTTATCTATCAATATCTGACCGCTTACTGCACCTTCAGTTGGTGTGTATGTTGCAGTGAAGCTCTGGGCCGGATCGCCATACGTTGGCTGGATGAACCCAAGCCAGTTGTAATTGACCACTTCGCCAGCTGCATTGCGTTCTTCGATCATGATCTCTGAGCGAACAATTGACCAGTAATCAAGAGAAAGTGTATGTGCTCCTGAACCTGTGATGTCAAACTGTGGCGAACGAGTCCAGACACCGAGGCCAGTACCCGCACTACTAGATTTGCGCACCTGGAGGGAGTTGCCAGGCAAGCCACCAAGATCAGTTACATAGTTATAGTTCACAGCAGCGCCGCCCCATGAACCAAACGTCCAGCCACTGCGTCCCCCATATTCGAAGTCGTCGTAGAACCGCACCATGTCTCCAGTCTCTTCTTCGTCCTGACCGTCATCTTCGTCTACGACTTCGTCGTCATTGCCAGATACAGTCACGTTCTGGATTGTTCGAGATGTTGTTGAGCCGTTTTCGTGTACAAGGTCGATCTGGATGTCATATGTGCCGCTAGACAGTACTGACATAGGCAAGACGTATGTCTTTGGGAAGCCGTCACCGACAACATAGTACGTGTCGTATCCAAGTGACTCTGCAACGCTACCGAGTCCACCAGGCATACCAGAGAATGTTGGTACCGTTTCGTCGCTACCATCAGCAGCAAACACAACGTCTCCTGTGGCTGTGTCAGTTACTTCAACGACTGCGCGAATGTCGCTTGCATCGTATCCGTAATAACTACAAGGGTCGACGTTCGGATCACATGTGATCGTGTGGTAGAACGAAGCCCATAGTGCGTCATCAGTAGTGACAGTAGCATCGTCTGAAACGTTATGAATAGTATGGAACACTGGGGTCAGTACAGGGTCTTCGTCTACGACAGGCTCATCGTCGGACTCGTCTGTTCGTTCAATTGCAAGTCGCAGGATCTGGTCCCAGCCGTTCTCGTAGTATTCAACAACTACGTCGTGGTAGCCTTCTGTCACCTGAACAACCGCGCTATGCTCTGTCGCACCGTGGTCGTTCCATTCGTCGATAACCAGTTCGCCATCGACATACACACGCACGCCGTCGTCACTCAGTGTCGTGAATTGGTAGGCACCGTTCAAGAAGTAGTCCTCTTTAATGCTTCGTAGCACAAACCGGTCGTCCTGGATCCCATCAGGGAGTTCAAACCCGCCATTGTCGAACATGTAGATCTCGCTGTAATACGCACGAGCATCTGGCGCACGACTCGGAATCTGTGGAGCAGTCGTTAGGTATGCATCAGGGTTTGGGAGGTTCCAGTACTCTGTGTTCCACGGTGCAGGGCCGCCTTTGCAGCAATGAACAAGGTTGAGACCGTAGACCTTTGCTGTTGCTTGTACACCACTGTCGTGGGTCAACGTTGCAGTGACGTCATAGACAGTCAACAGCGTGACCGCACTAAAGTCCACAACAAAGCTCGATGGCTCGTATGGGCCTTGGGCAGGCAAGATACTTGGCTCTGGAATGCCTGCGATTTCTTCATCTGAACCAGCGTATGTTACGGCAACGTCGAGTGTAAGCTCGTCATGAAACGCGTTCAACTGACCTTCGTCACAGTAGCTGTGATCACAGAGCGAACCGTCCGTGTAGTACAGCGTACCGATAAGTGTCTCTTCATCGCCGTTTATCGAGTCATAGTCTTGTTTATTCGTGAATGCAACGTGTGGCAGAATGTCTCCACTCGGATCCACTACAGTGTCGCCCTCGACCACTAATCCAACGACCGTATCGTCAGCAGTAGCGCCGCTTGCATGCGTCACAACAACACGTACGCCGTATTCGCCAGGGGCAAGGCCAGCAAGGCTGAGATCAAACTCATTACCTTCATACGGAGTTGTTTGTTCGCTATAGTTCACGTCAGCTGGCAGACTAACAAGTCCATTGTCGTCGAACAGGTACACTTCTACCGACAACTCGTCAGTAAGGTGGTTAAAGCGGTTTGGACAGTTAGGGTTACACACAGGACCGTTCGTGTAGTAGTACTCGCCTCGCACTACCGACGAATCGTCAATCACAGCATTGTCCTGCAAACTCGTGATAGTCGCAACTGGTAGTGGTGCATTAGCGTCAACGCCAGACGACGTAAACACTGGGTCCGCTACTTTGAGCACTGAATCCCAACCATTTTCGTAATACATAATTTCGATCTGGTACGTACCGGCTGGGACATCAAATGTGAAGTCCTTTTCGGTTGCACTGTGATCGTTCCAGAAACTCTGGATAGCAGGAGCAGCTATTTCACCACTGTCGTGCACTTTACTAACCCCGACAGAGATACCGTCGTCGCTGACAGTTGAAATCGTATATGAACCCTGCGTGTCGTTTGTGAAGTTCTGGGTGAACCGAGCGACGTATCGATCAGCGTTAATCCCGTCAATTGGGGCGCTTAGGCCCAAGTCGTAGTCGATAGTGTCTACGTTCGTATCAACAACATCTGGAGATTCGACATGGGCAGAATACGTGTACCTGCTTGGAGGACTACTCAGATACTGCTCTGTATTTGGTAGATTCCAGAACTCCCCAGTCCAGTTACCACCTTTTTCTCCGAGTGATTGTGCGGCTGTAGCCGGCACAGCAATGCTTAGCAGCAAAACGCCTGTGGCCAGCAGTGAACGTATTGACATATAGTAAACTCCTTTGATCGTTGTCAGCTCTCTTGATCAACGCTTTATTACATTTTATGATATTACCATATATCAGACGTCGGTATATGTCAAGCCTGACCCCCGCTCACGTGTCCCTTCGACTAACATACCTGGAATTATATGCCGCCAGCTACGAATGTGACGTAACGACGCCGTCATCAGTACGGATGGCTTTTTCTGTAACGTCAAACTTGTTCAAATACAGGCCAAGCATCAACCGAGTCTGAGAATAAATAGCTGCAAACGAACTGTACACAATCGTAGTGATCGGCAGCAGGCCCCACTGCAGCACCATCATGATTGTTCGGAGACCTTTGTTTTTATAGCGGGCTGGCTTGGGCGGCAGGATCTTAAAACTTAAATACAACGTCACAAGTATACCGATCATCGCAACTCGCTGAATCTGTACAGCGATCTGTGGCAGCTGGTTGGCTAGAAAATCCGTCCTATTAAACGCCCACGGCACGAGTGCACCAAACGCCAATATTAGAGGAGCGGTCGCCCAGCTAAAATGCCCTTCGACCAGCCGTAGGAATTTGAATATACGGTCATGTAGCGGTATCAGTCGCTTTTTAGGATTACTAAAAAACGCGTACCGCGCGACGTACGCTATATCTGACGCGCCC
>CALLJT010000055.1 GCA_938050265.1 Candidatus Saccharimonadia bacterium
ATCAGCGACCGCGACTGCCCGTGTCATACTTGCTCGCACCGCTTGAGACCGACGTTTTTTTGCCGCGTTGACCATGGGGTCACCTCCTGCTTGCTGTGCAGCAGCAGGGTTGACAACCGTTGCGGTGGCCTGGTTATGTGAACTGTTCATACTTATATACACCTATACGCAGTGGGAGGCGACTGTTTGGGCAGGATGTTCACCGAAACTTCTAGTCAGAAGTCCTATGAAATCCCAAACAGAGCGCGTGCGTTCGCGCTGGTTAGTTCTGATAGACTCTGCAAAGACTCGCCCCGCAGATCAGCCAAAAACTTCGCTGTCACCACCACATGTCTTGGTTCACACACTTTACCACGATATGGCGCTGGTGTCAAAAATGGTGCGTCAGTTTCGAGTACTAGCCTGTTAAGAGGCACTTTTTTAGCCGCTTCAAGTTGCTTCTGATTACGGGTAAACGTCATGATGCCGTTGAGTCCAATATAGAGCCCTCGTTTGAGCGACTCCTGTAGTTCATACTCCGTTGCGGAAAAACTATGCACGACTCCACGCACATCAGCATACTCGTCAAATATCTCGAAAAACTCATCGAACGCGTGTGGTGTGTCAGGATTGTCCGTGTTCGCGTCGGCATTACGGATATGAAATATCATCGGCAGGTCGTACTTCTGAGCAACCTCAAAATGCGCGCGCAACAGATGTTTCTGCTTTTGATGCGTGTCGGGATCGTCATGATAAAAGTAGTCTAGCCCACATTCACCGATCGCGACGACCGTACTCGTGTCGCCTGTATGTTCGTCGATCGTACGGGTCAACAGCTCTTCGATGTCTGACATTGCGTGCGTTAGCTCCTGGACGGTCATATGCTCAGCTTCGTGTGGGTGTAGCGCCAAAGATGCATAACAGTGTTGCTGGAGCGTACTAAGTTCAACAGCCTGCCGCGAACTCGCAAAATCCGTGCCAACACAAATAAAATCAGATACGCCGCTCTCCAGGCCTTCGTCAATCAATGTATCGGCATCTTTGCCTGCAAATTTTTGGTCAAACGTGCTGTCGTGGATATGGCAATGCGTGTCTATAAACTGCGGGGAGTTTTGAGGCGTGAGGGTCGAGTTTTGAGATTGGCTCATGTGTGTCTTGGGACTGATTATTGTTTTGCTACCACATCTTTGGGGAAAAGTGGCCCATCGAGTGGCTTAACGACTCCGGTCGAAAACACGCCTGCGATTGCGTCAGCTGTATCCGGCATGAACGGCACGAGCAGATCTGCAATCTGCAGCAGCGCACCGCACATATAAGCAAGCACCTCACCGAGATGCTCTGTGTCGGCCTCTTTTGCAAGTTCCCACGGTTTTTCCTGCTCGATATAGCCGTTCAGACCACGAACCTGCTCCCACACCTCTTCGAGTGCGGTATCGAACCGACAGTCCTCTAGAGCGTTGATGTACCGCTGAATGTCGTGCCCTGCAGGCGGTATCGTACCAATGACGCCCTCCTGATATTTGACGACCATTGCAGCGACGCGCGATACTGCGTTACCAAGGTCATTGGCAAGTTCGCTGTTGTATACCTGCTCGAACTTCTCCCATGTAAAATCTCCGTCATCATAACTCGGGATATGCCGCGCGAAGAAATATCGGAACGCATCAAGCCCATGTTTGTCAATCACCTCAACAGGGTCAATAACGTTGCCGAGCGTCTTGCTCATTTTGATACCGTCAGACCCAACGTGTCCGTGGGCATACAGTACGCGCGGCAGTGGAAGTTCAAGCCCCATAAGCATTGCTGGCCAAATGGCAGCGTGAAACCGTAGTATGTCTTTACCGATCAGCTGTATGTCCGCTGGCCAATACGTCGCAAAGTCATCATGCTCTGGATACCCAATGACGGTGATGTAGTTCATGAGCGCTTCAAACCATACATACATAACCTGCGTGTCGTCTCCAGGCACACCGATACCCCAAGCGATTTTGTCTGCTGGGCGAGAAATACTGATGTCCTCGAGCCCGCTGGTGACGAGGTTTAGAATTTCTTTTTTGCGATACTCAGGAATGATGCGTACTTCGTCAGTGCTGATAGCCTCTGCGACTCGCTCGGTAAAATCACTGAGACGGAAAAAATAATTGTCTTCTTCGAGCTTGTCATACGAGCGGTTATGGTCTGGGCACGTACCCGCTGTGTCTTTAACATGTGTCTCTGTCTTGTACTCTTCGCACCCAACGCAGTACCAGCCAGTGTAGGATCCTTTGTATATGTGCTCTGACAGGTTTTCCCAGATTATCTGGGCTCGCTGTTCGTGCGCTTCGTCTGTCGTCCGTACGAACCGGTCGTTGCTAATACCGGCTTTCTGCGTGAACGCTTCCCAGAGCGGCACGATACTATCTGCGTATTCTTTCGGGGTCTGGCCAGCCTCTTCTGCTTTTTCTGCAATCTTAGCTCCATGCTCGTCAGTACCGATCTGGAACACGACGTCATCACCCTGCTGCCGACGATAGCGCGCCAAAATATCCGCGTACAAAAAGTCCATCGCATGTCCGATATGCGGCTTATCGTTCACGTACGGGATAGCCGTACACACGTAGAATTTACTCATTAGAGAACAGTATATAGTATTTGGTATGCAGTATACAGAGAGACCTGACCCACAGTCACTTTTTCTCTGCGAGTAGTATAAGCGTAGTGCAGCCAGAGGCGCCCCTCTTAGGGGTGGCCCTGCGTGTAACGCTACTCGCGGAGATAAAAGTGACTGTGGGTCAGCAGAGGGGCTAGACAGTAGACACAGTTACTCGGCGGTATTCATCGCATCTAGCAAGACGCTGATATCAAGACTATTGTCCGGCGCTGCTATATCAACTGGTTCGTTGATTTCTGACAACTCCACCGCCAGTACGGTACCGTCTTCTTCTGTCAGCTCCGCACGTACTACTCGCTGTGTCGCCTCGTCGATATACAGCTTTATAGCCGTGTCTTCAGTAATCAAAATTTCGTTGCCCGGCAGGATGCGCTCGTCAGTTATTCCTACAATTGCGTCGTCGATAGCATTGATGCCCGAGCTTTTCGCTGTGGCTTCGACGATCCGTACACCTTCTTTTTCGTAGACAACATCTTCGACCTCGACCTCAAACGGCTGCTCGTCGTCGTAGAGTGCCATGATAGTTGCGCGCTGTGTGTCGTTGAAGTTTCCGTCCGGAAACTCACCCCGTACCGTGTTGATGCCCTGAGCAGTCTCGACCGCGAACGCACCCGAATAAATTGCAACTATCGGAGCCTGTAACTCTAACAAACTTTGTATGTCCTCATCAGCAGCGACTCTAAACCATGTGCTGTCATACTGCGCGATACTGTCAGTTTCAGTCTGCTCGAGACTGGTTGGCCGTACATACGTTGCGTCTGGCGTCGTCACATAGTCAGTGATGACGGGATCGCCTTCCCCAAACTGCAGTGTCATCGAACCTCGAGACTGAACACTTGATATATCTGTATAGTCAACAAAGGCATCAATTTCCAAGCCCCCTTCTTCGCCACCAGGAATATCAAACCTGTACTCGAGGAGGGCGGAGGTCTTCTGCATTGAGTTTTCGTACGCCGCACGTAGTAGCTCGCTGTTAGTCGGAGTCGATGAACCGAAACCGCCGTTCAGTCCAAACATGAGTGCTCCAGATGCCACAACCGCGGCTGCTACAGCAAATGGCCACCACTTCTTGGCTGTAGATCGCGGCTTCTCCACTGCTTGTGGCATGGTGTTTCCTGTCGGTGTTGGGTTTGTATCGACTGCGTTTGTGTCGTGTGTGTCTGGGTTCATAGTGCTCCTATCATATATCTCTCAGTATTGTTGTTTCGGGTCATGCTCCTTGCCGTACGCAGTGCTCATACTGCGCCGCGTGTCTTAGTGAACGTGGTCGTCAGTTGTATCGTCATCTGCATGATGATCGTCGACCACAATGACCTCCGCAGCAACAACTTCGTCGTCAACCGCATAATCCCTGTGGTCGTTTGTGTTCAGCGTTACGCGAACGGTGTGTGTACCTTCGTCGAGCTCCCCGATATAGTAATCCCCGCCGTACAGACGAGTCACTTTGACGTCGTCTATATAGAGGTGCGCGTGACCTTCGCCGTCGGTATGCTCTGATCCAGCTTTTTCTGGCTGAAATGTAAAACTGCTGGTGTGCATATGTAGGTTCCAGCCAGTTTTCGGATCTTTCGTGACTTCGAGCGAATCAATAGCAGGGACAGCGTCGCCTGACACGTTTAGCTTTTCGTGTGCGTGCATCTTTGCGTCGGTCGTATCGTCGTGGTCATGATCGTCGTTTGAGTCATGCGTTTCGGAGGACTCAGAATGCTTCACGTCTGTCGTGTCAGCACCCACAGAACTACCGACGAAATACCCGACTGGGAGCGCGACAAGTGCAGTCGCTAAAAACGTCTTCATAGCCACGTCGAGGCTTGCTGGTGCTGGGTCTGATTGTGCGGTGGTTTTAGATGTTGCTTTGGTGGATTTCTTCTGTGCCATACGTCCCTCTTGTCTTCCCTCTTGTTTTACGTGTTGTCTGAACTTCATTGTAGCGCGCTATCGTCTATAGTGCACAACAATATCCTGAACAATACCAACCGAGTCGTCAAGACTACCCGATTGTACTTCAATCCATGTATCATGCGCCCACACACGTACAATCACCATGCCTGCTTCTGTCCTATAGAAACCGTCGTATCCTGCCACGCCAATCGACTGCTCACCTGGCTGGACGTTCGCAAAAAACTGGCGCTCAAAATCACTCGCTGGTGTCGACTGGCTACTCCTTCTCATTGTGAGCATATACTCATACGTTGAAAAATTGCCGCCGCTTATGAGGCACACCGTATCAATGGTTGCACGCTTCTGATTGCCTGTCCCCGACTGATCGCTGGCGGGTTCATTCGCCACGACATAGTACTCTGAACTTCCGAAATACTGCTCCGCCATGTCTACAGTAAACATACGGCAGGCCGCAGATTGTTTCTGCTGCTCGAGCTGTTGCGACTGAAGTGCGAAGCTTTCTCGGTTCTTCAGAACGTTATATGAATATGATCCAAGCGCGGCCGCACACAGTGCCACGATCAATAGTGCTGGAAACGCCTTCGCGATGATTAATCGTGCCGACGATCCAGCAGTACTCAACCTATTCCTGTATTGCACCAAACTCATGATGTTAATGCCAACGATCAGCACAATCACTATCGGCACAACAAAATACCCCGCCCTCAAAAGCCAGCGAAACGCTGAAGAATGAATAATCACACTCTCATACCCACGACTCACAAGATATTCTGGAAGCTGTGCGATCAACGCCCAGATGACGACATACATCAATATATACAGACTCAGACGCCAAAACTTACGGCTACTCTGTCTGTTCAGGGACGCACCCCGACTTATCAGCCGTTGTCGAACAACATGCGGTATAAGTTCGACATACAACAACCCAAGCTTGACTGTCGCGTACAGCGGGCTGTCATGCTCGATTTGATCTTCGAACGTGTGCAGCATTGGTTTTTTATAGCTCCGTCTAAATGACGCTGGATACAAATCAAGCGCCTTTGCATAGCGACGGACCAGTCGCTGTTTATAGCTCACTGCACACTACTCTTTTTCAAGCCCCTGCCGGATTGTTACGCAGGTTTGGCGCTGTGTTTCTTGCCTGTGCAAGCTCGACAGCGTGATTATAATATGCAACTTCTTCTGCGAGCACGCCGCGGCCTTTTTCGGTGATTTTATAATGGCGACGTTTTCGAGCCGTCGTGTCATCGGTGTCTTCGATTTCTTCGATATATTTATGCTTGTGAAGTTCTTTGATGGTGCCGTACAGACCACCAGGACCTATAGACACTCGACCTTTAGAGTCGTCGTTCACTTGTTGCATGAGCTCATACCCATGCCGTGGCTTTAAACTCAGTGCAAGCAAAATACTGAACCCTGTTTGCGTGAGTGGCTTCTGTGATGTTTTTTTGTGTGATGTGCTAGTTTTCATACCCGTTACCCTTCATGCTTGCCAGTGTATCAGACGCTGATATATACTGACAAGTACCTATGGTGCATCGTAAATATATATTCGCAACGTTTGCTGTGTTTGGCCTGCTCGTGTCGCTTGGTCCGATCAACACACGGAGTCCGCTGCGCATCACACCGCCCGTACAAGCCGACACAGCCCAGCAACCCCTCAGCTGGGAAAACCGTTTCTGGAATTTGCCTAATCCGAGCCGCGCGCTGACCACACCACCTGTCATACCGAACAGGTCTCCCGATGCAGTTTCTCAGTCTGACACCATCGCATATGACCTCGGCGTGCGCTCTCCGCACCCGAGCATTAACCGGGATCGCTATGTAGCTCGGTTCCATTCTGACGCGTTCCTACAGAGCGGAACATACACGTTCACGACGCAGAGCGACGATGGCATACGACTCATGATCGATGATTATGTGCTTATCGATGCGTGGAACGACCATGGCGCTGCTATACATTCCACCACGGTTCGTCTGTCAGAGGCTCGCCACCAGTTTACGATTGAATACTACGAAAACGGTGGCGAATCGCTCGTGACGCTCGACACATACTTTAGTCCAGACCTCGCCGAAACATCTACCGCACCAGACATCCAAGCCGCAGCAGCCCAGTTTTCCCGCACACGTGCATCAACCGGCACTGAAGAAGGTTGGCATACGCAATCAGCTTTCGACGAAAGCTCCGCTCAAGTGCTCACAGCAACACAGACTATCTCAGATCCACTCGCAGCGCTAGCGGAGTCCATTGTCGGTGCACCACGCAATGATAATAATGATGATGATGGTGGTGACGACGATACTGACGAGGAAAATAGTGCCTTACCACAAGACGAATCCGGCGAGACAGATGACCCTACGCAAGAGCAACAGGAACTACCTTTTATTAACCCATACTCGGTGGTTCAGTTTGGTACAAACGGGACGGTTCGGCCGATACTCACTCAGTTTGGGAGCCCCAGCGGACAGACGGTAGATGGGTCGTATGCGTATACCGTGGAGGTTGCACATAACGGTGGTCCGGATTGCAACTGGTGCACATCAAACGGGTACCCAAATGACGATTTATCACTTTCGATACAACTAGTAGACGCAGGTACGTCCACTACTATTGCTTCACTGAACGAACAAACGACGCAGCGCTACGGAGGAAATGTTTTCAGCTTGCCGTTTAGTAACGTTCCAGACGGCACATACGATATATACGTTCATCTTGAGCACACAGGTGGGGGCTATCGGGACCGTGTAGTCAGAGACATCACAAAAGATTCGTACCGTGAAGATTCGTATGTGACACCAGAGCCCGAACCTCCGGTCGAATATGAAACGCCGGCTGCCAGGCACTTATTGGTTGCTGTGCACGCAGGGCAAGAGCAGGCTGTGGTAGATGAATCATTTGTGTTTCGTGCGTCCATTGGGTACCCCGACAGCAACGTTGAAGAGTTTGCAATCACTGCGCTGGTGCACAACGCAGCGGATGGCCGGCTGGTCAAAGAGCTTCGTGACGTAGAACTGATACCGGCAAATACACAGGTGAGCCCCCCGACACCACCGCTGCTAGAAGTTCCGTTTGCAGACATACCAGACGGCGTCTACAACGTCACTATCTACATCAATACTCGTGACCTGGTGTCGCAAAGTAGTAAAAAAACATACGGCATCACCATGGTACGTACCGTGCAGGACGAAGTCGACGGCCCCGGCGATCCAGAAGATGACCCGGCTGTCGAAGAGCATGAAGACACTGGTGCGGTCGTAGACGATTTCGATAGTACTTATGATGACAAAACGGTAAACGAGGCACCCACCCCAACGGTATTCACCCCTGTGTTTACACTGCTGAACGGGGCTGCTAATTCTGTCGTGGACGAGACGTTTGTGTTCAGAGGCTCAGTACACTACACAACAGACGTCCCGTGCAACATGAGCTGCGAGCGCTCTGACGGCATAAAAGTCTCGGGCGCAATACACGATAACTCAAATGGTCGAACTATGTACTACATCGGCGACATCCAGCCAGGGAACCATGCACCATATGTGGCATATGATCCTAGCGCGCCTGCAATTTTTGAAATCCCGTTTAGCTTGCTGCCTGACGGTGAGTACATTATTACTATTCAGGTCACGCACGAAAGTTCAACAGGGGGCATAGACGGAATAATAGAGAAAAACATCACGAAAATAACGAGCCAGCCACAACAAATCGAACAAGTACACAATGACCCAGAGGCTGAGCCGCATGGAGACGCAGCAATCGAGATGATAGAACCGGAAGAGCCCCCGGTAGCCGATGTCGATACCGACACACCAGAACTGCTACCAGAAGAATCGCAGCCTGCAGACGAGTAGCATCGTGATTCTTCTGGGGTGCATAGGATAGGGTGTAGAATAAGACTATGGGGATTGCGAAGCTTTCTGAACTAAACTCGAACAGCGTTGATGTGTACGGTGGCAAGGCGACGTCTTTGGCGCGAATGATCGGAGCTGGGTTTACTATACCGGGCGGTTTTGTGGTTGACGCAGATTCGTATCAGGACATGAACGCACGGCTAGAAAAAGATATCTTGGCAGCGTTTGAAGATCTTGACGTACAGTATGTCGCAGTCCGGTCATCGGCTCTGGCGGAGGACGGTGATCAGGCAGCATGGGCAGGGCAGCTTGATACGTTCTTGAACACGACCAAAGACGACCTTATCAGCAATATTCAAGCGTGCTGGGCGTCACTTCACAGTGAACGAGCACGAGCCTATGCAGCCGAGCATAGCGTAGATATAGCTACCCAAAAAGTAGCAGTCATAGTACAGGCAATGGTACAAAGTGACGTATCCGGTGTGGCATTTTCTGTCCACCCTGTTACCCAAGACACTAACCAGATCGTTATTGAAGCCGCGTATGGTCTCGGTGAAGCAGTCGTGTCTGGTCAGGTGACACCAGATACGTACGTAGTCACCAAGGATTTTGTTGTCGACCAGAAGCATATTGCCGCGCAACCCAAAATGCTGGCAAAGAAGGACGACAAAACCGACTGGTGCGACACAGTGCAAGGAGACGCGCAAAAGCTCGACGATGAGCAGATCGTCCAGCTCGCAAAGATTGTAGCCCGGCTCGAGTTATTGTACGGTTTCCCTGTTGATGTTGAATGGCTGGTAAAAGATGGTGATATTTACATAACACAGTCCAGGCCCATTACTACGCTTGAAACTAAGGCTGCTGAAGGGCCATTGTTTGAACCGGGCACGGATATCTTTAGGTGGGGTCCTGCGCCAGGACACTATTTCTATATCGGTGACTTCATTGAAGCAATGTATTCAGCAGCAAAGCAGCGGTACGGTCTTCCGGGCTTCACTAAGTCAAACATACTATTTGGCGACGGTCGGATTGTTTGGTTGAAGCGAAACGAGGAGTTCAGGTCACACTGCCAGAACCTATTTATCGCACTAGCAGACGACCCAGGACTGCGTAAGCAGATATCTGCAGATTGGGCGAAAGCGCGGAAAGCACTCAGGACTACACTGGAAGTCGACCCGACACAATGCAATATCCTGGAGCTTGACAGAAAGATAGCTGACTTCTGGGTCCCAACACTCGCAGGGGAATTTGGCAACTACGGGTCTGAAAAGTATCTTGAAGCAGAACTCAAGAAATACATCCCAGATGACAGAGAGCGCGGTAAGGCAATGCAGGTACTGACTGCACCGGTGGTCCCTTCAAGATTTCAGCAGGCAGAACTTGAGCTGGCTCGTACGAATGACCTGGAGTCATATGCAAGCAAATATCATTGGATAGGCAATAGCTACGGCGAGGTGCTACGGCTAGACGCTGCTCATTTTGCGAAAGAGAAGAAACGACTCCCTAACAACCTTGAATCGAACCTCAACGCACAGTTTAAAGACATCGCGGGCCAGAAGAAACAGCTGATCGAACGCTACAAGCTGCCAGCGTCAATTACCGATACGTACGAACTGATACTCGTACTTATGGACGAACAGGACGAGCGCAAGATAGATATGCTCAAACTCCAATCCTACAAACAGGAGGTGCTCGTGCATAGAGCAGGTCAGCTTGGGGTTGACTGGAAGAGTTTGCTGAGCATTAGCTTACGAGAGCTTGCAGATGATAGTGCGGTCGAGCTATCTCGTAGTAGAGGTTCTGTATACTCGTTTGTGTGTTTTGACGGCAGCATTGAGTGTCTAGATACAGACAAAACAGAACATTACTGGAGGCATTATTCAGGTGAAAAAATTGAAGGTGTGTACAACAGCTTCAGCGGTATCATTGCAAGCAGGGGTCCAAAAG
>CALLJT010000056.1 GCA_938050265.1 Candidatus Saccharimonadia bacterium
GGTATGATGCGATCGGGATAGCTACCGCGAGCAACAGGAGGCTCCATGCAACCGCTTTCCAGCCGTAGCTGCCGATAGGTGTCCCGAGGATGAGCGCTCGAATTGCCTCGACGACCTGGGTGATTGGTTGGTTTTCGGCAAATATCTTGAGGTACTTGCCCATACCGTCAGTCGGCGCAAAGGCACTTGATGCAAATGTGAGCGGAAATATCATGACGAATGTCAGCCACTGCACCGCCTCGATGCTTTTGGCGAGCACCCCGACGATTGCTGACAGCCACGAGAACGCGAAGGTAAACAGCAGCAGTATGCCGACGATTTGTACCCACTCGAACGCGCTTGCCTGCGGCCGAAAACCGATAACGAAGCCTGAGACGATCATAACGATTGTTGAGATGGCGTTGCGGAATATGTCGGACACGACGTGGCCGTTGAGCACGGCAAGGTTTGACATTGGCAGGCTGCGGAACCGGTCTACAATGCCTTTCTGGAGATCGTTCGTAACTGCAATCGCGGTCGTCGTTGACCCGAATGCAACGGTCTGCACAATGATCCCCGCCATCAAGAAATTAATGTAGCTGATGCCGTCTGGGAGCGCCTGCTCGATGGAGCCACCAAACACAGACGCAAAGAGCAACAAGAACATAATCGGGGTAAAGAACGCTCCAAGTAACTGGTCCATATTGCGGATTATGTGCGTACTGCTGCGCTTGATCATGAGCAGCGAATCACGCATGAATGAACCGATTTTAGATCGTTTTTCGAATTCAAGTACAACCGGCATTAGAGGTCCCCTTCTTCTTGCAGCTGCTGGGGCTTTGTGTCGGTAAGCGTCAGGAACACGTCGTCGAGCGTCGGCTTGTGGATGTCGATTGATGCTACTGGGATCTTTTTCTTTTTCAGAGTGCCAAGAATTGCCTGTATATCAGTACCGTCTCCTTCAACAAGAAACGTTGCTTTTAGCGCGTCGGTATCGATGTTAGCGACTGTGTCTTTCATGGTGGTTTGGATGTGTTTGAGACCAGATTTGGTCTGTACCGTAATGACCAGTCTGTCTTGTCCGACCTGGGCTTTGAGCTGCTCTGCAGTCCCTTCTGCGATGACTCGGCCCCCGTCAATCAGCACGATTGTGTCGGCGAGCTTGTCAGCTTCTTCGAGGTACTGTGTGGTGAGCAGGATTGTCGTGCCTTTGTCCATAAGGTTCTGGATGATATCCCACATGACAAGCCGCGAGCGCGGGTCAAGTCCTGTTGTTGGTTCGTCCAGAAAGATAACTGGCGGTGCTGCAATCAGGCTTACTGCGAGGTCGAGCCGTCTGCGCATGCCACCAGAGTATGTTTTGACGGGGCGCTCGGCAGCGTCGACCAGGTCGAATTCTTCAAGTAGTTCCTGGGCTCGCTCTGCCGCGCTTTTTGCAGTTAGTCGGTAGAGGCGGCCCATCATCACGAGGTTTTCTCTCCCTGTGAGTAGTTCATCTACCGCAGCTGATTGACCAGTGAGTCCGATCACCTCACGGACGGATTCTGCATGTGTCGTGACGTCGTTGCCTTCTACAGTGACTGATCCGCTATCTGGTTTTAGCAGTGTGCTGAGGATGCGCACCATTGTTGTTTTGCCAGCGCCGTTTGGTCCAAGTAGTGCCAGCATAGTGCCTCGTTCAACGCTGAGGTCTATACCGCGGAGTACGTGGTTGTCGCCATATGATTTCACGAGATCTTTGACGACTATGACAGGAGCTTGATGCATTGTTTTTCGACTTTCTTATTCTGCTTATAGAATACCACGGAGAGAACGCGAAGCCTTGATAGTCTTACCCGTGCACTACAGAATCTGTGGGATGTCGGACGTCGGAATGGAGAGAGCGTGTGCGACGTCGAGGAGTAAGTGACGTTCCTCTGCATAGAGGTGTCGGTCTGCGAGTGCGACGCTGATGGCTGAGCTGAACATGAGTTGGCGTACGTTTGGAAATATATCTTCAGCGCGCGATTTGATGTCTGAGAGTTCGCCTGAGATGTCGTCGAGTGGGTGGTCGAAGCACTGTTTGAGTGCGGCTTCATCGGGCGCTGTGCCAGTGATGTTTTTGTACTGTTTGGCGATGGCTTTTCGTTCTTTTCGGTGCACTTTACCATCAGATTTACTAATGGCTATCAGTATACGGATGAGTAATGCGTCCTCGGCACGGAGGCCGTCTGTGACGTGCGGTTCGCTGTCTGTGATCCATTCGGCGTCAGCGTAGAGTATGGTCGACATCTGTTCTCTGCGCTCCTCTAATAGCTCAGCCAGCTCGCCTGCGTGCTCACGGTATGACTCGTATGAGTAGTCAGATATATCTGCGTGTTTACTGTTGATGCGCTCAAGAATTTTGATGCGGTGCATGTTGCAGCGCTTACAGAGGCCTATGAACGATATGATCTGCTCACTGCCGTCTATTGAGTCGGCGTGCTCGGCAACGTAGTCTTGGATCTGCACAAGAGTATGGGTGCTGTCTATGAGCCCCTGCGTTACGCGGTCGTATTGTTTGAGGCCTGGGTCAATGTCGTCTTCAAGCTCAAGCGTCGTGCGTAGCACGTCTTCGAGCTGTTTGTGTACGTTTCTCATGTCCCTAGTATACCGTACAGACTTAGAGAAGTTCGGTGCTTGCGTCGAGGTCCATTGATTCTTCTTGGTCGGCTGGCATGAGAATGCTGTCAACTAATCGGTCAATTTGGTCGTCGCTGAGGTTGGCTTTGACGGCGTAGCCTTCAATGCCGTAGTCGCGGATGCCTTTTGGTGCGTCGACTTCGTTGAGGTTAGATATGATGAATACTGGTATTGTTTTACCCCATTCGTTTTCACGCATGATCTGGAGTACTTTGTCACCGGCTATTTCAGGGATCATCAGGTCCATGAGTACCAGGTCGGGGACTTCCCGCTCGATTATTTCGAGTGCTTGCTTGCCGTCAAACGCGTTAAAACACGTGTAGCCGAGTAGTTCTAGCCTGATTTTATATATCTCGCCGAGGTGTTCGTTGTCCTCAACGATTACTATTTTTTGTGATTGTCCAAATTGTTCGTCATTCATACTGCTAGTGTATCACGTAGGGAGCGATCACGGTCAAATGCTAGACCCACACTCACTTCAGAGGCAGTCTGGGACAACGGTGCCGGGGTCAACAGCAAAGCTTGGTGCGTTTTGCGACAGGTTCCAGTGCAGGTTACCAAACGGTGTGAGGTTGCTGCCGCTGGCGTTTTTGGTCCAGTAGCCTACAGGAGCACCCGGTTCGTACACGAGGTCGAACGAGTCGCTGCCCGCTCCATGCCAAGCCAGCACGCCGACTCCCTGTTCTGGTCCGATTTCGTACGCCGACGCAACACTGACGTAATGGTGTTCGGGTTCCGCCCCAAACCCAGCGATGGTGGCTGCATTGTCTGTGCGTCCGACTTCACCTATGATCAGAGCCATATCATTGTCGTGCACCGTCTGTATGTAGTTTCGCATCGAGTCAGATCCGGCTTTCCACTCGGTGTACACATGGAAACTAAACAGCATGTTGCATGTGCCGATTGCTTGCACATCCGGCCCGTATTTAAGTATGGCAGAATCGGTTTGGTCGACCGTTGTGTAGCCGTTACTGTGGTGGTTTTCTTGACCGAAGTTGCTTCCGTCTACGACGATGATATTAGTGTTGCCGGTCGCGCGGATTGCACGTGTCATGTCGCTATGTATGCGTTTCCAAATGTCATGGCTGGGGTCGTTGGTGTAGTGAGTCGGCTCGTTGAACAGGTTGAACCAGACGTATGGGTTGTCTGCATACCGATGTGCGAGGTCGACGAACTCTGATTCAATGGTGTCGTACTGCCACTGCTGGGGCGGTGAGCCTGCATGGTCGCAGTCATAGCGTCCTTCGAGCATGACGACTATTTTTTTGGCTGTGTATTCTTGTATGATTGCGTGCACATCGTCATCTGGGTAGCTGCCGTAGTTCCGGTCTCCTTGTGCGTAGCAGCTGGTCAGTCGAATCGTATTGAATCCCCAAGCGAGTGCGTCGTCAGACCGCCCGATTGTTTGGAGCTGTGTTTTGTTGCCATCCCATGCTTCAGGGCCGTTGACGTTGACGCCGACAGGATAGAACACGTCACCGGCTGGGTCGATGATTTGTCTGCCGTGAATGAAAAACGACCCAGTCGCTAGACCACGGCTGGCAGTCTCGTCCCTGCCCCACTGGCGCATAAAGTAGCTGAGGTCCAGGATGTTGACGACGTTGTCGTTCGTGAAGTCTGCTGTTGTGTCGTTGCTGTTCCAGCGACTCAAGAGGTATGACAAATCGGCTATTGTCACACGAAAGTCGCCGTTCGTGTCTGCGATCGGCTCGATTTCGCCGCTGGACGTCCCCTGCACCGTAGGCTCGTCGATCGCCGGCGTGCTGGCTCGAATGTAGAGAAGTAGCGCTACAAGGCCAAGTATCAGTATGATAACGATTGCTCGTATATATGGGTGTACGTGCTTGGGCATACTGTGTACCAGTATACGTTTTAACATAAGCTTCGTCTACATGTGGCGCGGTACTCGTATACTAGTACCAGCCGAAGCAGTCACGAACGGTGTTTTCAACATTTGGTTTACCGAGTATGTTGTAGCCTTTTTGGTCTTCTCGCGTCTGGTTCAGGTCGGTGCCGAAGTACACAGCCCAGATGTATCCACCACGAGTCCGCGTATGGATGACGTCGCACCCTGCACGCAACCAGGCTTCCTGTAGCCATTCAGCGACACTATTGGTCCCTATTGCCGACCATGGATTCTTCTCTGCTCCGACTTCGCTCGGTATGCCGTACTCATGCACGATGAATCCGGGGTCGTCCAGGTACGCGCCCAGGTCATCGAACGTTTTGTTCCAGAATGCTTTTATTGGTGAGTTTTCAATCTCACCCTCGTATGGGTAGTATGCGTCTACCCCAATGAAATCAAGATCATCTATGAATGGCAACGTATCGGTTGCGTCCCAGTTCATCGCGTAGGTGATCGCTCCGTTGTAGTTTGATCGTGCTTGCGTGATGAGGTTTGTCCATTTGAAGCCGTACCTCTGCAGTGACGACAGTTCAACGCCCAGCACGAACGACGTCAGGTCGTACTGCTCAGATAGCTCGAGATACGGTGTTATTGCTCCATAGTACGACGCAAACCAGGCATCGATGTCTGTGGGTGTTATGGCTTGACGCTCAAACGTGTCTGGGTCTGTACCGTCAACCAGCGGTTTGATGCTGGGTTTTATGTCTGCAGCTAGGAGTGCTTCGATGAGCAGTGTTATCTCTTCTATTGACGGAGTATCGTTCGTCGTACTGACGGTAGTGGATTCGTTGGAGTTCATGAACAGCGGTATGGCGATTGCTGCATCCGTAGTGCCGAACTGAGCTATCCGTGCAACAAACTCTGACGTGTATGTTTGTACATCCTGGTCGAGCTGTGGTCGGTAGTACAGAATGTTAACACCGTTAATGGGCCGTTTTTGGTCGATGTCTTGCTGTGAGCTGGATGCAATGGGTGTTGTGGGCGGTTCAGTTGCCCGTTGGTGTAGATAGGCAACAACAACCGATGCGGCTATCATGCCGAGCAGTACGAGCGTTATAAACGCTGAGCCGTAGTGGAGGGTTTGTTTTCTGAGTGTCTGTTTCATTGTGTATTCCTGTAGAGTGCTATGTCGTCGTTTGTATAGAACACACGAAACGGCGTGGTTCCAGATGCAAGATCAAGTTCAGAGAGTGTGTCGAAATCCTGTCTTCTTGAGGTGACAACCCAGTCGGTTACAGTTGGGTCTTCGATTGCCTGCTCCCACTGCTCGTAGGCTCCTTCGTGTACGAACCTGTCAAGGTCGAGCGTACTGTGGAACATGAATGCTGCGTTAGTCGCCATAGAAACCAGCACTGTTTCGTCTTCCCCGACGTTGTTTCTGAGTACATGTGCAGCTTCGCGGTACTGGATCTGCCCTTCGCGCGCGTCGTCGATAATCGGTAGGCTACTAAACATCATGTACCCATACGATACCATGACAAGCATGCCCGCAAGAGCGACAACTGCAGTGCGCTTCGATAGGACACTGACACCTATCGCTACAAACGGCAGCAGGAATATACCATAGCGCAGGTTCAGACTCGTCTCGTCACCGGCAATGCCAGCAACACGCATTATCGAAAACCCAAGCACCATCGTAACAACGTGGAAAATCGCAGGCGACAGTAGCAGGAGTATGAGAGAGATTTTTTGATAGTCGATAATCTGTTGTTTTGTGCGCTCAGTGAGTTTAGCGGACTTAGTTGTGGCTGTCCTGCGCTGTCGCACGGCAAGCCAGGTAAATAAGCCGATCGAAGCGATCACGACGGCTGGTGCCCCGAGTAGCAGAAGCGCAGATCCGCCGTATAGTAGTAGAGACAATAGTGGCTTGCCTTCTGAATCGACGCCGTATAGTTTTTGTCGTTCGGTAAATACGCTGGCAGAAAACTCGCCTCGTACGAAATCGAGCGCGTCACCAGTGATGGTGTAGTTCCAGAGTAGCCACGCTGCTCCAGCGAGTGCAACCGGTAGTGACAATATGAACACGCGACCGATGTTTTCTCGGAGCGACATCGTCCGAGAAACAGTTTGCAGCCATATAGTCAGCCCTGCTTGTGCGGCGACGATAACCCAGCCTTCGTATCGGAGCAGTATCATGGCGCTGTTGACAAACGCAAGGATGGCGAGCCATTTGACGTTTCGAGAGGAGCTATATCTGAGGAAACAGTACACGCTGGCTGTAAACGTAGCGATGAATGGCACTTCTGACATAGACGTAGACTGCAGGAACAGGACGGTTGGGTTGAGGCCAAACACAAACGTACCGACGGTGCTGGAGAGTTTGTTCTGCGTGATAAAAAATACGATTTTGTATATGAAAAAACAACTCGCAACATAGCTTGCCATCGACAATAGGCTGCCCGCAAGGCTGCTGTGATACATGAAATCGTTCCAGATGAATGGTAGCTTCGCGAGATGGCTGAGTGGCAGCCAGATAGAGCCGATTTGTTCGATGCCTGGCTGGATGTTGTCGAACACCGACCGAGCAATTATCAGGTATGAAACACCGTCGTCGTAGATGAACAGTAAGTCTTTAGCCTGAGTCAGCGCGAATGCAGCGATACTCAGGAGCGCAGTGATGCCGAGTACGATGCGGTGCCAGTGCCGTGCGAAGATGTTAGGTGGTAGATCGGGAGTCGCTTCCGGTGTCACGAAATAGCTTCCCCGATCGCGAGTTGTTGTGGTGATATCGAATGCACACCGTGTTCGGTTTTCTGCCAGTAGTACGGTTTGACAATGAGCTCATAAGCCGCCTGCAGTGCCGCCAGGAGCATCAAACCCCAGTAATACGGTAGCGCTAGAAGTGCTGGCAGGAGATCCCACTGACCACGTTTCGCAATACCGAGAGAATACGTATATATGTACACGAGGTTGATGAATATGAAGTTAAATAGCAGCGCGTATGATGTCCAGCTGGATAGTTCTATGCCGCCCACCCCGAGTGCAGACATGGCTGTGTTGCCGACGAACAGCAGCAGCATAATCGTGCTGAACAAGAGTCCAAACGAGCGTATTCCAAGTAGCACATGCATGTATGCGATGTCACGGAAGCGGCCGTTACGGGCGAATGCCCCCATGTTTCGTGAATGAACGAGGTGTGTTTGCATGTAGCCTTTGATCCAGCGTGAGCGTTGTTTTACCCAGCTGCGCGGGCTGCCGTTGGCTTCTTCCATGGTGGTGGAGTCAATGATTTTAGTCGTATACCCGAGCTGTGCGAGGCGCATCCCCAGGTCGGCGTCTTCGGTGACGTTGTAGGGGTCCCAGGCGCCAATGCGTCGAAGTAGTTGCGTGTTGAAGTGGTTCGACGTGCCTCCGAGTGGGATTGGCGCACCGATAGCCATGAGTCCAGGTAGTACTACCTCAAACCAGAGTGAATATTCAAGCGTGAACAGCTGTGTGAGCACGTTGTGTTTTGGGTTGTAGAAATTGAGCTTTGCTTGGACACAGCCAATTTTCTGTCCAGCTGCAGCGGCGTTCATTTGGGATGTCGCAGCTATTTTGAGTTGTTTCGGATCCGGTATGTCTTCGGCATCGTATATGACACTATATTCGCCCGTTGCTTGCGTGAGCCCGTAGTTGCAGGCTTTAGGCTTGGTTTTAGGCTGCGAATCTGGAACAACGATGATATCGAAGTAGGATGGCAAGTTCATCGCTCTCGCTGCAAGTATGGTTTCTTCGTCGTCTTCTTCGAGCAGGAGCATGATCTGTAACCTGTCTTTAGGGTAATCAAGAGCTGCCATGGCTGCGGTGAACTGTGGCAGAACGGCAGTTTCTTTGTATAGCGGGCAGAGAACGGTGTAGGTCGGCCATTCGTCGTGTGCGACGTCCTGGTCGATGTGGCTGTCGGCACGAGTGAACATGCCTTTCATGATGACGGTCATATAGAATATGAAGTCAGAGAGGTAATAACCCACACTAAATACGATTATTGCCTGCACGAACCCGAGTGGTGATCGTATGATCAGCCCAATAAGCGCAACCGCAAGAGCACCAAACAGGATATTTTGCGTGGTAGACGTGCGGAGCTTGGCTGAGCGGTGCTCAGGTAGCGGCTGAATTGCGTGTGTTGTTGGCGCTCCGTTTGTAGCTGCCGGAGTAGTATGCGTTTTGGACGAGTTCGTGCGTGTTCGTGTTGCACGTTTTTTAGTCGCGCTCACCGATGTACGCTTGGCTGGTCGAACGGCCGGTGCGACTGAACGACGACGTACTTGAGAGGCTTGTTTACGTTGCATAGGTGCTGTGTGTGCGCGTTTCTTCGTCGCTTCTCGATCCGTGGATTGTGGAGGTGTAATGGAGCGCATTGGTCGAACGCGATGCTCACGCAAATACGTACCGACACCTTGAATGTTGGCTGAACTCATATATGTTTGTCCTTCTGTACGGGTATATCGTTGCTCTACACTAGGAAGCGACCGCTGGAGCATGCGCGGATCAGTGGACTAACAGATACTAAATGTCCCTTTTACTCTTACTGTTCATCATAAGCAGTACGTGCTTATCCATATACTATACCGTACAGCTTACTGAACGCGTCAAGTCGAATACAATATTTATTTCCCACTTAGCACCCCTCACTGACTGGACAAGGACAGTCCTTGTCCAGTCCTGGAAGTTACTGTGGGTACTGAGGCGCAGGATTTTACGAAGTCTTTTCTTTCTCAATGATGCTATGGCATCATTTCTAAAAAAAAAACTTCAATCTTGTCACCCTATGAACGTTTGGGTATAAAAAAGCGAGTGCGGGTCAGATATACTATAGGTATATGAGATTACGAGACGCAGTGGGCATGGTAGCGGCAGGAGCACTCACG
This sequence comes from Candidatus Saccharimonadia bacterium, assembly GCA_938050265.1. Lineage (GTDB taxonomy): Bacteria > Patescibacteriota > Saccharimonadia > Saccharimonadales > SZUA-47 > CALLJT01. The sequence continues at coordinate 9,397 of CALLJT010000056.1, forward strand.
ACAACCGCAGTCGGTGGCTATCTATGGTGGGAAAACAGGTCGAACACTGAGCCAGTTCAGGTGTCACAGCAGCAGAGTTTTCCTTCTGCATTGCGGGGAGCCGTACAGCCGTCGCCCACGACGCAGACGCTGCAGGTGCGTGATGCATCAAACACCCCGGCCGGGTCGGACGAAGGCAGCCCTCAAGGCCAGGCTCAAACAAACGCTGGCGAACAGCCCTCGCTCGGCACGCAGCTCGGCGGTCCATATGCATCGGACGCCGCTCGCGCAGAATCGCAAGCCACCCTGCCGACGCCAGACCAGTTCGCACAGTACGAACAATATGAAGAGGCTGGTCAGCTGCTGTATGCAGAAGTAAACCCAGGTAACGGCGAGCAAGCAGTTGTCGGCCGACAGGTTGCCATGCTGTATAAAGGATGGCTCACTGATGGTACATTGTTTGACCAGACTGCGACGGACGAAGCAGGCGTTGTGCAGCCGTTTGTGTTCACGCTTGGTGCTGGCCACGTCATCCAAGGCTGGGACCAAGGCATCGTTGGCATGAAAGTCGGAAGCAAACGACGGCTTGTCATACCGTCAAACCTCGCGTACGGTGACATCGAGCGCGGCCCTATCCCTGCTCAGTCGATGCTGATTTTTGACATTGAACTCGTAGCGGTCGCACCGGAGTAGGTATGTTTCAGAGTCTTATCGTCCTGCGCAACGACACTGCGACGAACGCACGTCGGTCGCGAGAATACGTAGACCAGTTAGAGACGCATTTCAGTCTGTCAGCGCAGTCTGTCGACATATCCGGCTGTACTGCAGAAAAAATACATGACGTTGTTGCGAAGACATTGGACGCATTGGACTCCTTGCCTGCTGTTATGGCTATCGTCGGCGGAGATGGCACGGTCAGTAGCGTGGTTCATGGGGTTGTTATGAGCCCGCACGCTCAAGCGCTCGGAGATCAGCTCGCGCTCTTTCCTCTGTGGGGTGGCAACGCGAACGATATAGCAACTATGCTGAATGGTGTGGCCAAAAATGTCACTATGTCTCAGGTGTGTGAGCGCGCTACAGTTCAACCGATATATCCGCTGATGGTGTCTGTCGATTCGCCAGGCGGATCGTTTGAGCGTATCGCGACCGCCTACGCTAGTTTTGGGGCGACAGCTGAGGCATCTTCACTTATGGAGTCATCGGCACACGCTCGAAGCGGCACGAAGCGGCGGCCGTTTATTATTCGTGTCGGGAGAGAGATCCTCGATTTTTGGAGAGCTATTATACGGATGGACGGATTTGGAATGAGCTCGCCAGGCGAGGAGTCAGTGCATGCGTATGAACGGCTGTTTATTAACGGGCCGCGTATCGCCCGGATCCGACACGGTATGGTCCAGCTTGGGCAGCGTGCATATTTGGAGGCGATGGCTACAAAAAAGAACGCCCACATGCTTCTGTACGCTTACCGGCTGTTCGTGAAAAAATCATACGGCACTGTGACAGACCAGCCCACGACGTTTCATATCCGAGACGCGACGATGGCTCAGATAGACGGCGAGGTGATCGGCATTGAACCGCACACAATAGTGCGTGTGGCCATCCACGAAACACCGTTTTATGCAGTGGCCCAGTCGCGACAGATAGACTAGACACCCTGCCCTGGTAGCTTTTATTCTGTAGTGAGTTTGCTGACAAGTGTAGATGTCGAGCTGTCGTGCGTGCCAGGAGTGTTGCTCGATATTTCGGCTGCGATCGTCGTTGCCATGGTTTTGCCCAGTTGGACACCCCACTGGTCAAACGAATTAATGCCCCACAGGACACCTTGGGCGTATATTTTGTGTTCGTATAGAGCAATGAGCTGACCGAACGTGTACGGGGTGAGTTTTGGCAGGAGCAGTGTCGTGCTTGGCTGATTTCCGGGCATGCGTTTATGGGCAACAAGCTCCTCAGGTACACCGCCTTCACGTAGCTCTGTGTCTGTCGTGCCGAACGCTAGCGCCTCGGCTTGCGCCAGCGCGTTAGACAGAAGCAGGTTGTGCTGGTCGCCACTGTCGACGTAGGGCCGCTTGAACAATATGATGTCGGTTGGGATAAGGCGACCGCTCTGGTGGACGTGCTGCATAAATGTATGTTGCGCATCCGTGCCCGGCGTGCCCCAGACGATCGGACCAGTTGCCGTCTGTGTTGGCGATCCATCCACGCGTACGGACTTGCCATTACTCTCCATGTTGGCTTGCTGTAAGTACGTTGTGAACCGTCCGAGCTGGGATGAATATGGCAGTACGAGCTCTGTCTCCGCCCCGAAGTAGTTGTTGTATAAAACACTGAGTAGCGCAAGTGTTATCGGGATGTTTTGTTCAAAGGGTGCCGTGCGGAAGTGCTCGTCCATGCTATGAGCACCGTCGAGCATCGACCCGAAGTGTGCGGGGCCGATGACGACCATGAGCGTAAGCCCAACAGAGCTCATGAGCGAGTAGCGTCCTCCTACCCAATCCCACATCTCGAATATGTTTGCTGGATCTATGCCGAACTCGGATACGGCATCGGTGTTTGTCGACACTGCGACGAAATGCCGGGCGACAGCTCGTTCGTCTGGCGCACTGTCCAGAAGCCACGTGCGGGCTGCTTGCGCGTTCGTCAGGGTTTCTATCGTCGTAAACGATTTGGACACAACTACAAACAGAGTGCTCGAAGGCTTCAAGTGCGCCAGTGTCGTCTGCATGTCTGCGGGGTCGACGTTGGACACGAAGTGCGCTCGTATGGAGGTGTCCGCATACTGCGCGAGTGCTTCGTCTGCCATGTGTGGTCCAATTTCTGAGCCGCCAATCCCGATATGTACGACGTCTGTGATGGCTGCACCGTCGTATCCAGTCCAGGATCCATCCCTGATCGTTCGTGCGAAGTTGGTCATTTGTTGCAGTACTTTTTTAACTACAGGCATCACATCTTCGCCGTCAACTGTAACGTGCGAGTCACTGGGGTTGCGCAGCGCGACGTGGAGTACTGATCGGTTCTCAGTGGTGTTTATTTTGACGCCGCTGAACATGGCATCTATGGCACCGCGCATGTCGCACTCAGCGAGGAGGTCCTGCATGATCGAGAGTGTTTCTGACGTGATGCGGTTTTTCGAATAGTCTACATAGACACCGTCGTGCTCAAGTGTGAGTGTACTCCCACGGTCCGGTTGTGCTGAGAACAAATCTCTGAGTCTGCTGTCCTGCAACTTTTCAGTGTAGTGCGCCTGCATCGCCTCAGTCGCAGATGGGGCATCTGGGCGTGTGCTGGTGTCTGTGTTGTTGCGTGTTTTTTGTGTGTGTGGTTGTGCATAATCCATATGCTTAGCAGTATACGTGTTCAGGTAGCTTCGCACAAAAGTCGAACCCGAAACGAGGCTCGGAGGGTATGTATGCCAACAATCTAGTAAGTCTTTTCTTTCTCGATGATGCTATGGCATAATATTGAAAAGAACAAAACTTCAATCTTGTCACCCTATGAACGTTTGGGTATAAAAAAGTGAGTGCAGCTCAGGTATACTGCTATATATGGGGAAACGCAGCACAGAATTGACTCGGGTGGCGAGAGATTTGAAGCTTGCGCGCGTCCGCCCTCTTGAAGCGCATCGCCAGCTCGTGGCCGATGGCTGGCGTGCTGACCAGGTCAGTCGTGCTATGTGGCAGGCAGGTTACCGCGACTGGGACTCGATGATGAGCGTGCCACGGGTGAAGAAGACAATAGCCGTCGGTGGAGCCGTTGTCGTTGTGGGAGTTCTGATGGGTGCAACACTGCTATTTGACAGCCGCCGGGCAGCCCAAACTGAAGTTGCTGGCGTGAGCGTGCTACGCGACGGTACCGTAGAGTTAACTGAACCAGATCCGCAAGACTGGCAGGAATTCGCAGATACTGCGTCAGGTGTGTCGTTCAGCTATCCCGTGTCATGGGTCGTCTCTGATATTGCGACCGATAGTGCCGTGGATGAGTTCGCCTGGCAGATTGAACCAGAACGCAATGAAGCCATACGAGCTGAAATCGAAAAACGCTATGGTGATGTACTGAGCGATTCATCTGGCCCATCGCCAGGCGCGCTTGCAATACTGGACGATCCGTTGTTGTCGGAACTTGTCACGATCACTGTGTTGTTACGCCGCGCACCAACGTTCGAGATCGAGCAGTCGCTGGACGAGTGGCAAGAGCTCCTCGAACAGGCCATTGGAGACTCCGAAGGAGTCAGCGTGCGACGTGTTTCTGACCTGCAAATCCATGACACCGATGCACGAGAGTTCGTCACATCTATATCGTTCGGAGGCGCTCCGATTGAAAGTAGAGAGTTTATCGCACTGATGTCAGATCGTCGCCTCGAAGTCAGCGTGTTCCCTGCGGACACTTCTCAGGGCGTCCTGATCCAGCAGATCGTGGACACAATCGAATTCGCACCCTCGCTGTAGTTGATTATTGTCTTAAAAAATGTTATAGTATACTACTATGGGATCGTAGAACTCCAGCCCGTATCGTGATGCAGCATTGTACATCGAAAACGAAGCGTTCAAAGGACGCTCTATTGAAGCTGTTTTGAGCCAAATGCACGCTGCAGGCTGGAGTGATCAAGACCTTGTCGCCACTGTGGCTGTACTGAACGAACAGCATGATGTGTTGCAGCAGGTGGACATGGATCCACTGCATCGCCGTCCACGCAAACAGCGAAACGTATGGCGCGTTATGGTACTCACCGCTGTCGCAACAGTGTTGGTTTCTGTTGGGGCATATCTATATTTTTTGTATAAACCTGTGCAGTACCGTACGTTTCAGGACCCTAACTTCACCATGAGCATACCCGAGTCGTGGGTATTGAGCGACGAATACAAGCCAGGGTCTAGCGTTGTGCTAGCATACAGCAGCGACAATGATGACGATGCTGACAGTACTGCGTTCATGACAGTGTACCTGAATTTGTTCGAAGATCAGTTCGGGAGGCAGCTGATGGATGGGAGTGCGAACGCTCGCATAACACGTGACGAAACGCGCGAATATCAGAAAAGTCGATTACGCTATATCGAATACGAAAAACCTGCCACTGACGAGTCTCGCAGCACACGAGGTGCATATGTATTGTCTACGAGAGGCGAACTGACGGTCAGCGCAACGATAACGTCTCAATCCGACCACTGGGGTAGGCACGCAGAAGCAGCGAAGCGTGCGCTCAATTCGATCACGCCAAACTGCTCGATCAAAAACCTCGATGCACTGTACGACGAAGACGGCGCAATAATACTCTGCCAAGTCGAGCAGTAGCCCATCGTCTGTCTCAGACGATGTATATAAATCATCTGCGTCGTCGGATTTATTCCGGAGAAAGCAGATACGATATTCGGGGGAGAACAGACAGAGCATCTGGCTTCGAGCCAGTGCCCTGCTCGTTAGGAGGGGGTGTCCCCTTCCTAAGTCATTTAGTGCCAGCCACTTTTAATACGGATCCTCTTCCAGATCAATCCGTCGAGGAGTAGGTGGCTGAAATAGCCTGCGACGGCGACTGTGTACGTCAGCCAGCCGACCGGGCCAATTGTCTCGCCTGAAATCAGCGATAGCGCCAGTATCGGTGTCGGTACCAGAAACATAGCAAGTTTAGAATGAGTCCACCCCCGATGTTTTCCGACGATCGGCGTCATCGCTAGCAATCCAAGGAGCGCTGAGAGCACAAAAAGTCCGTTCAGAATTAGGAATATATTCAGGACGAAGCCGATAGAGTAAAACAGATTCTGCGCCTTCGAGTTCGTGTCGATGTCCGGCCAGATTGCAAACAGTACCGCTACGATCAGGAGGCCCAGGCTAAACTGCCAGTCGTTTAGTACCTGCCCGGTAGTTGGTAGAAACCCGCTGGGTAAGTAGTTCAGGCTGCCGACAACTGCCACCCCTGCCATACCCCCACCAACAACATGCCCTCGATAATTCGCCATGCTCTCATTGTACAGGGAGTCGGTGGTACGTATCGTCTAATATCTAATTGATAGCTCAGAGATCGTGTAAGACGTGTTGGCGAGGCCAGTTTGGTCTTGGAGGACGAGTGCACCGATGTTGTCTGTCAGTGCGAATGCGCTAATAGGGATCGAAATGCTGTGGTACTGACCATCGCTGAGCGAACCGTCTGTGATGTAGCTATCGAGGTTCACTGAACCTACCTTGACACCAGCAGTACTGTAAACGTCTAGGTTGATGTTGCTCGCAGCGTTAGAGCCGTCTGCTCGGATGCGCAGGTTGACTGATGACACTTCTGCCGGGCTGATCGGTGCGAGTGCTCTGTGGAAGTAGACCCCCGCCCACGGCTGTGCGTACGTGAACGCGTATTCACCGTTCTGAGTGCTCACTGCAGTGTTCCATACGCCGTCGTCGTCCCATCCTGCCGCTGTTGTGCCGCCGCTGATCACGTCGATCTGTGCACCGGTTGGTGGATTGACAACGTCTGTAATGCTGATTACCGCTGCGTCACTGACCCACTGGAGGAGTTCTGACCAGTCGGAGCTGAACGTAGACGCTGCGAAGTAGTATGTTCCTTCTGGGACATTCGCATTCCAGTCAATCGAAAACGACTGTGACTCGCCCGCAGCAAACGTGACGTTTTCGAAAAACTCTTGCTGTACTTGGTTGCCTGCAGAATCGTAGATTTCGAGGTTTACTATCACTGCACCGTTAGTGCCGAGGTTCGTGAACGATGCGTCTACGTCAACGATGCTGTTTTGCTGTGCTGATGCTGGCGCGCTGGCTGAGCTGAACTGGACGTCTGCCTCAGTTGCGCCACCCGGGTTACGGTTGAGTACGTTGATATCAAGGGCGCTCTCGACAGGGATGAGCTGTTCTGCCCAGTCGCCGCTAAACGCACCAACCCAGTAGTAATATGGTCCAACTCCTGGTGGGAGCCAGTTGATACTGAAGTCTTTGGACTCGCCTGGTGCAAACGATATACCGCTAAGCGCAAGGTCTTCAACAGTGTCGTAGTTCTGGTCCATGATGAACATGTAGAGGCTGACAGTATCGGCGTCTCCGTCGTTTCGGAACGTAGTTGTGATATCCATAGCAGTGCCGACGTAGTTCGTAGTCGGTGAATTGGTGCTGCTGACATGTACCATGTCTGCTCCGCTGCCAACTGGTGCAACAACTGAAATTGTCCGGCTTGTTGTGGTTGATTCGCCAATATTGTTTGTTACCGTGAGGCTGACAGAATACGTACCGACTGAGTTGTAGGTTGTTGACGGATTAGGTGCGGTGCTTGTCACGCTGTTGCCGAGGTTCCACTGGTAACTGGTAATTGGGTCGCCGTTAGGGTCGGTTGAATCAGTACCATCAAATGTGACGGTGTATGGTGCGGCGCCGCCAAACCCGGTTGCGTTTATGATCGCTGCTGGTGGTTGCGGGTTGGTGGTGTTCTGGTAGCGAATACGCCGGACTTCGCCCGTGTAAATTGATATGTAGTAGACATAGCCATCAGGGCTGGTTTTGAATTCAACCGGGCCGTCAGCGTCGTTTGACAGGTCAACAACTGCGTTCACCTGCCCGTTGTCAATGTCGAGGTACTGCATGCGGTTGAGTGAAAAATCACCGAACAGATAGTTGCCGCGTAGGTCTGCTGGGTATTCAGGGTGGAGTGCATATGCGCCACCAGTAACTGCGCCGACTCCCCCGTTATGGTCGTAATCGTGGATCGGGTCTATAGTTGCAGTGTTGATCGGGCAGCCAGGCAGTGCAGTGTAGCCACCGACAGTCGCGACGGTACCTTCGCGGCATGGCCAGCCGTAGTTGCCGCCTTTTTGTATGATGTTGACTTCTTCTTTCGTAAACCAGCCGACATCAGCGAGTGTGATCTGGTTTGTTCCAGGTCGGAAGTTGAACCGGTATGGGTTACGAAGTCCATATGCCCATACTTTTGACCTGTTTGCGCTGCTGTCACCGTTGTAGAACGGGTTATCGCTCGGTGCGCTCCCGTCAGTGTTGATGCGAATCAGCTTACCAGCGAGGCTGTCAATGTCTTGTGCTAGAAACGCCAGTGGGTCTGGTGCAGTGAACCCTGCTCCGTCGCCAGTAGATACATATAGTTTGCCGTCTGCACCAAAGCGGATGCCACCGATGGTGTGACTAAGCGAGTCAGACGGTATGCAGTCGTCCGTGATTTGGTAGTCGTGGCATGATGGGTTTTGGGCTGTGCCACCGACGCTACCGAGCAGGATCTGCTCAGACCCTGCGACGTGTGAGTTGCCAGTTGTTTTGAGTTTCATAACGCGTGCGGTTTTTTTACCGGCAATGTTGCTTGGGTCACTATCATATGTGTACGACAGGTAGATGTAGCCGTTTGAGCTAAAGTTCGGGTCAACTGCGATGCCGAGCAGACCACGGTCATGGTGGTTGTTGACATCAGATATCTGATACAAGGGGTCAGCAAGCAGGTTGCCATTGGCATCAATTACGCGTACTGCTCCACCTTTTTCTGCGACAAGCACTCGTCCGTCCGGTGTGAAGTCGAGGGCGATTGGAATGTTCATCTGTCCACCAACCGTTTCGTTATAAAACGCTGGGTCTAGGTAGCTGCCAGCTGACACAAATGTCTGAAAGGCCCCAGACAGTACCCCAAACAGCAACGCAGCTGACATAAGTATTCGATTGATTTTCATAGAATTATTGACCTCACTTTTCTCTTGTCTATAGAGTACTATACTATTCTTTACGATTAAAGTAACTATACCATAAAGTATCTACATTGTACAAGCATTAGTATAATAGGGTTGAGGATAATTATTTGCTACACTACTATATAAACAACGCACAGACAAAAGCAGGAGCGCACTCATGAATAAGACTTTATCAAATGGACAAGAAATTCCGATGCTCGGGCTCGGAACGTGGCAAGTGACCGGCGATGCCGTCGGTGCAGTAGTTGAGGCTGCAATTAACGCAGGGGTGCGGCATATTGACTGCGCAATGATCTACGGCAATGAGGCTGAGATAGGCGTTGCGCTCAAACGCGTGTTTGACCAAGGGGTCGTCACACGCGACGATCTGTTTATTACAGGCAAACTCTGGAACACCGACCATGCGCCAGAAGGCGTGTTACGTGCGTGCCAGAAGTCGATAGACGATCTTGGTGTCGAATACCTTGATCTGTACTTAGTTCACTGGGGTGTAGGGTTTGTGAACGGCGAAGGCATGGAGCCTTTGGACGAAAACGGGCTCGCGAAATTCAGTAATGTACCGCTATATGAGACCTGGAGAGCAATGGAGAGCCTCGTGAGCGACGATGTAGTAAAAGGCATCGGCGTGGCGAACTACACGGCCCCTATGATCGTCGATTTACTTGCGTATGCAACGGTCAAACCAGTTATGAATCAGGTTGAAGTGAATCCCTATTTTTCTCAGGAGTCACTTATCCATTTTTGTCAGTCACAGGACATGATGGTGACAGCATATTCCCCGTTCGGATCCACTGGTGCTCCAGTGCGCGACAATGTACTCATAGCAAAACTAGCCGAAAAGTATGATGCTGATCCCGTCAAGGTGATCGTTCAATGGGCAATACAGAGGGATCTATGCATCATTCCTCGGACGAGCTCAGCTGAGCATGCTACAACTAACGCAGTGCTCCCCACGTTTGAGTTAACGGTTGATGAACTACAGCAAATTACTGATTTAGATCGAGGTGTGCGTTATTGTGACCCTGTTGGTTGGTGGGGCTTCCCGTACTTTTCATGATGTTTTAGCGCTGACCCACAGTCACTTTCTTCTCCCGAGTAGCGTTTCGCGCAGAGACACCCCTAGCAGGGGTGTCTCTGGCTGCACTACGCTTATACTACTCTTGAGAAAAAAGTGACTATGGGTCAGGTTTTAGTGTCAATAAACCTGCGCTGTTGCTACAATACTAGTAACAACGTGGAGGGTTCTATGAGTGCAGTTGCAGAAATGGTGAACGGGGTTAAAACGTATGGCATGGGCGACACAGCTGTGCATGCGCTTGGGGGTGTCGATATACAGATCGACGACAAGCAGTTTACGGCTATCATGGGTCCAAGTGGCTCAGGCAAATCAACATTACTTCAGTGTTTGGCAGGCCTTGACGATCTAACCAGTGGATCGGTGACGATTGCCGGAGTGAGTCTGCAGGGCATCTCTGACAAACGGTTGACGTTGCTGCGCCGAGAAAACGTTGGCTTCATATTCCAGGCGTTCAATCTCGTGCCTACTCTCACTGCCAGAGAAAACATCGTGTTGCCGTTATCAATTGCTCGTCACAAACCGGACGAACAGTGGTTTTCGACAGTCGTTGAAACCCTGGGTATCCACGACAGGCTGACGCACATACCGAGCGAGCTGTCAGGTGGGCAGCAGCAGCGCGTTGCCGTTGCACGGGCGATGGTCAGCAAACCAGAAATTATTTTTGCAGACGAACCGAGCGGTAACCTCGACTCCAAATCGGGTGACGAATTACTCGGGTTTCTCAGGCAGGCCGTTGACACGCTTGATCAGTCGATTGTCATGGTAACGCATGACCCGCATGCGGCATCGTTTGCGGATCGAGTCGTGTTCCTCGACGACGGCAAAATCGTACACGAACTGAAAAAACCGACAGAAACTAAGATATTTGATACGCTCAAAAAACTCGGGAGCAAATAGCTATGTTGCGTCTTGCTTTCAAAAGCTTGTTTGGCCACAAGCTTCGCATGGTGTTAACTGCCCTTTCGATCATTATTGGGGTGGCGTTCGTTTCTGGGTCATTTATATTTACTGACAGTATTAGTTCTTCGTTTGAAGACGTGTTTGAGGGAGCGTACAGTAACGTCGATGTGTTAGTCGCACCCCAAATCGAAAGTTTTTCCGAGTTCGAGCGCCCGTCGCTCGTACAGACGAGTAATCTTACTCTACCTAATGGCACGCTACAGACAGTCCAAGGTCATCCAGACGTCGCGCGCTCAGAAGGGTCAGTAACTGGCGTACCGTTTCTGTTTAGTGCACAGGGCGAACAGCTGGGACTGCCAAATGCTCCGTGTTTCGGGTTTTCATGGGTAACTGAGCCAGATTTCAATATATTACGAATAGTGTTCGGAACAGCGCCTGTTGCAGCTGGTCAAGTTGCGATTGACCGTGCCACTGCCGAGCGCAATGACCTCGTCATCGGAGACACCGTTACCGTGCAAGCAGCAGCACAAGCTGAGACATTCGAAATCGTGGGCTTCGTTGCGTTAGGCGGAGACGATCAAGAGTTTAGCGGTCCAGTGATTTCTGCATATGCACTCGAAGATGCACAGCGAATTTTCGATGTTGATGGCTATACACAGATTAGTGTTGATGCGGTTGATGGAGTCGAACCACAAGCGATGCGCGACAACCTCGCCGCTATTTTGCCACAAGAAGGTATTTCCGTCGTTACTGCGGAGCAGCAGACCAGCAACGACTTAGAGCAGATCAACCAAGGGCTAGGGTTTTTGAACACGGCGTTGCTGTCGTTTGCGCTCATCGCGGTGTTTGTCGGTGCATTTATTATTCAGAATACCTTTCGAATCATAGTCGCCCAGAGGTCAAAAGAACTGGCGATGTTGCGTTCGATTGGCGCGACACGGTCACAGGTGTTGCGGGTTGTGCTGTACGAAGCACTTATCGTCGCGGTTATTTCGTCGGTCATCGGTATTTTTGCTGGTATGGGTTTGTCTGCCCTGCTCCGCTGGGGTGCGGGTCTTGCAGGCATAGCATTGCCCAGCGGAAGCCTGACAGTTGAGCCACGCACAATCTGGGCATCGTTGATCGTCGGTGTTGTCGTGACGCTGTATTCTGCCCTACTACCAGCGTACAAAGCTTCAAAAGTGCCACCTATTGAAGCGATGAGAGAAACTATCACGCCGCCGAAGTCGCTTCGTCGCCGTGCGCTTGTCGGTCTCGCAATTGTTGTGTTCGGTGGGTTGTTGCTTGCCTATGGTTTGTTCAGTGCAGATGACAGCGTAGCGCAGATAGCTGGCACCGGTGCTGTTTTGATGTATGCCGGGGTCGCAGTGTCGGCGCCACTTCTGAGCGGACCGATTGCAAGCATTGCTGGCATTCCGGCGACCGCAGCGCTTGGAGTGACAGGTAAGATTGCCCAACAGAATGCTCGTCGCACGCCAAGGCGTACAGCATCGACAGCATCAGCGTTGATGATCGGTGTGTCACTTGTCGTGTTCGCGTCAGTGTTTGCTGCCAGTACAAAAGCAACCATTGACGACATTATCGGCAGTACGTTCCCGGGCGATATCATGGTGATATCTAAAAACATCCAGACGGACCCGTTTGGCGCGACGTTCAGTGCCGATGTCGCTGAACAGGTTGGGGGTCTTCCCGAACTTGAAGTCGTGTCTGCGATCAAATACAATTTTGCTAAGATCGCAAATAACGAAGAGCTCGTGATAGCAATTGATCCTGCCACGTTCGATGCAGTGATTAGCCTGAACCCTGCGACTGGGTCATACGATGCGCTGACCGCTCAGACAGTGTACGTAAAAGACACTACGCTTGAAGACAGCGGGTTACGCGTCGGTGACAGTATCGAGTTCGAATTTCCTGGAACGGGCGTACAGTCACTGGTGATCGCAGACAGTTTCTCAGAAGCGTTCGACGGGCCGTATGTCATATCAAGCGAGCTGTATGAGCAGCAGTTTTTTAGTGACGACGACCTCTACCTAGTAGCAAACGTCGCCGACGGAACGTCTGTACAGGACGCAAAAGACGTCATCGAGACTGGCGTACTTGCTGGCTATCCTATTCTGCAGACGCAGGACCGCAACGAGCTCGTTGGACAAGCCAGGACACAGATAGATAGCGCGCTCGGCTTGCTATCCGTCTTGCTGGCGCTGGCTATACTTGTCGCCGTTCTGGGCATAATTAACACGTTAATCTTGTCAGTTAGTGAGCGTACACGAGAAATAGGCATGCTCCGAGCAATCGGCTTGTCACGCTCCCAGGTGTTTGGCATGATTTCGAGCGAAGGCGTTATTATCGCTGTGTTCGGTGTGCTGCTTGGTATCGTCATGGGTACGTTTCTTGCATGGGCGATGTTACAGGCACTGAAAGACCTTGGATTTAGCGTATTCTCGTTCCCTGTCGGTCAGATCGCCATATATGTGCTTGCGGCCATCATCGCAGGTTCGGCGGCAGCCATCATTCCGGCTCGCCGCGCCTCCCGCATGAACATCCTCGACGCTATCAACTACGAATAGCGGTCTCCTGCCCGCACCCAAAACCTACTTTTCCACACCATACCCAAGAGGTTGAACCTCTTGGGTATGGTGTGGAAGGTTTTTTGGGGTTTTGGTGTTGGGGTGGTTAGGGTTTGTTTTTGGCGGCGTGGATTTGGGAGTGGTTCAGGCCAAAATAGTGGGCTACTTCGTGCCAGAGCGTTTCATAAATCTGTTCACGTAGAGCCTGTTCGCCGCGAAACATGTGCAGCATCGGGTAGCGGAATATAGTTATCACATCTGGTTGGATCGAAAGTGTTACACCTCCCCGCTTCGGCAATGGCACACCTTCATATAGTCCGAACAACGCATCACAGCGTCGCAAACCCAGTTTCCTGCGCTGCTCATCGGAAGGTGTGTCTTCTACTACGATTGCGACGTTTTTCATCTTGTCCTGGTACTGCGCCGGTATGTTGTCTATCGCGTCCGTTACGAACTGTTCAAACTGTTGGTGTAGTTCGTTGTTCTCTGTATCCATGTACGGTAGTATAGATGACTGACATAAACAATTTGAAAACATTTAAGTATTTGCTAAAATACTTACATGAATAAAGCATTTATATGGATCGCTATCGTGTTGGGTGGACTGTTCGGGCTGTTTATGCTGACAGCACCAACGACTGAAGAAGCCGCGCGAAACAATACCCCAAGTGTCGACACCTCTTCCCCGCTCGACCTCGCAACCGAAAATGCCGCGCCAAAACAGGTCGACGAATCTACTAAAACCAAATTATTTATAGGCAGCTCAACAGCACCAGTTACTCTTGTTGAATACGGTGATTTCAAATGTCCGGCTTGCGGGCAGTTTCACCAGGTGATCGGGCAAGAACTGCGACAAAAATACATCGATACAGGTCAGCTCAAAATTGAGTTTAGAAACTTTCCGTTCATAGGGCCTGATTCTGGGCGGGCGGCACGAGGTACGTATTGTGCGCACAATCAGGGTGGGTTTCAGGCGTACCACGACGCAGTGTATGACTACATGTGGGATACATACTACGCTAGTGGGAACTACGCATCTGAGTTTGAAGACATATTGACGACTGACCTACTCATCGAAATAGCTGGAGATTCTGTCGCAGACCAAGACAAGCTTCGCAGCTGTATCGATTCTGATGACGTAGACAGTATCATCAACGACGATGTTGCACTGGCACAATGGGCCGGTGTGACCGGTACGCCTGGGTTTACGTTCGACGGTCAGAAAATTAATGGGCCGCTCAGTATCGCAACCCTTGAGACGCTAATCAACACAAAACTGTAGCCATAGTGCGCACCCGCTGGAGAGCATAATGAGTAACACCATCAAAGCCCCACTGAGTATCCGGCTCAAAGCGAGCGCCAGAGGTTTCTTGGCCGTGTTCACAGATCTGCGATACGTCGCTATCGCTGCACTGGGGATTTTGTTTTTCGGATCACTGGTGATTTGGTCATTGAACCTCGAGTTTGCGCGCTATGTGCTACTGGAGCTCCCAGTGTCGTTGGGTGTACGGCTTCAGACGATTTTTTGGGACCCACTGTGGAGTATATTTACGACGTATAACAACACGCAGGCTCTAGGTATTATGCTGTTTTCTGTGCTTTCAGGGCTGAATAGTGCAATGTTAATCTACGTGCTCAAGCGTCAGAGTTTCAGAAACATACCGAAAAAAAGCGGCTTTGGCGGCACCGTGTTTGCCGTACTCGCCGGAGGCTGCGTAGCCTGTGGCACATCTATCCTCGCACCACTGGCAGCTACATTTGGCGCCACATCGGGCGCGTTCTTGCGCGACCTCTCGACCATGCTGAACTGGGCAGCAAGCCTACTCATAATCTACTCAATCTACAAACTCGGCCTCCTGGTCGCCACAATGCAGGCGAAGAATCGTTAGTAAATCTCAGTCGTCATCTCATGGATCGACTTTAGACTGGGAGTTTCGATGTTCTAAAAAATATCTACGCTTGTTGCACGCAGGCGTACTGTTGCTGTATCCCGACTATCGGAGTATATGCTCTCTGCAGTTGCGCCTCGAATAGACATTGCAGTACCGTTGTCATTTACTTGCACAGAGCACATTGATGCCCCGGTGTAGCACGTGATCTCATTAAGGGTGTACTGATTAAGGTTGTTGACCTGTAGGAATTTTGTTATTTCTTGCTTAACTTGATCAAGGTTCAAGTCCTCACCCTGTAGGGTGTATGTTGCTCCAACACTATAACAAGGATCTTCTCCGTCGCTCGTGAAGTAGCATGATCCAAATAGGCTAGATTTAAATGTGCCTGGTGTGCGTATTTCTGAGATTACCTCCCAATTGAGAGCGGTGGTATCGATGGAGTCGACGTAATCGGCACTCGAGCTATAGTTTGTGTTTGTTGCATGCCAAGGGAGTGTAGCCGCAGCAACGATAGCAATAGCCAGTAGTCCAGCTAATGAGCTAATGATCTTGTGTTTGCGTGTCATGAATCATCCAGCCTTAGTTAAGTTAGTGTATGTACTTAGTATGATATCACAATGCAAGATCGCCTACCCGAAAGCGACCTTTAGTGCCTTTTTCTCGTCCTGATATAGTTATCCGCTCGGGCCGGGCTACAACTTTTCATGAAACTAAATACGTAGAAACAGATGAGTGCAGAAGTATAGTAACGAACTATCCGGAGGTTTCATGGAAAGTTCGTAGGCTGGACAAGAGTGCATTTGACAAGCTTGTCTATCCTTTACCGGTCGATTTTGGAGCGGGCTTTTTCGCGGTCCATGCGGGCGAGAGATTCGATAGTGTATTCATGGCGTAGGTGTCGTTTGACGTAGTTGAAATCGACGCCGATTTTCTTGTGTGGGTTGAGCATGTTTTCTGGGTCCCAGATGTGCTTGACTTCGTCAAATAGTTTTTCCATAGCGGGTCCGAACATTAGTGGCTGGTAGACGGCGCGCATCAAACTGTCGTTGTGCTCCCCTGCTGCCGTGCCGCCTAAGTCGTGCACCATATTGTAGAAATCGTCGGTCACCTGGAACAGTTTTTTGCGGTCAGATGCTTTAGACAGGTCCATAAACGGCTGCATGTGCAGGTCTGCGTCGCCTGCGTGACCCCAGATGGCTATTTCTAGGTCGTATTTGTCGAATATTTCATATGCGCGTTTTATGAATTCAGGTAGTTTGTGCGGCGGAACCGTACCGTCTTCGATGATCGGGAGTGCTTTTTTGTTGCCAGGTATTGTCCACATAACTGCCGCTGCTGAACGGCGCAGTTTCCAGGCCTCTGCTTCTTCGGCCGGTGTGCGTTTGACCTCTGATTCATAGGCGTATGTATCTACGATGGATCGAGCCTTCTTGATTTTGTTTTCGCGGATGCTGTCGGTCTGATCGTCGAACTCACAAAGCAGGACAATCGCTGGTATTCTATCGCCAGGAATGAGGCCTTTGAGTAGTTCTGGTTTTTCTCTGTTGACGAGGTTGATCAAGTTGCTGTCAACTATTTCAAGCGCAGACGGCTCAAGTCTGTGGAGGTCCTGCGCTGCCAGCCCTGCCTGCTCTATAGAGTCATAGAAGCTAACCAGTAGATCGACTTTGTTTGGGTCGGGTGTCGGTATCGTTCGTAGCCGGATCGCCGTCACGAAGCAGAGTGTGCCTTGTGACCCAATAACAACTTGGCTAAGGTTGAACTGATTGTGATTGGCGATATGCCAGAGCGCATAGCCGGACGACTCTTTAGTGACGTGTGGGTGGTCGGTATGGATTGTTTTGTGATGGTCGGTGATAATTTTTTCCATGTCCCGGTAGATTTTGCCCTCAAGGCCGGGGAGGTTCATTTTTTCTTTGAGTTCGTGGTTGTCGAGCGCATGTAGCCAGGTCACTGTTCCGTCAGCAAGCACGACTTGGATCGCTTCTACGTACTTGCGCGTGGCACCGTACTTAACCGTTTTTTCGCCTGCTGAGTTGTTGGCGACTGCGCCACCGATAGTACAGACTTCAACAGATGCGGGGTACGACGGGATATACTGGCCTGTTTTTTTGAGCTCTTTCTGGAGGCGGCCGTAGAGACAACCTGGCTGTACCACGGCATAGCCATCACCTATTTCGAGTATCTGGTCCATGTACCGCATGAAATCGACGATAATACCGGTATTGAGTGGTCCTCCGCCTTGGTCTGTGCCGTTCCCTCGGGCAGTGAGAGATATGCGGTCGTTGCCGTTTTGATGAGCGATGTCCACTGTTTTTACTACTGTAGATACATCGTTTGCGTCTTTTGGAAATACGATTGCAGAGGGAGTGATTTCGAACACGCCACCATCAGTAGAGTAATAGTCTAGATCAGTGTCTTCGACACTTAAGTCCCCTGCAATTGTTTGCTGTAGCTGCTTAAACACATGCTTCATGCGTAGTCCCACCCTTGTTTAGTTGCATAGTTACCTCTAGTATAATGTATACTTCAAGCCAATGCGAATAATAGAACCCAAAACATACAGACACACGCGAGCATCATCTGCGAGAAAGCCTCAGTTTTTCCGCTCGAAGCCTGCGATTGTCATTGCAGCACTGTTGCTTGTTGGCGTTGGGCTCGCTGCACGCCAGTGGATATTCCAGGACGATACGCAGCCTGTCGTAGCATCTGCACAGGATCAAGCCCAAGAGCCAAGCGACACAGTCTCTACCACAGGAGCCTCTGAGCCGCAGCCGGAGGATGCAGCTGTGCCCCCGGACGAGCCGGAGCCGCAGATCGAGCAAGAGCCCGAGTCTGAACCTGAGCCGTCAGAGCAGTTAGTCGAGCAACCTAGCACCCCTGTTCAGCAGCCTGAGGTTGACCTGCTGACGTTTGCCGACAACGATTTTAAGCTGTTTTACGACAACCTCAAGCAGCCTGGGCTCGATACAGTAGAGAACCCGCCGTTTATATACGACAACGTTGCGGCTGACGAGCGTATCCAGCAGATCGCAGAAGACCGCGGTTATAAACTGCGCAGTGAGCCGTCGGTGCAGCTCGCGACTGTCGATGGCTATCCAGTGCAGCCCGCTATAGTCGATCCGTGGCTCGCGCTCAAGCAAGCTGCAGCCGCTGACGGCCACACGATCAGTATCGTGTCGGCTTATAGGAGCATTAGTCACCAGAGGACGCTATTCACAAGCCGACTGCAGTCTGCGGGCGCTACAGTCGAACAGGTGGCCGCAGGCACTGTCGATAACAAAATCGACTCGGTATTAGTGACATCGTCTATACCTGGCTATTCTAAGCACCACACCGGGTACACCATAGACATTTTGTGTGCTGGCTGGGCGTTCGAAAATTTCAAAAACTCACCCTGCAACGAATGGATATCCGCCAACAACTTCGAAATGGCTAAGCTACACGGGTTCATACCGAGCTATCCACCTGGCGCTACGAAACAAGGCCCAGACCCAGAAGCTTGGGAATACGTATGGGTCGGCGTCGACCTCCTGACCAAAAGATAAACTAATTTTACCGACCAAACAACAGGCGTACTGAGCGGTAGATTCACACGGGCCAAGCCCGCGCGTGTAGTCAGTGCATGTTCGTGGTATAATAACTTAACGACATAAGTATGGCTACAAAAACACAAACACCACAACCAGAATCTATTAACGACGTCCTCGACCGTATGCAGGCGTTTATAAAGCCGCTTAATCTTAACGGTCTGCATGGTCGAGTGCTTCGTATTCCTGCTGCTTCAAAAACCACTCGCAGAGAAATACTGATGGTATATGGGCATCATTCGTCTCTAGAGCGCATGTTCGGTGTTGCAGAAGCGTTCGCCGACTACGGCAACGTCACCATGCCAGATATGCCTGGGTTTGGCGGTATGGACAGCTTCTACGGTATCGGTATGAAGCCTACCATCGACGACCTCGCTGATTATCTTGCGACGTTCGTCAAGCTACGCTATAGGACCAAAAAAATAACAATCATTGGCATGTCGCTGGGGCTTGTTGTGGCGACACGGATGCTGCAGCGATACCCTGCTCTGCAGAAGCGTGTTGAGCTGATCGTCAGCCTGGTTGGGTTTTCTCATAAAGATGACTTTTCATTTTCTCGTCCACGTCAGGCGCTATACACGTCCCTGACGTATATCGTTTCACATAAGTTGATTGCTAGGGTTTTTTATCACACCGCACTACAGCCGTGGGTGATACGCACGGCATATGCCCGCACCCACAACGCAAAACATAAGTTTACCGGTATGGATGAGACCGAAAAACGACAAATGCTCGATTTTGAAGTCAGATTGTGGCGTGAAAACGACGCACAGACACACGCGTACACGAACTATCAGTTGTTTAAGTTCGACAACACGAAAAGCCAGATTGATCTACCACTGCACCATGTGACGGCTGAAGTTGACCAGTATTTCGATAAGCACGCGGTGGAACAGCATTTTCGTATCATATTCTCAGACTATATAGAGTACGTCGTCGATGCGAAGGTTCATGCGCCGAGTGTGGTGGCGAATAAGTCCGAGGCAGAGATGTACATACCTGATACACTGAAGAAGACGCTCAAGAAACGTCCCAGACAGTCACGGAAAGCATAAACAAGAGCACAGACAGGCATACCATGAAGATGAAGATCGCCGTATTTACCCCCTATAACATATTC
This sequence comes from Candidatus Saccharimonadia bacterium, assembly GCA_938050265.1. GTDB lineage: Bacteria > Patescibacteriota > Saccharimonadia > Saccharimonadales > SZUA-47 > CALLJT01. Next base: position 29,192 of record CALLJT010000056.1, read on the forward strand.
AAGCCAGGTGGTGTCCAGGAACATGTCAACCTCCAGGTGGAGGCGCTGAGAAGTAAGGGACACACGGTCACTGTTATCACACCACGGCCGCGTAAGACATATGCGCATGAAGCACCTGAAGGCGTTATATTTCTCGGTGCATCTGCTCGGCTGAAAACCACATCCGCTACCAGTGCAGACGTGTCAGTGACACCGTATGGTCAGCGTATCGACGAGATTTTGTCCGAGGGTTACGACGTACTGCACGTGCATGAGCCACTTGTACCCGTTGCTGCGAGGCAGCTACTCATGCGAGCGGAAGGCAAGGCGATGCGTGTAGGTACGTTTCATGCTGCGTTGCCGGGCAACACGCTCGGTAAGTCACTTATTAGTACGTTCAAGGCGTATGTGCCAGCTATCATGCCCCACTTGGATATCGTAACCGCTGTGTCCCCTGCCGCAACTGGGTTCATAGAAGACTATAGCGAGTATTCTAACGTCGAAATCAGCTACATACCTAACTGTATAGACGTGTCGAAGTTTGCCGCGCCACCACAAGAGCGTGACCAAAACATGGTGTTTTTCATGGGTCGCCTCGAAAAGCGTAAAGGTGCCTTGCAGGCAGTCAAAGCGTTTGCAGTACTGAAAGAACGCAAGCCTGAAGCGCGTTTAGTGATTGCCAGCGATGGACCACTGCGCGCATCACTCGAACAGTACGTGCAGACAAACGAAATCGACGACGTGGAGTTTCTCGGCGTCATATCTGACGAACAAAAGATCCAGCTGTTGAGCACGTGTGGCATATATACCTCACCAGCCCTGTACGGCGAGAGTTTCGGTATCGTGCTAGCTGAAGCTATGGCTATGGGCGCGCCGATAGTCGCACATCCAAACGAAGGTTATAAATGGACCCTGAGAGAGACCGGGCGCTTGTCACTTGTCAATTGCAAAGACCCCGAAGAGTACGCCGAGCGAATGCAGCTCATGCTCGAAGACACGGCCGTACGCGCTACGTGGCAGAAGTGGGCCAAAAAATACGTCAAGCAGTTCGACATCAAGTTCGTCGCTAAGCAGTACGAAGAGCTCTACAAACGCAGCCTAAAGTCTATACAGAAGTAAAAGAACCTGTTCTAGGCTCTAAGAATCCAGGTTTCTAATCAAGGAATGCCCACGCGTAGGCGCGCTGCACCTCACGGTTCGTGGATTCGCTTTCGCTGTGGCTGCCCGGCGTCATGTGTAAATGCACGGCCGGTCCCATGGCTTGCGCTAGGTCGTAAGCCCCTTGTGCACGGCACACGAGATCGTGTCGTCCGTGTGTGATTACTGTCGGTATGTCAGATAGTTTTGCCGCGTTTTCAATAAGGTAGTTTTCAGGAATATAGCAGTTGTTCGAAAACCAGTTGATGGATCTGACCGCATACTCAAGAGTGCCTAGATCAAGTGTGTTCCTGTCGATCGATGACCGCAGCGCTGCATAGTCCGAGTCGACTTTCATGCCTGCTGGTTCGAGCTGGTTGAACCGACGTAGGTGGTCGAGCTTCTGTGCTTCTGATCCGTTTTGGAATATCTCGGCGTAGTATGCGAGTGGATTGTTCCGCTTGTCTGCCGGGACTGTTTCTATATAGTAGTCCCACGCTTCTGGGTGCGCATGTGTAACAGCGCCGTTCGTAAAAATGGCGTCGTTGTCTGATTGCCGAGCGAGATATATCGCACCAATGAGCATCCGTGACACTCGCTCTGGGTGCTGCAAGGCATAATACAGCGCCAGTGTTGAGCCCCATGAAAACCCGAACAGTTGGATGCTGTCATATCCAAAGTGCCCGCGGAGCTTCTCTATATCGCCGACCCGTGTCTCTGCTGTGTCATGTGCGAATGGGTCCTGCGCTCTACTCTGCCCACAGCCGCGCTGGTCATGAAAAACAACCAGGTGCTTAGACGGATCGAACGCAAGTTTATGTTTGTCAGCAGACTGCGACACCGGGCCACCGTGTAGCGCGAAAATTGGCACGCCGTCCGGATCCCCCCATTGCTGATAGTAGATTTCGTGTCCATCTCCTACGTCTACGTATCCCGAGTCGAGTGTATTTTCGTCTTCTGTCATAGGTAGAATCCTAGCACAGCAGGGCTCGCCAGTAAAACTATAGCCCTGCACCCCACGCGAACAAGGTCATGGTTTATGGCATGGTAAAGCTGCGGTATACTACGCAGTATAATGACTATCGGATACGTAATGGATGACACGCTCGACCGAGCAGACGGTGTACAGCAGGCTATGCTGGCGATTGGTGAGCATATGCGTGGACTTGGGCACGACGTACATTACATCGTCAGCGACACTAAGCGTACAGACATTGAAAATATTCACTCGATCGGCCGGTCAGTGAGCCTGCAGTTTAACGGCAACTCTGTACGCACTCCCCGCCCTGTTTCGAAAAAAAAGCTCACACGGCTGTTTGTCGACACGCAGTTTGACGTGCTGCACGTGCAGATGCCGTTTAGTCCGTTTTTGGCTGGAGAAGTCTTGAAGCTCGTGCCTGTGAGCACAAAAATTGTCGGCACGTTCCACATCCTTCCGTATAACCTCGTCGCTAGTACTGGCACACGGCTTGTCGGTGTAGGTATGAAGCGCTACATACGCAAAATCCAGACTGCCTATGCCGTGTCTCCGCCAGCGCTCGAGTTTATGCGCTCAGCGTTTGGACTGGACGGCGCAGTGCTACCGAACCCAGTCAACTATGATTTTTTTCATTCGTTCAAGCGGCGGCCAGCTGACAAAAAACGCATTGTGTTCGTCGGGCGGTTTGAACAGCGTAAAGGCGTCATGCAGCTGATCAAAGCCTACGCGGCACTGGACGAGTCAGTACGTTCGCAATCAACCCTGACGATGATCGGTAAAGGACCACTTCTGGATGATGTCACAGCGTATGCATCGGAACACAGCGTGTCTGTGGACCTACCAGGGTTCGTGACTGAAGCAGAAAAAGCCCAGCCCCTTGCCGATGCCGATATTGCAGTGTTTCCATCCACGAACGGCGAGAGCTTCGGCATAGTTTTAGCAGAGGCAATGGCGGCTGGTGCTGGTATAACAATCGGTGGCGACAACCCTGGCTACTCGAGCGTGCTCGGTCCATGGCCTCGGACACTGTTCGACCCTGACAACACCGCTGCATTCACCGCACTACTCCAGGACGTCATTGTCGGATCACGGGCCTACGACGCCATCGGAGTGCAGCAGCATAAAGCAGTAAAAGCCTACGACATCAAAAAAGTCGCAGCCCAACTCCTCGACTCCTACACCGCTTAACCCCAAAAAAAACCACCTCAAAAACACACCTCCAATTCCACGACATCAACACAAACTTGTAATTTCCTAAGAAGTTAAGGGCCAGGCCCTTGGGTATTTGTGGGGTTTTGCTTTTGTGTGGTGAGTCGTTGTGGGGCGCGTCAAATTTGTGGGGTTGGAGCGGTGGTGGCGGTGGGTGGTGAGATGCGATATACTGGTAGGTATGTTCGGGTTTACTAAAAACGGCAAAACACAAGAAGTCACCCTGTCCAACCATACGATTATGCGAATAATCGGGTTCGTGATCGGAACAGTATTGTTGATCCGACTCGTTGAAAACATGACACACCCTATCACACTGATATTTGTGTCGTTTTTCTTGTCTCTTGCGCTTAATCCGGCTGTCACGGCAGTGTCTAAGCGCCTCAAAAGTAAAAGTCGCGTCGGCGGCACCGCGATAGCCTACGGGCTTGTGTCGACTGGTCTTGTACTGTTCACGGTGCTCGTCGTACCGCCACTGATAGCTCAGACTACCGAGTTTATTCGTGAAGTCCCTGATACAATTTCTGATCTACGCACGCAGGATAGTGCAATCGGGAACTTCATCCGACGCTATGAACTGGAACAGAGTGTACAGGATTTTGCTAACGACTGGACACGCAACCTCGGCAACATTACTGGCCCAGCGCTGACCACTGCTAACCGGGTTCTCAGTGGTGTCGTATCTGCTGTGACGGTGTTTGTCATGACGTTTATGATGCTCGTCGAAGGGCCGCGGTGGATGGGTGCATTCTGGAAGCAAGTACCACAGCGCCGTCGTAAGCACGACCAAGAGATTGCTAACAAAATGTACAAAGTCGTCACGTCGTACGTTAACGGTCAAGTGCTTGTCGCGAGTATCGGTGCGACAATAACCATGGTGTTTTTGGTGATATTTTCAACACTCCTGGACGAAACAGTTAATGCCGTCGCGTTAGCCGGAATCGTGTTTCTATTCGGCCTTATACCGACTATCGGTGCGATGCTGGGTGCTGTTGCAGTACTGGTGTTTACGCTTGTGGTCAATCCTACATTGGCGCTCATCATGCTTGGATTTTTCATCATCTACCAGCAGGTAGAAAACGCGACTATCCAACCGTACATCCAGTCACGCGGCAACGACCTGACACCACTGCTTGTGTTCATCGCAGCAATTATGGGTATCGGTCTTAACGGCATCTTGGGCGGCTTTGTGGCCATCCCAATCGCCGGTTGTATTAAGGTACTCGTTGACGACAGGCTCGAACAGCGCGAGATGTCTGAGGCGCCCGTTAGACTCGGCTCTTCAAAACTGAAATACAAGAAAAAATAACAGTACTCCCACCCTCAAGTCATGTCGGACCCGGACAAGGCTTTATTAGATTTTTTTGACTGTGAAATCTAACTGGATTGGGCGGGATATCGCTTGCAGGCGCTCCTGCGAGTTGATGGATATGCCATGTTGACTGGCATGGGTGTACAGCGTGATGTGAGCTGGCTGTGGAGGTATAGCTACTTTGTATCGAGCACTCATTTGTTCGAAGAACTCGTTAAGTCCCGGGACTTCTACCATGACGACTATTGAACGCTCCGTGCCGTCCTGGACTTCTCGGTACTCATCGCTCAGCGACCACGTATCTATGGGTGACGACGAAAGGTATTCGATGAACGCATCGTGCAGCTCCTTTTCAGTCAGTCTTGCATTGTTGGGTGCAACGAGGGGGGCTGTACGTTTTAGGCTAATAAGTGTGATGTGAAATTCTGATCTGGCCTTATATGTTATGCCATCCACCACAAGACTACGTGGCAATGGGCCGAGGTCAACCCCGAAGTGTGAAAAAGAGCGAAAGAAATCGGCGTAAGTGATATGCCTACTTATCTTGTATGTCTTTTCTCGCGTCCTATGCCAGAGCTGCGTATCGCCCGTATCTAGCACAGTGACACGGTGATGCGCCAGTACGTCGCGTAGCGTGTCAGACAGTTCCCATTGTTTCTCTGAGCGGGCAGTTCCTCGATCTATGAGTATACGCTGTAGTTCGTCTTCAAGGTCCTCAACAGTAAGGTCGATTCCAGTCAGAGTCTTGATGTTGTTGACTGCGCGGTCACTGAGGTATGAATGCTTTGATATGTGCTTGTCGATGATCGCGCTCACGCGTGGCGTATCGAGGTCGTCTGCCAGGGCAGCTTTGATGTCGCTTTCGAGCTGTGTATCGTGTGCATCTTCGTCAGGCTCTGCTACCTTTTGCTTGCCATACGCTGCTGCTTTTTGCCAGTTTTCCAGTCGGTTCTGGGCAGCGTCCAGGATGTCCCAGGTGAAGTTGCCTTCTGTGCGGTAGTGTTTGGACAAAAGCATGAGTTTGAATGCGTCGATTTCGAAGTCTTTGTCCAATACGTCTTGGAGCGTGTATACGTTGCCTTTGGATTTGGCCATTTTGCCACCGTCGATCTTGATATGGTTGTTGTGCACCCAGAACGTTGCAAAAGGCTTGCCTGTTGCGGATTCGGTTTGCGCGATTTCGTTGGTGTGGTGGACTGGTATGTGGTCAATCCCACCGGTATGTATGTCGATCTGGTCACCGAGGTGCTCACGTGCTATGACTGAGCATTCCAGGTGCCAGCCAGGAAAACCTTTGCCCCATGGGCTGTCCCATTCCATATCGCGCTGTGCGCCCTGCGGTGAAAACTTCCAGAGTGCAAAATCTGTCGAATTACGCTTACCGTTGACTCGTACACGTGCACCTTCTTGCAACCCAGCTATATCAAGCCGTGCCAGTTTTCCGTAGTCGTCGAGTTGGCTTGCGTCAAAGTACACCCCTTCCCCGTCTATTGTGTAGGTGTAGCCTTTTGTTTCGAGGTCTTGGACGAACGCAATTTGCTCGTTAATACAGTCAGTTGCGCGTATCAGTGTTGGTTTTTTGAGCTGTAGTAGCTCGTAGGCTTCTTTGTCGGCTATGTTGATGTATTTTGTAGCTACTTCCCAGGCAGTCATGCCTTCGCTGCGAGCGCCTTTTTCCATCTTGTCTTCACCGTTATCATCGTCGCTGACAAGGTGACCGACGTCGGTGATGTTCTGGATACGCCGCACATTGTATCCTTCTGCCTCGAGTGCACGTTGCAGGACGTCCCAGTAGACGTACGACACCCAGTTACCGATGTGTGGTTGACTGTATACGGTGAGTCCACAGGTATATAGAGACACTTCACCTGGCTTGAGCGGCTGCAGTTCTTCTTTTGTCCTGGTGAGTGTGTTGTAGAGCTTCATGGGCGCCCTCTAGTTGGAGTAGATGGTAGGCGGTAGATAGTAGGTGAGGTAGCTGCGCTTGGTCGGGACTCTGTCTTATCTCTTATCTCTTGTCTCATACCTCATGTCTCACTTTCTAGGGCATCCAGCAGTTCAACTGCCTTAGCGTTGACGCGTTTTTTGAGTTCGTCTATGTTGGTTTGATCCTGGATTTTGAACCCAGCAGCGTATGGGTGGCCACCTCCATCAAAGTGCTCCGCAAGCTCTGCTGCTATGGGGAAGCCGAAGTTAGCGCGCAGTTTGGCGGTTATGCGCCCGTTGTTGTACACTTTGTAGCCAATAACGATGCCAACCCCTTGAGTCATGCGTAAATCGTCCATGACGAGCATGGTGGGGTTGTAGAGCGGGCTGAACTGCTCGATCTCTTTCCACGGTATGGTGACCGAAGCGATCCGTCCGTCGTCTGACAGTTCGCAGCGCTGCAGCAACTGACCTTTGTAGTCAAGTAGGCGTGGGTCCTTCATCATGGTGCTGCGCCGTTGCTGTTCGAGCTTCGGTATTGAGACGCCGTGTTCGACGAGATTGGCGACCGTATGGATGCTCGTCGGCGTCGTAGCGTCCGTGGTGAGCCCCAGAGAATCGCTCATGATTGATCGTACCATCAGCTCGCACGCGTCGAGTGGGAGCGGCCACTGCAGTTTGGTAGCGATGTCGTAGATAAGTTCGCCTGTCGCAACCGCGTCTGATTTGATAGTGAGGTCTGCGTAGCTGATGCCGTCGCTCCCAGCGTGGTGGTCAAGTACTACAAGTGGCTTAGACTTGACGAACCCCCACGCGGTTTGTCGTTCAAAATATTCAAATAGTGATTCAGTACTGTTGTCTACGACAATGCTCATGTCGAAGCTGCTCGGTAGATCTCGCCCCACCCTGTCCCATCCATCGATGTATCGCAGATACACGGGCATATCGACCGCACATACCATCATGACGCTTTTGCCCATTTCAGTAAGTATCGCCTCTAGGGCAAGGCTGCTCGCCAAGCTATCTCCGTCAGGGTTGTCGGCCTGCAGGACAAGGATTGTCTGAGCGTTCTTGATGAGTGTACTAAACTCAGCAAGGTCAGTCTCGGTTACAATGTCTTTCGTCATACCATCAAGTATATAGCATCAAGCGGCATGGATATTGCATAAAAATAAAAACATAGCTTTTGAATCACTGATGCTGCGGATAAGAGCCGCTACAGGTTCTCTAGTGGTATCTCGAGTTTGCGCGAAGCTTTGCGGCTCCAACTGAGCAAGCGGTTGAACTGCGCCTTGAGTGCCGCATGTTCGAGGTCGCTGTCGTCGAGATTCTTGTAGATTGCATCGACGGTGACATGTATTGAATCTATATGCTTGTTCTGGTGTTTTACCCCGGCTTCGATGTCAGCCTTGAACGCATAGATCAAGTCCAGGAGTTTGTCGATTTTACTATCCTGTGCGTCCATTCGTTTGCTCAAGTTTTCGACCTGTGTGTCGATGCGGTTAGATAGGCTCTCGTTTTGCTTGTCGATTTTAAGACTGAGATCGTCAAATTTATCATTTTGTTGCTGTAGACCACCTCTGAACTCAGAACGAAAATCCTGAAGCAGGGTGATGAGCTGGTCCATGTTTGCAGAGTCTTTAGCCATATTCCAAGTATACCAGTCCTGGTTCATCTGAAAATTAAAAGCATATTAAATCTTGACACGTTGAGTTAACTGCTCTGTATTGCTACACGGTGTCCGCTGATCGTCTGACCCACAGTCACTTTTTTCTCAAGAGTAGTATAAGCGTAGTGCAGCCAGAGATACCCCTCCTAGGGGTTGCCCTGCGCGAAACGCTACTCGAGAGGAGAAAGTGGCTGTGGGTCAGACTGATCGCTGAGCAGCAAGTTCGATGTAGTGTACTCTACAGTTTCTGGCGTTGTTCCAGTGCGCGACCGAGAGTGATTTGGTCGGCGTACTCAAGGTCAACACCTATCGGCAGACCTTGGGCCAGTCGTGTGATTATGATGTCGAGTGGTTTGAGCTCTTGCTGTATGTAGAGAGCAGTCGTTTCGCCTTCTACGCTGGCGTTTGTGGCAAGTATGATTTCTTTGACGTCGTCCTGCTTGATGCGAGACATAAGTTCTGGGATGTGGAGTTGTTCTGGCCCGACACCGTCGATCGGTGATATGAGCCCACCAAGCACGTGGTATGTACCTTTGAATGCACGAGTTTTTTCCATGGCAATGATGTCGAACGGCTCCGCGACGAGTGCGACT
>CALLJT010000057.1 GCA_938050265.1 Candidatus Saccharimonadia bacterium
AGGGTCCCCTACGGTTGATTCATTGCTGCTGAGGCTGTCGACTGCTTCTTGTGAGAGTTCCTGTGACGTTGTGACATCTTGTTTCTCAGCTACCTGCTGTGCGCGATTACTCACAAAAAACACGATGATAAGGGCAATGACTATCAGCAGCACAAACAGCAGGAGGTAGATATTGAGGCGTGTCGTTATGCGCTGCAGGATACTCTGCTTTTGTTTTTGCTTGCTTGATTCCTGGGCTTTCTTAATAGCCTCATCGGTTTGTTGTTCTGTTTGCTCTGACTCAAGCGCTGCTTTGTCGTCCTCCTCTGCAGCTGGCTGTGGAGTGGCAACTTGTTTTTTTGGATCTGAGTCTGAATCTGGGATTGGCTTTGGTTTTTGTTCTTCCGGTTTTTGATCTTCCATTGTGTCCACCTGTTTTGCGCTCTAGGCGCCTCTGTTAACTGATTGTAGCATATTGTATGATGAAAAAACATATGCAATACTATGTGCATAGGATAGTTACAACAATCCTAAGCAAGTAAAGACTAAGACGTACAAAAAACTGCTCCCAATGCACCGTTACGTATGTATAATAAAACGAACTTCTCACCAAGGTCTCCAAGGTAAAAGTATCAGTTCGTAACTAGCAGTAGGCAGGTATATGGCATATAAACATAGCGTACACACGCACAAAAAAGGCAAACAAGCCCGCAGATTCAGAGTTGTTGCGCTGTCACTCGTAGCGCTGGCCGGACTATTTTGTGCGTACGTGGCGTACGACTGGTACAGTCAGTCAAACAGCACGTCCGATACGGTCGTCACAAACGAAGTCGTATCTTCTGTTCAGTCTGCAAAAATTTCTGTGTACCGCAGCCCGTACTTTCAGTTTCAGGCACCAGATTCCTGGGTGGCAGTCGCTGACCAGTCGCGCGACGACGTATATACATACGTCAAAAACCACAAATCACTTGTGCAGGAGCGCCTCGTCGTATATGTTGACCGTTCGGACATAGAACGAGAAAGCGATCAGAAAATCACGCACGTACTGCCAGTGGAAATAGGCCAAAACGGGGCGTTTGAAAACGTTGGACAGGTATCCAGCCATTGCGACGGGAGCTGGCCAGACGGACTGAAACGGAATCCTTCGAGGATTGTGCATGAAGACGTTAGTTTTGTGTGCAGTATCGGGTCTAAGCAATATAACGTAGTGTTTGGTGAACGTGGTGACGACGAAAACATGACCGTTACACTGCGAGACGGCAGCGAAGTGACACTGACAGTAGTATTCAGTAATCTGACCGCGTACCCATCGCCAGGCGACGTCTATAGTATCGCGAGATCATTCAGCATTCTGTAGTCTATTTGCGTGGCAGGGGGCTACTTCCTAAATTGTTCGGTTTGCTGACATGCTTATGCTAATCTGTGTATAGGTAACTAATATGGTGTACAGGGGTTGTGCGTGGTGAGTTATAGAAAGATTCTATTAGGGCTAGTTGTGTGCATGCTGGTCGTGCCCTCACGGGTGTCAGCCCAGTCTTCTTCGTCGAATTACAGCGTCCAAGAGTCTGCGTTTTCGACCGGGAGTGAGCTTGACGCGAGTTCGGCGAATTTTAGCGCTCGTGTATCTGCTGGTGACTTGGGCGTTGGGTTTTCAGAGTCTGGGAGTTTTCTCGCTTTTGCAGGGCCGATTAGCCCTGACGAAGAATACGTCGAGCTCGTTGTGCCTGCAGCTGTAGTTGACATGGGTGAATTAACACCTGGAGTCGCCGGAACGGGTACAGCAACGTTTACAGCACGTGCGTATTTGGATAGCACCTACGTGATTGTTTCGCCGAGAGATCCACCGACGACTGCCAACGGCGGCGCTACTATCGACCCGATCACGTCCGCTGCAACACACGACCCGAATGTAGAGCAGTTCGGCCTTAACCTTGTCGCCAACACATCGCCAGTCGCGCAGGGAGCTGTGCCATCTCGACTTCCGGTGGACGATGGGTTTTTTGCGTTCGGAGAAGCAGCGCCTGGGTACGACACAGCCGACAATTATCAGTACAATGCCGGTGACATTATCGCTCGTTCAGTTGTCCGCGGGTACGGAGAGACGCAGTACACAATTTCATACTTGATGAACATTACACCGATTACGCCAGCAGGTCAGTACACCATGGAGCAGGACTTAGTTATTACTGGTACGTTCTAGTCGCATAGTCCCGTAGGTGTAGTAGACGGCCACGCAAAAAAATCTGTGGATAAGTCGATGATGCAGCGTAAAGTGCTCTTGCTTTTAATTCAAAATTAATGTTCAATGAAAGGGATTTTTCAAAAATAAAAAATCAAAACAAAAACAAAATACAAACAAAAAGGAGAATAGAATGAATACACATTCGTTCGCTGTGCCGTTCAAACGAACTGGTTTGATCGCCACGGCCGCTATCCTAGCGGCATCAGCATTGCTCCCAGCATTATTGCTGAGCAGGTCTGCCCACGGAGCCCAACTAACGAATCGCTACATTGATCTGAGCGCAACAGAAAGCTCAGGCGCTGATAGCACCGAAGGTTCTGGCCGAGACGGAGCAGACGTATGGGGACAAGACGTTACGTATACTGTTGGATTCACCACAGGTACTACCGGAGACATCGGTGGTATAGTCATAGACTTTTGTGACGCAAGCCCTATAACAGGAGACGCATGTACAGCACCAGTTGGCTTTGACACCAACAGTGCAGCTGGACTTGCGCTCGCTAACCAAACTGGTATTACTGACTTTGCGATTGACGCATCTTCAACTGCCAGCAAACTAGTACTCACACGTACAGCTGCATCAGTTGCCTTAGGTACACCTATTGAGTTGGACCTTGGTACAACAGCTGCTGCAGACGGACTCACTAACCCAACCGACCTTGACGCTGTTCTAGCTGGTGTGCAGGACACGGGCACATTTTACGCCCGCATACTTACCTACGAAACACCAGCAGCCGCAATTGCCTATACCTCACTTGCACCAGGTGCTTTTGTAGACGACGGTGGTATTGCCATGGCAATCGCTAACGAACTGACAGTGACAGCCCGCGTACAGGAAGTCTTGGAGTTTTGTGTAGGTACAGAGCTTGATAGCCCTGGCATCAACTTCGCAGGTGCTGACGCAACCGATAGCTGCGCAGATGTCGCAGGAACAAACCTCGACCTTGGCGTTGTTGACGCAAACAGTGTCAATACGACCAATTCAGAAGGCAACGACGGTGTCTTTATTGTCCGCACAAACGCCCTCAACGGCGCAGTAGTCTACTACAAAGCTGAACAAGAATCCGGCATAACCAACGGCGCAGGAGCCCTGCGTCAGGCAACCGTAGAATGTTCTGCAACCATTACTGACGTAGACGACGTGTGTTTCAATAGCCTCGGTACGACACAGGCGACGATCGCTGCAGGAACCGAAGGCTTCGGTATGACACTCCGAGATCTCAGTACCGACAGTGGTGGAGCAACCACAAGTCTTACCTGTGACGCAGAATACGATGCAGCCGGTTCATGTTTGACACCGACGCTCGCAGCTGGTTACGCATGGGACGACAGTGGATCATTCGACCAGATTGCTTCTTCAAGCGGTCCGACAGACGATGAACGAGCCAACATCGAGTTTGCAGCAACTGCGAGCCCGACGACACCGACAGGTATTTACACAGCTACGGCTAACTTTGTAACGACCTCTACTTTCTAACGACGACGTACATACACAATACACACAAAAACCGACGCGGAACGCATAGTCACGACGCAGTAATTAGAACACTATAGACACAATACCGGATGACACCCATTGAGGGTCATCCGGTTTTTGTATGTGTAGTGCCTTGCAGCAAAACTTGCAGTGCGGATAAACATTTGCTACTCAATGTCATCTGTGATTAAATACATAAGCAATTACTAAAACAAAAACAAATAAATCAAAGGAGAACGTATCGAGATGAAATTTTCAAGCACTATGCACTCACTGGCGAGAGTGAACGCATTAGTGGTCGCCGCTATCCTAGCGGCATCAGCATTGCTCCCAGCATTATTGCTGAGCAGGTCTGCCCACGGAGCCCAACTAACGAATCGCTACATTGATCTGAGCGCA
>CALLJT010000058.1 GCA_938050265.1 Candidatus Saccharimonadia bacterium
GTAGACCCTGCGCCGCTCACAGATAGCACCTTAGACGAGCAGCCTATGTCATCGTCACCTGAACCTGAAGAGGCATCTCCTGGCACCCAGTCTGGCGGACTATTCGGGACTGACCAGCCAGTCGAACCAGCGAGTCAAAACGAAGATCTAGATAAACCATCGTTTTTACGACGCATTAAGAAGAATATTTCCAAAAAAGCACAAGAACAAACAGATATAAAAGACTAGTTCTGCAATAAACATTACAACAATAATCCGGTTGAAACGTACTGGGTACTAGCGCTAGAATTAATGTATGAACGCTATATGTAGTGCGAACATTACAAAAAAAGGGAGTTAAACGATATATGCGCTGTCATCAATGTTCTGCTGACGAGACTCGAGTTATTGAGTCGAGAGAAGCCGCGGAAGGTGAAGCAATACGACGTCGACGTGAATGCGTCGCATGTAGTGCGCGGTTCACGACATACGAACGTATTGAGAAGCCACAGCTCATTATCGTTAAAAACGACGGCGCACGACAGCTGTTCAACCGCGATAAGTTGATGGCTGGTATATATCGTGCGTGCGAAAAGACATCTGTCTCCACGATGCAAATAGAGAAGCTTGTACATGATGTTGAGCGAGCACTGTATGCATGCGGAGAGTCAGAAGTGCCGTCTCAGCGCGTCGGGCAAGAAGTCATAGAACGACTTGCTCAGCTCGATGAGGTGGCGTATGTTCGGTTTGCGAGTGTCTATCGTAGGTTCAAAGACATTGAAAGCTTCGAGAAAGAACTCGCTCATATGCGTACAAAAAAATAAAAACAGGCCGGCATAAGAGAACGTCCGTTGCCGGTACATAATCTCATAAATCCAAAGACGAGATTGTGTGTCGGGTGCCGGTGTTCGCGTCGGATTATGCGAATTGAGAGGCGCATGGTCCGCAGGCCAACTCTCCGGATTATCGGGGTATACGTGTAACAAAAACAATAAAATGTCCGATGGCCAGTCAGGGCCGTAGGCAGCTAATAACAGAGAAGTGAGGGTACAAAAATGTCACAAACAGCACAACTAACGCTGGACCGAAAGTTTACAAAACCAAAAACTCGTGGGTATGACGCGATTTCTTGGACAACAAAAGACGCGGTAATTAAGAACCCTATGACCGAGGAATACGTGTTTGAACAACGCGGCATCGAAATGCCAGAGGGTTGGTCACTGCACGCTACCAATATCGTAGCGCAGAAATATTTTACCGGTACGCCGGGCACGCCTGGTCGAGAAGCCTCTCTTAAGCAGCTGATCAATCGGGTCGTCGACACCGTCACTAAAGAAGGCTCTGCGGGTGGATACTTTGAAACAGACACAGAAGCAGAAACATTTCGCGAAGAGCTCAAATACATACTTGCTACCCAGAGGGCGGCATTCAACTCACCAGTATGGTTTAACATCGGGGCTATGGACCGACGTCAGCAGGCGAGCGCGTGTTTCATCCTTGGTATCGAAGACTCTATGTCGAGTATCCTGAACTGGTATAAAGACGAAGGCATGATTTTTAAAGGCGGTTCTGGCGCTGGAGTAAACCTGAGCCCACTACGTTCATCACATGAAGGACTGAGCAAGAGCGGTGGTTCTGCATCTGGCCCACTGAGCTTCATGAGAGGCGCTGATTCAAGTGCGGGAGCTATTAAGAGCGGCGGCAAAACAAGGCGAGCAGCAAAAATGGTCATCCTAGATGTTGATCATCCAGATGTCGAAGAGTTTATCTGGTGTAAGGCGATCGAGGAGCGCAAGTCTCGTGCCCTACAAGATGCAGGGTTTGACATGTCGCTGAACGGTAAAGACGCATTCTCAGTACAGTATCAGAACGCCAATAACTCGGTACGTGTATCTGACGAATTCATGGAAGCAGTCGTGAACGACGACGACTGGAACCTTCGTGCAGTGCAGTCTGGTAAGACATTGAGAACAGTAAAAGCACGACACATCTGGCGCCAGATCGCTGAGGCTGCATGGGAGTGTGCTGATCCAGGACTACAGTTTGACACGACGATTAACAAATGGCACACAACACCAAACGCTGGTCGTATTAATGGGTCAAATCCGTGTTCAGAGTATATGCACCTAGACAACTCAGCGTGTAACCTAGCAAGCCTGAACCTTCTGAAATTCTTACGCGACGACGGTACGTTTGATGTCGAAGCATTCAAGCATACGGTGGAACTCATATTCACCGCCCAGGAAATCCTAGTTGGGTACTCAGAGTACCCAACTGAAGGAATCGCCAAGACAGCTCGCGCATACCGTGAGCTTGGTATTGGTTATGCAAATCTTGGCGCGCTGCTCATGGCGCAGGGTCTACCATACGACTCACAAGAGGGCCGCGCCCAAGCTGCAGCAATAACTGCACTACTGACAGGCTACAGTTACGCAACGAGTGCAAAAATCGCTAAGCGTGTTGGTCCATTCGCGGGCTATCAAAAAGACAAAGAAACCATGCAGCACGTACTGCGTATGCACAGAGAGGCAGTATCAGACATAGACGCATCGCTTGTGTCTGAAGAGCTCCTGAGTGCCGCTGCAGCCGCGTGGGACGATGCAGTTGAGCTCGGTCAGCAGTTTGGCGTCCGTAACTCGCAGGCGTCAGTGCTCGCCCCTACAGGAACTATCGGGCTTATGATGGACTGCGATACAACAGGTATTGAGCCAGATCTTGGGCTTGTGAAGCTGAAAAAACTTGTTGGTGGCGGTACTATGAGCATCGTCAACCAGACAGTGCCTCGTGCGCTGAAGACGCTTGGCTACACGAAAAAACAGGTTGATGCCATCATTACCTATATCGACACTGAAAAGACGATCCTTGGAGCTCCTGAGTTGAAAGACGAACACATTCCTGTGTTTGCGTGTTCCATGGGTGACAACTCTATACACTACCTCGGTCACGTCAAAATGATGGGCGCGACACAGCCGTTTTTGTCAGGTGCGATTAGTAAAACCGTCAACATGCCGGAAGACGCTACGGTTGAAGATATCGAACAGCTCCATCTCGATGCATGGAAACTCGGTATTAAAGCAGTGGCTATTTACCGAGACAACTGTAAGGTCGCTCAGCCGCTTTCTATGGCGAAAAAAGACGACAACAAGAAAGACGCGGAAGAAAGTGTTGCAGAAATAACAACACCAATAGCACCGAATGTCGTCGTGCCGGGTACAGCCGTACATCGCCCATTGCCGAAAGTTCGCAGTTCAAAGACGTTTTCGTTCAAAGTTGCTGATCTGAAAGGGTACCTGACAGTCGGTGAGTATGAAGACGGTAAGCCAGGTGAGATATTCATTGCAGCCGCCAAGACTGGATCGACACTGTCAGGAATAATGGACGCATTTGCTCGCTCTGTCAGTAACGGTCTACAGCACGGCATCCCGTTGCGTGTCTACATCGACAGCATGACGCACATGTCGTTTGCTCCTGCTGGGATTACAGATGACCCAGAAATCAGGACGGCTACATCGCTCGTGGACTACATAGCACGCAGACTCGCTGCAAGTTACTTGAGTTTTGATGACCGCTTAGAGCTCGGACTCGCATCGTTTGACGACATGCCGGCCGAACAGACAAGCTTGGTCCCAGAGCCGCTCAGCCAGCCTGTCGCGCCAGCGCCAGTAACACCAGCTGCAGCAGTGTCGCAGCCAGCAGCCACGGAAGCCCCTGTCACTACACAGGCAGCAGTAACACCTGCTCAGCCAGCCAAAGGCACAACAGAGCAGGCTCCAATGTGTTACTCGTGCGGGAATCAGACGCAGCGGAGTGGTAGCTGCTATGTCTGCACAACGTGCGGTTCCACCACGGGCTGCTCCTAGACGCATGCACCGCCACCCCCCCTCTGCTCACTGGCATAGCCAGTGATGCCAGGGGTGGCTCTCGGCGCATTTCGCCCGTTTCGGCATGATATGCTCGCTCACCGTATGTTTATACGGCTCGCTGCACAATCACGCCAAAACGGACAAACTGCATCCGAGTGCAAGCGCCTAATGTCGTCATTCCAGCTCGGTGCTAGCCTAAAGACTTTCTCATCGCGCGGGGTTCCGATGCGGAACTCCGGCTGCTCTCCCTCCGGAACCTAAATCTGCTTACCGCGGAATGAATCCACCGACACAGATAACTAAAGGAACTGGGGCAAGCGCGTTTAGAGTATTAAACCTGCAGAGAACGGGAAGTTGGCTGCAGGGAAATAAACTAAGCGAGATAGACCTAGGGGGTCTGTGGCAAAAAAATATCTAGGACATAATCGAAGTTCGATTATGTCCTAGAAGGAAAAATACCGGCACTTTCGTGCCGGTAGGTAGGAATAATTATGTCAGGTTAGTCCTAGTTGTACAACACAGTATTTTTTCTTGCTGTGCATAACTCATAAACTCAAAAATTACATAAGGATACAAGATGTCAAAATCACAATCGCATAAGAGGGCTCAAGCAAAGGCAGCGGGCAGGGGCGGACAAACGGAAGTTAGGCTAAGTGGGTCTAGACGACTTGATGCACTCACAAAGGGCGGCAACCGGGCTACGGAAGTTGAGCGGAGCGGAACTTTAAAAGGCAACGTAATGGCGGCAAGAAGACTGCGAGATAGTAATGCTATACAGAAGGTGTTACAGGTCCCAAATCAACACTTCGAAGTTGCGAAAACGGCTATGCGTAGAGAGGGAGTAAAAGGGACAGTCAAGAACATGGGTTCAACAAAAAGGCATTCGGTCTAAGTCTTGAAGTAGCGGCGGGATTGGGCCCAGCCGGTGGCGGTCACTGTGCCGCGACGGGTGAGGGTTTGTATGTAGTGGGCGACTCTGCGAGGTGGGAGGTTGAGTGCGCGGGCTATCGAGGCGTTGGTTGTTGGGCTATGCTTTGCGACGTACGCAGTGATCGCGTTGAGGTTTTCCTGTGCGACTCTTTGGCGGGCTTGAACACCTTTGCGACTCAGTGATTTCTGATTCGTCTTAGCATAGAGCGCAGCCGCAGCTTTGAGCTCTTTTGGGGTGAGCGCAGCTACTGCCGCGGGCACACCCGGGGTCTTCGGCTGTATGGGCTTATTTGGCTTCTTTGGTGTGGTTGGTTTTTCTGTAACCTGAGGCTTTTTGGACACTACTGGGGTGACTTCTGGATTTTGGGCCGGAGCTTCTACTGGTTCCTCTTTTTTGACCTCCGGGGCAGCGCCTGCTTGTTGTGCGGGCTCTGGCTGAGCAACTGATCCTGGGTTTTCAGTGGCCGGCCTTGTTGGCTGTTCTTCGCTCGACGGTTCAGGTTGTTCTGGCTCGAGAACTGTTGTATCTTCTTCGGCCGGCGCAGGCTCGACTGGAGCAGGAGCACTCGGCGCTTCTCCACTCGGTATCTCGGGTGTTCGTATCTCCGAGGATTCTACTGCTGGTTCGGGCGCATCGTCCAGAGGGCTGTCGTAGGTAGACTCTCCTGCTTCACCAATGGGTGCCTGCTGAGATATTGGTATCTCATCTTGTTCTCTATCCATATCTCAATAATACAGCAGGGTATCCTTGCAGTTCATTAATTTTTTATGCATTAGATATCAAATATGCATAGTGGTACACTAGAGAGTATTATGAGGGTTACGGTTATTTTTAGAGAGCGCAGCGATCATGCACGTGGGGTGCATGAGTTTATTGAACTCGTCGAGCGACGGTATCCAGGTAAACGTGTTCACACGCTTGAGTTAGACTCACGCAGTGGTGCAGCAGAAGCGACGCTGTATGACATAAAAAGATATCCGGCAATACTAGTGACACGACCAAACGGAAGCATTGCACAACTCTGGGAAGGCCTCCCACTACCACTCGTAGACGAAATCGGCTCCCTAATCAAAGACGACTAACCAACCCACATCGATCCACGTCACATCAACCCATACTCACCCCCCCACAGCCCCATATCACACACGCCATACCCAAGGGCCTGGCCCTTAACAGATGGCGATTTCGCAAGTTCACAATTTTGGCGTAGTATGAGGGTATGCCCATGCGCAACATACAGCGGTTCGATGTCGCAGACACATATCATCACGTGTACGCTCGTGGCTTAAACAGAGCACCTGTTTTTGTGGATGACGCGGACAAGGACTATTTACTGTATCTTTTGAGCCGCCATCTGTCGATCAGGCCAGTAAAGACAGCAAACGGATATTCTTATCCTCATTATCGAGGTAGTATCGAACTCTTGTCCTACTGTGTAATGGATAATCATTTTCACTTTTTGCTATATCAGGTACAGCAGGGCAGTATGTCGGGTTTTATGCAGAGTGTAATGAGCGGCTATTCTGCTTACTATAACAAGAAGCACTCCAGGAGAGGACCCGTGTTTGAATCGCGGTTTAGATCCGTAGTAGTAGATGAGGATCCGTACTTGCTTCATGTTTCACGCTACATACATCTTAACCCGCGTAGCTGGAGGAAATATAGGCATTCAAGTCTGCCCCATATACGAAAGCGCACTGAGCCAGAATGGTTACAGGCAGGTAAAATACTGGAGCCGTACTCGAGCAGGAGCGACTACGTGGAGTTCGTGGCTGATTATGAGGAGCACAAGCGTATGCTCGACTCGCTTAAGCACCAGCTTGCCGACTAAGCCAGAAGCAAGTATTGCCCAAACTTGTAAAATCCTTATCTGTTAAGGGCCAGGCCCTTGGGTGTTTGGGGTCGGGGGATTGACGGGGTGGCTCGGACACAGTAGACTTAGGTGCGTACATGCGTTCTGTTGTCTATGGGTATAGGGCGATAGATGAGTGGTTATCAGCCGCGAATGCAAGGAAAAGAACCTTACCGGTTGGTAGGCAGTAGAATTCCTCGTAAATCTGCGTAAAAGATACAATTAAGTATAACGATCAGATGGTACCGCTTGCAGTTTCTGCAGGCTCTGACGCCTCAGTATGAGGCGTTTTTTATTTTAACCAACAGGCCAAGAGGAGTCGTTCAATGACTGATAATCAAATGCAAAGAGCACGTGCCATCAAGCAAGCATACCGAGAAAAAAACAAGCAAGACGGTCATGTAGCCTGGACGGCACGTGACTATATGGCTGGGTTCGTTGCCGATATCGGTGAATTGTCTGAGCTGCTCATGGTTGACGCCGGTTTGCGGACTGGTACAGGGGACACGAAAGAGAATATCAGGCATGAAATCGGCGATTGTTTATGGTCGATAGTAGCGCTTTGTGATGAGTTGGGTTTGTCGGTCGAAGAATGTTTCGAGTCAAGTCTATCTGATGTTGAAGCACGGTTAGATAAAGGAGGACAGCAGTCATGAAGTTTAAGAGTGGTGCACGGCGCAAGGCGATTGAATATGAAAAAGATTTGATACAGTACTGGAAAGATAACGACGTGTTCCAGAAGTCGATTGACCAGCGGTCGACAGACAATGCGTATGTTTTTTATGATGGGCCGCCGTTCATAACTGGTCAGCCCCATGCAGGAAATTTGATATCTAGCATCACAAAGGATGCGGTACCCCGTTATTGGACGATGAAAGGCAAGCGAGTCGAGCGGCGGTGGGGCTGGGACTGCCATGGTCTGCCAGCTGAGGTGTACACAGAGAAGAAGCTTGGGCTTAAGGGCAAGGACGACGTCTTAGAGTATGGGCTAGAAAAGTACATCTGTGCCGCACGGGACAATATGGTCCAAACTGGCTCAGCATGGGAGGATACTGTCGACCGAGTGGGCCGGTGGGTTGAGTTTGAGGGCGCGTATAAGACCATGGATAAAGACTACATGGAATCAGTATGGTGGGCGTTCAAAGAGCTGCATGACAAGGGTAAAATATACGAAGGTGAAAAGGTACTAATGTACTGTACTCAAGACGCGACACCGCTGTCTAAGAATGAGGTCACCATGGATAAAGGCGCATACCAAGACGTGACCGATCCGTCGGTGTTCGTGAAGTTTCGTTTGAAAGATGCCGCACCTGAGGGTGGAGCTCCTGCGTATTTACTGGCGTGGACAACAACGCCTTGGACACTTCTGGCGAACACAGCGGTTGCGGTACATCGCGAGGCTGCATATGTAGAGGTGCGCGTCGGCGCGGATATGTTTATTCTGGCCAAGAACAGAGCCGATGCGGTACTCAGAGATGATAAGCACAATCTGCTCGACTACGAAGTAGTGCGCGAGCTGAAGGGTGCTGACCTAGTGGGCATGGAGTACGAGCCGCTGTTTTTGAATAAAGGCGCTACGGCTCACAGGGTATGGCATGCTGATTACGTCGCAACTGAATCCGACAGCGAAGGCACAGGCATCGTGCATTTGGCGCCTGTGTACGGCGAAGAGGACTACGAGTTGGCAATGGAGCATGGGTTTCCTGCAGTACACACGATAGACGAAACGGGGCACTTTACAGAAGGCCCATGGAGTGGTCAGTATGTGTGGGATATTAATAAGCAGATCGCAAAAGATATGCATCGATACGGAACGCATACGCTGATGGGGGCGTATAGTGACATGACGACTGAAGATCGTATTGCATACCACAAGACGCATAACCAGGAGCCTGACGCAGCTATATGGAAGATTGAATACATAAAGCATTCATACCCGCATTGTCATCGCTGCGACACAAAGCTCATGTACCGGGCGCATCCGAGTTGGTTCATGGATATACGTAGTCAAAAAGACGACATGCTTACGAACAACGAGTCTATTGAGTGGTTTCCGCAACACCTTAAACACGGTCGTTTCCAGCGAACAATCGAGCAGGCGCCGGATTGGAACATTAGTCGCGACCGCTTCTGGGCAACACCTATGCCCGTTTGGGAGGGCGTTGACGCCAGTGGTGTAAAACATCAAAAGATCGTAGGTTCGTATGAGGAGCTCACACAACTTTCTGGTGTCGAACTCGAGGACTATCATAGGCCATGGATAGACGATGTAACATTTACAATAGAAGGAGTAACATACTCTCGTATAGACAAAGTTCTGGACTGCTGGTTCGAGTCTGGTTCTATGCCGTTTGCACAATTTCATTACCCATTCGAAAATAAGCAGAAGTTCGAGGATAACTTCCCAGGTGATTTCATAGTCGAGTATGTGGGACAGGTGCGGGCGTGGTTCTACTACATGCACGCAGTGAGCGTTGGCTTATTCGGCGTTAATTCGTTCAAGAATGTGGTAGTCACTGGGAACGTCATGGGTAATGATGGCTATAAACTGAGTAAATCTCGTGGCAACTACACCGACCCTAACGAGGCGATGGATGCATACAGCGCAGACGCCTACAGGTTTGTAATGCTTTCTAGTAACCTACTGAACGGCGAAGACTATGCTCTTTTGGATAAAAACATCAGTGACACACACCGTAAGTTGAGTATGGTCTGGAATATGTACGATTTCTTCACTATGTATGCGGAGGTTGACGACTGGCAGGCGCCTCCTGATCCAGCGGCATGTTTGAGTGATCTATCGAACCCGCTTGATACGTGGATTGTGTCTCGCGTACATCAAGTCATTGCACACGTAGATACACACATGCAGGCATATGATTTACCGGGTGCTACTCGGCCACTCCTGGAGCTTGTAGACGATGCGAGCAACTGGTATGTCAGGCGATCTCGCAAGCGGTTTTGGAAGACGGACGACGATACGGACAAAGCACAAGCATATTGTACGTTGTACTACGTTTTAGTCCGTATGTCAGAGGTGTTTGCGCCGTTCACTCCATTTTTGTCCGAAGAGTTGCATCATCTACTGACTGGCAAGTTGTCAGTGCATTTAAGTGACTGGCCCGAAGTGAGTGAGGTCAACGGAACGGTTATAGAGCGCATGGACGCAGTGCGGACTGCTGTGAACGAAGGTCTTTCGCTACGATCTAAATCGCAGATTAAAGTTCGCCAGCCACTCGCTTCGATTACGGTCGAGGGCGGGGTGGACCTGGGTTCGGAGAGTGAGCGATCTATGTATTTGGACATACTCAAGGACGAGGTCAACGTCAAGCAAGTCAACTGGTCTGTATCAGGAACCTACTCTGTGGCTATCGATACACAGATAACTGATGAACTACGTCAAGAAGGTCTCGCGCGGGAAGTCGTGCGTTCTGTGCAGAGTTCGCGTAAAAAAGCCGGATTGGATGTTGACGATAGGATTTCCCTCTCGCTGTATACGCAGGACGCGACACTCCAGGCTGCGATCAACACACATGCATCGTATATTACTGCTGAGACATTGGCACAGACACTCACATCGGATGCGGCTGTGTACGAGTACGCTAGTGTGGTAAAAATCGAAGGCGTTGAGCTAACTGTTGCTTTACAGAGGTAGATTTGGTATATTGAAGGCTACATCTAAAGAGAAAGTATGATACGGATATGAAAAAAGCTGTTATAGAAGTGGGCGGCACACAGTACCTCGTTGCAGAGGGCGATACGTTTGATGTGAATTTTCTAGGATCTGGGAAGAAGACTGTGGATTTTCAGCCGCTTATGATCGTTGATGGCGATAGCTCTGTGGTTGATCCATCTAAGCTCAAATCAGCAAAAGTAACTGCGAAAATAGCGGAAGAGCCACTGCAGGGTGAGAAAGTAATAGCGCTTCGCTACAAAGCCAAAAAGCGCGTGCACACGAAGCGTGGACACCGACAGAAGCTTAGTCGGATCACTGTTACGGCTGTCTAGCGTAGCAATGTACGCACGACGCTCCTACAAGGGGGCACACCTCCTGAACCGAAAGGTCAGGAGGTTTTTAGTTTCACGGATATCGAAAGGGCTTCTCTAACTGCTGTGCTGCGTGTGCGGTCTGCATGTGGAAAAACAGAGAGATAAAAGCATAAAAAGCTTGAAATAGTGAACACATTTGTTATACACTAATGTAGTCTACTGATGTATTACTACAAACGTAGACGGGCGCAGCAATCGGAAAGTCTCGCAGTTTTCCGATATCTGTGTTGCTAACAAAAAACAGCAACACATGAAAAACAAATTCACAAAAAAACACAAAAACGTACTTATTATAAAAGGTACGCAAGGGATGGCTCAGCTATCCCTTGCTATCATTTGCGGCCTACGGACAGTACTACGTACAGTGTGTAGGCCGTTTTTTATTACACGTAATAAGAAGCACCAGATAGGCTCAGCTCCACGCGCCCGGAAGCTGAGCCTATCTGGTGTTTTTTCTATGAAAACGTCTCGTGTTCGTATGACACTGAACCTCGACGCTCAAACAAGCTCAGCTCCACGCGCCCGGAAGCTGAGCTTGTTTGAGCGCCGTGCGAGTGGAGTGGCTGTGCTGCTGGTTGTAGCCGGGCTCTTGCCTGTCGCTGCGGCTTTTGTACCGAGTGTCAGTGAGTTTGACAGGGTTGTGCCGTTTTCTACGCGGACGGCGACTGCTGCGCCTGCTGATACGCTTAACTTTCAGGGGCGGCTCCTGCAGAATACGGGCGCATTAGTTCCTGATGGTGAATACCACGTAGAGTTTAAGCTCTATGACGCCGTGACATCGACAGGTTCTTCGCAGGGTGCGTGTACTGGTGACGCTAATTGTTTGTGGACGGAAACGCGTACGACTGGTAGTTTGGTGACGATATCGAACGGGTATTATTCTATATATCTCGGTGACGTAACTGCACTCCCTGATATCGACTGGTCACAAGAGCTGTATCTCGGTATGAACATCGGCGGAGACGCTGGGGCTGCTGTGTGGGACGGCGAAATGACACCGCGGTTCAGGCTAACTGCTGTACCGTACGCGTTTCGTGCGGCGAACGTTGCAAGTAGCGACACAAATGCCGCGTCTACTGCAAGTGATGGCGTGTCTATTACGACTGGTAGCGCACTCGGTGCGACATCTGACTCAGGTGATCTCACCATAGACACGGGGGCTGCTACAGGTACGACAGGTGCGGTGAATCTTGGTGCGACTAATGCGAGTGCACTCATTATCGGTAACGGCTCCGCAACGACAACGCTGCAGGGTGCGGTTGTTTTGACCGGCACCGGAGCGGCACTTGATGTCCAGAACAACGCAACACTCGGTAGTGACGGTACAGATACACTGACGGTCAACGCCGACGCAACATTTACAGATGGTTTAACAGTACAGACAGGTGATACGTTTACGAATGCAGGCAGTACACTGTTGAGCGCACTTGCGGTGAGCGACTTGCCAACTGGCGGTGACATTGGCACGGCTGCTGCAACAGTCGACGTTGCCACTACATTTGACGTAAGCCAGACTACGGCTGCGCAAACGCTTACGTTGCCTGATCCAACGGACACTACTTCAGGCCGTGTCGTCTATATAAACAACATTGGTAGCGAAGCGTTCACGGTGTACGGCGATAGTATCGGTGCCGGGGAGAGCGCATCGTTCATATGGAACGGGAGCGATTGGGTACAGACAATTTCCTTCACGAATACTGGTGTAGACAACCTTGGGGTTATCGGTTCGACACCGAACGCTGAAGGTGCAACGATCAGCGGTACGACATTGACACTGCAGCCTGCAAGTGATCTGTTCGGCGGTGTCGTGACGACCGCAGCGCAAACGTTCGCGGGTGTTAAGACGTTTAACGACGACGTGGTGATCGCAGCTGGTGATTCGCTGGTGCTGGCAGGGGGAAACACCGCCAGCAGGCCTGATCCAACGCTGCAAGAAGGCGAGATATATTATGATTCAGAGGCGGACGAACTTCTTATTTCTGACGGTGCGACATGGAGCTCAGTTGGCGACGGAGGCTCAGAGTTCACGTATGTGGTGGCTGCTACAGATTCTGTCAACCCAGGAGCTGCTGACTATGTTGCAGATGGCGACACCGCTGCTGCGGGTGATGGCGACCAGATCGAAATTAATGCAGCTATCACAGCAGCTAATGTAGCCGGCGGCGGAACAGTCTATTTGATGGAAGGTACGTACACGATTGATGCAAGTATCGTACCTCTGACTAACGTAGCTATAGTCGGCTCCGGTGACGGTACATTGATTACGTTCCCAGATGGACTCGACCCCGCCGCCGATATATACGCGATCGAAAACTCTACTACTGTATATGACGTGACTATCCGCAACCTGACAATTGACGCCAACCTTGATGGTCAGGGCAACGACAACGTCGGCGGTATCGAAGTGCGGGCTGGGGGCGGATCAGGGGCGGCGCCACTAAAGGGTGCAAGTATACGCGACATCAATATTTACGATACGGAAATCGCGCTTAACCTCACTGGGTCTCACTATTCAACAGTTGATGGGTTGTTTATTGATTGTAATGCAAGCGGAAACATCGCTTCTGGTATTCAGATGAGTAGTGCGACAAACATTACCTTTACCAACAACAGTATCAATGACTGTCCTACGTCGTATCTCTCGGCTGATGACAGTGTGTACGCAAACAATATATTCAGTAACTCAGGCTACTCTAATATTAGCAGCTACGGTGCGATTGATCTCAATTCCTCTGACGGAAGTGTATTTGAGGGCAACGTCGTGCGGTCTTCGATCGGTTATGGTCTTAATTTGGGTGGCGCGAATGATATAGTCGTGTCTGACAACGTTATTGAAGGGTCCTCTAGGGACAATATCCTCTGTAGCTCGGCAACGAACGTCGTCATCAGCAATAACCGCATTGTCGGCTCGTCCCTCGATGGTATAGAGCTTGCTCTCTGTAATGACGTAATTATTGAGGGTAATTATATCGCCGCAAATGCAATCGGTATTTATTTCGCCAATATATCAAGCAATAATAAGACCGTTGTCACGAATAATGTAATAGAGTCTAATACTGCCGAAGGTATATTCGCCTGGAACGGTGTTCACAATCTGCTTATTGTAGATAACGTTTTCAATACAAACGGCGATAACGGTGTTGAGCTTCGTGGGACAAATGATTCTATCGTTCGGTCAAACATATTCTATGACAATGGCGGCACGACGTCAGCTGCAGCCGTTCTTATACAACCCTATATTGTATTGAATGGTGACAACAACCAAGTCGTCGATAACACGTTTTACGACAGTGCCGGTACAAGTAACTTTATAGATATTGCCGCAGGGTCTGACAATACATATGTTGCGGGTAACATGTTTGATGGTAGCAGTGTGTATAACCAAAACATCAACGACGCCGGCACCAACACAATCTACTCCTCTCAGCTCACTCAGCAAGACGTCCTCCGCTCAGACGCATCAGAGTTTGTTAGCTCTCGCAGCACAGACCTGACAGGTACAGTTGCTGTCACTGCAGCCAGCCCAACAGTTACTGGTACGGGTACAGCCTTCACCTCAGAACTCGAAGTCGGTGACAACATCATCATCACAGACACAACAGAACAGTACACTGTTCTCTCTATAGCATCAGATACATCACTCACACTCACTGCAGATGTAACAACAGCAGACGCAAGCTCAGCAGCAACAAGACAAGCAGCACCACTTGCTGTCCGTGACAGCTCTGGCAATACAGATCTCGTAGTCACTGAGAGCGGAGATATCTATACTCCTAACCTAGCGAACTGCATCTTTGAAACAGATGCTAACGGACTGATTGGTTGTGGTGCTGCTCTCTCTCCTGATCTTGCAGACAACACGGTGGACGCCTTCGACCTCCAGGAAGGTGCCAACGACTACATTAATATCAACACCACCGACGCATCTGAAGCCATCACCTTCGGTAACACAACAACCAACCCTGACTACACGTTCCTCGGTAGCGGAGAGATAAATCTCGGTGAGTCCAGCAGTAGTATCACTGTGAGTCAGTCGATCACAACAGATGACTATAGTCTTGGCGTGTCGACTGCCAGTGGTCGAAAGATCACTCTTTCGTCAGAGCAGGGCACATTCCAGCAAGCGGTAGTAGTTTCAGACGCTGATAGCGCTACAGACACAATCTTCGGGGTATCTACATCAAATGACTCTGGTACGACATGGAACCCAGCATTAACGGTGAGCCAGGATGGCGATACGACTATCGGTGAGTCGCTCATACTTACTGGTGGCGCAACTCTTCCGGGTACGCCAACAGAGGGTGAGATCTTCTATGACAGCGACGATCAGATACTCTACATTTATACAGATGACGGTACCGATGCTGGCTGGGAGCAGCTTAGCGGCGGGAATGAAAATACCATTGTAGTAGCAGCGAGCGACTCAATCAACGCCTCTGTCGCCACACCTCGATATCGAGCAGACGGCACAGACGACCATCTTGAGATTAATAGCGCGATTAGTGCGGTTAATGCTGCCGGCGGTGGAACAGTCTACTTACTCGAAGGTACATACACGATTACGACCGATGTTAACATGTCATCAAATGTTCAGCTCATTGGTTCTGGAGCGGGGACGGTTATTACTATACCGACCACACAAGCTACTGACCTCGATATCATTGAGGCATCGAGTGATTCGGATATCTATCTTGGGCACTTTAGTATCGACGGCCAATCTGCCACAACAACCGCAACAGATATTGACGGTATTTTCTTGAACAACGCTTCGCGTGCAACCGTTGAAGAGGTGCTTATCCAGAATATAGATGATGTAGGTTTCGTGGCGGTGAACACGACTGACAATGTGCGCATACGCAACATTACTATAGATGGCACTGGCGGTAATGGTGTTGAGTTTGGTGGAACAGCACTGAAAAACACGATACTTTCAGGTTCTACCATTACCAATATTGGCGGCGATGCTATTAATGTGTACAACACATCTCCGAATGCGACTGACATTATTATCGAAAATAACTACATCGATGGGTCTGGCGCAAACAGTGTGGCGGACGAAGGTATTGTTATCGACGGCAGCAACGTAATGGTGCTTGCAAACTACATAACCGGAGTAGGCGACGACGGCATAAACCTTGGAACCAATAGCTCGGATGTTTCATTAGTCTCAAACTACATAACAGATAGCACAGACAACGGTATTCGTGTGTTCGGCGGAAGTAATCATACGATCACAGGCAACACGATCGAAAACAGCGCAGAAGCAACTTCAGATGACTGTATATTTATAGATTCAGTTGCAACCGGTGTGATTGTGACCGACAACCGCATAACCGACACTGCCGGTACTGGTAGCGCAATAGAGATTGAAACAGGTACAGTCGGTGTATATCTTGCAGATAACGTATTCAGCGGAACTGGCGCCGCAGACATAAACGATAACGGAACTAGCACCGTATACGCAAACCAACTCGATGGCGCAATCGGATCGAATGGCAATCTGCAGCTGCAAGCAGCTGGGACTGGCTCAGTCGACATACTATCCGATGCGACAATTGGTACAGATTCACTTGTTGTTGATATCTCAGAAGATTTTGTCGGTATCGGTACTGCAACGCCAGATGCTCGGCTCGAACTTGCAGGCGATCAGACCGCTGCTGCTTGGAGTACCGACGGTATACAGCTGCAAGCATCGGCGGCAACGTACACGGACAATACATCGACCGGCACGGTTGCTGCGACGGTGTTTAATAGTTTTGCCGAGCCGCTACTCGATGCCAGTGCAGGTACGGTTACCTTTACAGATGTGGCCAACGTTTACATTGCTGGCGCACCTGCTCTAGATGGCGGTTCGGACGACACAATTAATAATGCATATGCACTCTGGGTTGATAACGATGCTGTCCGCTTTGATGGTGGCCTTACCCTCGGCGACCCATCATTCGTTAACTGTGGCGCGCTCATCACAACTGCGGGCGTCGTAGGCTGTGGTACTGGCGAAGGCACAAACGAGTTCACCCGAGTCGTTGCTGCAACCGACTCGCTCAACAGCTCAACTGCAAACTACACAGCCAGCGCAACCAGTGCAGAGACCGAAATCAACCAGGCTATTGCAGACGTTGTAGCCGCAGGTGGCGGAACGGTGTTCTTGCTTGAGGGTACGTATACGATTGACGGGTCAATCTTGCTTGATAGCAACGTGTCGCTCCGTGGCTCTGGCATCGGTGTTAGCACGATCTTTTCGCTTGCTGGCGCGACTGATTTTGACATGATTACCGCCAGCTCTGACACAAACGTAACTATACGAGACCTGACCATTAACGGTAACGAGACAAACGTGACTGGTGATCGAAGCAGTATTGCCTTGACGAGTGTTGGGTCGGGCACTGGGACTACGGCAACAACTGGTTTCTTGATAGATAATGTCGAGATACTTGACTCACAGAACGATGCGATAGAAGTTGTATCATCAGCAAACAGCGCAATTCGT
This sequence comes from Candidatus Saccharimonadia bacterium, assembly GCA_938050265.1. GTDB lineage: Bacteria > Patescibacteriota > Saccharimonadia > Saccharimonadales > SZUA-47 > CALLJT01. Next base: position 17,166 of record CALLJT010000058.1, read on the forward strand.
AACGTCAAGATTGTTGATGTGGGCACGAATGTTCCGGGGATCGATGTAACATCAAGTGAAAGGATTACGATTGCAGATAGTTTCATAACCGGCACGTCGTCGAGTGGAATTAGGTTTACTGGTACAAAATACAGCATTATCCAGGGTAATACATTGGACACGAACGGTGACGGTAGCTCGGACACTGGAATATGGCTTACTGACGACTCAGACTACAATACTATCGACACGAACGTCGTATCTAATAATACCGGTATCGCCATACGAATTGGCTCGGGCACCAGTAACGGTGATAATGTTGTAAGCAATAATATTATCAGCGGCAACACTCAGGAGGCGATTTATCTTGGGTCGCTTACGTTTGATAACTTGTTCAGCGGTAATGTCATCAGAGATAACGAAGAAGATGGCGGTGCAGCTGACTCACAGATATTTATTACCGGAAACAGCGACAACAACCAATTTATTGGCAACCACCTTGATGACGATACGGTTCAGAGCTATGCAGTGTATATTGATAATTCTGGCGCGGCCGATAACTATTTCTCAGATAACGTATTTAAAGACTCTGATGGGATCGTCGACAACGGCACGAATACACTATTCGCAGGTCAGCTGACTGGTGACCCAGGTTCAGACGGGGACTACACTATCCAGGCTGCTGGCACCGGAGATCTACTGCTCGAAGTGTCAGACATTGTACTCGGTGAGGGTGACGGAGTAGCACAGACATTAACCGTCGCAGAACAAAACACTAATATCGCTGGTGCTGACTTTACGCTGACTGCTGGTGATGCTGGCTCTGGCGCAGGCTCGTTCGACGGTGGTAGTGTTTACCTCAACGGGGGCGCTGGAGTTGGCACCGGAACGCAAGGGCTCGTCGTGGTAGAAAACCTGACGTTTGGCACAGCTACTGCACAGGTGTGCGCAGCTGACTGTACGATTACCCAAGCAAACGTCGACGCAACAGGGGCGGTGATAATCGACGCAACCGCTACAGAAGTAGAAGTGCTCGTGCCTGAACCATCAATTACTGTAGCTGGTCGGATCATGTATGTCAGTGCTGCAGATAATTCAAGCGACTTTACGCTGACGCTCAACGACGCGACCTTGAACGAAATCAACATCAGCCTCCGCGAAAACGAAACCGCAACACTTGTCTGGAACGGTGCCGACTGGACTGCGGCTGGTGCGTCAAGCTCAAATACCTTGCAGTCTGCCTACAACAACACGCTGACCAGTGCTGGTGGAGCAGAAATCATCCTGAACGCACCCGGTGGCGATGCCGACGGTCTGACAGTGCGCAACAACGACATCACTCCGATTATCGGTGCGATATTTGAAGCGCAGACATCTATCGGTTCAAACCTGTTCAGCGTCAACAACAACGCAACTGAATACGCAGATAACGGTGGTGCTGAAGATGCGTTTGCAGGTAAGTGGTCTGGCACGCCTGACGGCGGTACGGTTACTCGGTTTGATACACCAGGGGACTATATCGCAACGGGCCTTGGTTCAGTATCGGTTGTAGCGGGAACGACGGCTAATGAAGGCGCAGAAAACACCCTCACTCAGGCGTTGACGCCTAACCTTCGCTACAGCGTATCGTTTGCAGTGCGTGGAACAGCCAATTTCTCGACACTAGATGTGTTCTATTCACCTGATGGATTAACAGCCAGTGAAGTTGCCTGTGAAAATGGTGAAAACCTGGCACAAAATCTCACGGTTACTGAGGGTACCTGGACACGCTATATCTGTACGTTTGACGCCCCTGCCAGTGGTATCACAGCCAGCAATTCCGTGTTTATTAGAGATTCATCTACAACGTCTCACACGTACTACATCGAAAACTTGAGTGTTACGATCAAAGCCGACGTCAACCACGCAGTAGACGGCGACATTGACGATGCTGGTGCATTCGGGATCAACTACACACGAGCGGTGGGCACTGAGCTACTACTGGAGCGCAACACTGGCATCATCTATAACACGAGCGGTAGCGCTAACGTCACAACAAATGCGACTGCAGGTGAGGGTATCGTGAACAACTTGGCAATTGAACCAAGTACGGAAACCGAATATCTTGTGACGTTGTATGCACAGAGTTCAAACACCTTTACTGACTTGCAGGTGCAGTATAGCCCTGACGGCGGCACGACGCGCATTGACTGTGCTGACTATAATACTCGGGACATTTCAACTTCGAGCTGGACACTTGTCACGTGTTCACTGAGCACGGATACGACTACTGTGACGGATGCAGATTTGTTCGTTATTCAAGAGACAGGAGTTTCACGAGACTTCTATATAGACGGTATTGAAATGACGCTCAACACTAACACTGCATCGAGTGTGCAGATCGGTGGTGGGAGTCTCGGTGGTCCTACGACGCTTCTGACGCTTGACCGGTCAGCTGGACCTCCGGTGGCAGCCAACAACGACGCGTACCTCGGGTCTATGTACTACGACACAACAACAGGCCGCATCCAGTGTTACGAATCAGGCGGCTGGGGTACCTGTGGTTCACCTCCGGACAACATCGTCAACCTGAACCCTGAATACGCCGGTTCCGTACTGGAAGGTAGTGGTGTCGGTACGATGACGGCAGAAGTGTGTGCGAATGGTGGTGGACTTTCAGTGAACGCTGCAATCTGCGATGAAACTGACACCAAGACACGGAACTATTACCAGTGGACATCACCGCAGGCAACCGACCAAACATACAGTATTTACGTTACCTACCAGTTGCCGAGCACATTTGACGGGTTCTCAAGCGACGATACCGTTCAGCTAACTGGTCGCGTAGACGACGCGTCGCTTGCAGAGGTGTCATATGAAATGTTCAGGAGTGAGGGTGGCAACCTTAACGCCTGTGGAACAGAGACGAATGTCGCTGGCGGTGGCTCTGGGTCAGCTGACGAATGGTACACAGTAGGTATCAACGGTAACGAGGCCACCGGTTGTAGCTTTACCAGCTCAAGCGCGAATGCATTCGTTCTGTTCAAGATCAACCTGACGGCTGAAGATAATGCAAATGCGTATGTAAGCACCTTAACGTTCACGACGACGGGGCGGTAGGATGCCGTAGATACGCCTTGTTCTTTCATATCACTCTGCCGACCACGCGCCCGGCCGGTAGAGTAATGTGAACGAATGAATAAATAGTCCCTGTTCAAAGCGTAAGCGAAAATGCTATACTAAGCCCAGAAATGGGTGTTATGAAAAACAGGGGTGCACGCCGTGTTTTGAAGCGCGGCGGTAGACTCAAATATAAGCAAGGCAAGAGCCGGTTTTCTCGTGATGGGTTACCGCGCCGTGCATTGTTTCTGGCTGCTGCAGGATTACTGTCGTTTAGTATATTTAGTGACAGCTTTACTATGGTGCCGACGGTTGGTGCGTATGACATATCATCACTAGAGGGTGTGTTACTCGACGCTCCAATACCCGCGTATGCTAGCCAACTGGAGTTTGATCAAGAGGCAGGGTCGTATACGTATAATGACGGGTATTCTACAGGTGCCGGTTTTGATGGTCAGAGTAGTCGTCCAAAGTTCAGCGCACAATTTAAGGGTGGATTGGATGAAAACGTTGTAGAAATAACTGATTCAGTGAATAACGTCAGTGTTCAGTTTATGCCACTGTTTGATGTGCGTGAGCCGCAAAAAAGTGACAACAGAGTGGTGTATCCAATTGTGGGTCAAAACGCAACAACGGTCTATACGCTATACGGTAGTCGCATCAAAGAAGACATAGTGTTGTTTGACTATCACCAGGACAGCCTCACATACGACTACGAAATCAGCGTACCTGAAGGTACCGAGCTGCGAGTAGAGGGTGACGGTGCGATTGGCGTGTACGGTGTTAATCAGCTGTTTCTGGGTAATATTAGTACAGGTACGGATAGCGACCGTCAACTTTTAGAGAAAGCACGGGAAGACGGAGAAAAAAACAATCTACTGTTCCGTATCCCTGCGCCGTTCATAGTTGAGCCACGTAACCGCCAAACTGAGACGACTGCTCGAGCGTGGTTCTCTCTGCCAAAAGGCGAGGGCGGAAACGTACTTCGTATACATGCCGACGGGCTTAAGGATGCGACATATCCGTTAAGTATCGACCCAAGCGTCTATA
>CALLJT010000059.1 GCA_938050265.1 Candidatus Saccharimonadia bacterium
CTCTAACGCAGATACGCAAGAGCGCGCAGACACAATCGTCGCCGACGCTATCGCCGAACCTCATGGCATCTACCGCACACTCGAACAGCACATCAACTAGAAATAAGACAAAAGGACCAAAAAGCATGTACACATCAAACATGAAATTTGAAAACCCAGAAGACAAGTGGGCGGTACTACGTGAGATCAAAGACGAGTTAGTCATGAAGCATGGCTTTGTGATGGATGATGTTGATGAGCAGAAGCCATGGGGTGCTTACTACCGGTTCACACTTGACCAGAAGCAGAAGTTTCTTGATTTGTTTTTTTCTGACTTGGATCCAGAACACGTACCCGGCAACATCAACCCGAAGTTTCTTGTTTTTGCTCCTGGGCAGAAAGTCAGCATGCAGTATCATGACCGCCGTGACGAGATTTGGACTGTGCTGCACGGAGAGCTTGAAGCCTGGTTTGGCCCAGAAGACGAGGTAGGCGAGTATACTACCTACAAAACAGGTGATACGTTTTCGTACCCTGCGCCAATGCGCCATAAAGGTGGGGCTTCACAAAAAGGCTGGGCAGTTGTCGCAGAAATCTGGCGACACACCGACCAAGATAACTTATCTACAGAAGCAGACATCGTCCGCGTAAGCGACGACTATGGTCGTGCATAGACCTCCTGTCATATAATGCGAAGATGAATGTAAATGAAGAACAGGAGCTTGTTCGGCTGTTAGGCAAACTTGAGGCGGGGTTTGTGCCGTTTGAGGTGTTTCTTGAGCTGATGAGGCTGGTTACGTCAAGTACAGTTGAGTTGGTCGTGTTCAAGTTGGGGAGCGAGAACAACCCAGAGGTGCTGCTCGTCCCTCGTGATCCGGAATATCCGCACCCGTACTGGAAAGATTCAGTGCATATACCGGGGGCTGTGTTGCGCCCAGGTGATGCCGACGATGGGACGCTAGGTGTCTCATTTGAGCGCCTTATCCATGGTGAGTTGCAAGGACTTGTGGTGTCCAGTCCCAAGAGGGTTATGACGCAGTATAGAAAAAGCGAGAGAGGATCAGAGTGCTCGCAGGTGTATATGGCCACGACACAAGAGCAACCGAAAGAAGGAGGGTTCTATAGTGTTGATGCGCTTCCGGAAAACATAATCCACGAACATAAAGAGCCAATCAGGAAAGCAGCCGAGTTATTCGCCCAGTCTCAGTATTAGCCGACGATATGTCCGCGGTAATGGCGTATATCCGTAATATGTAGTTTACTGTAAGCATGAGTGGTAACGATCAGCAGCAACTCGTAGACTTGCTCAAGCAGGTTGAACCTGGGTTTATCCCACACGACATATTCGTGCAGGTGATGCGACTGGTGACGTCAAACGTGGTTGAATGGGTGCCGTTTCGCTGGGCTGGTGACGGCACGCTACAGGTCTTGCTGGTGCAGCGTGATGCTGACGATGAGTTTTGGCCGAATGCCTATCATTTACCTGGCGTAGTGGTTCGTCCTGGTGACACTGCAGACGGGACGCTCAATACCTGTTTTGAACGAATCCATACAGAAATAGGTGGTGTGCATACGACAGACCCGGCATTCGTGTTCGTGCACCAGCGCAAAAGTATCCGCTGCTGGGAGTCTGTACAGGTGCACTATGTCGAAGTGCAAGACGACCCTGTTGTTGGGCAGTTCTTTGCGCTCGACGATCTGCCGTTTGACGAGTATTTTCCTGAGCAGATCGAAACAGTTCGTGTAGCTGCACAGGCTTTCAGAGACGCTACTGGCCGATAGCAGTCTGGACTTTTTGAATCATGTCGTCAACCTGCTCTTGTGTGCGAGCTTCGAGGTTGAACCGTAGAACGGGCTCCGTATTGCTCGGGCGGACATTGAGCCAGCCGTCAGGGAAGTTTATGAACAGTCCATCGAGCCAGTCTGCTTTTCCGTCGGGGAATGCAGCTTCGATGGCGCTCAGCGCTGCTTCTTTGTCTTCGACTTCGAGATTTATCTCAGGTACATGTGCGTAGACGTCGTGCTGTGCGACAAATTCACTGAGCGTATAGTCCGCCTTGGACAATACTTCAATCGCAACGAGTGCAGCGAGTATCGCTGAATCAACAAAATAGTTTTTGGCAAACATCAGGTGGCCAGTTATCTCTGCACCGAATGCTGCGTTTTCTTCGCGACCTTTTTGTTTGATCAGCGTGTTTCCGACTTTGCAGCGGATTGCTTTGCCGCCTCGTGCTTCGATCAAATCAAGCGTACTACGGCTCATGCGGAGGTCATGAACGATTGATCCGCCTGGAGATTTTTCGAGTACATATGTCGCTAGCAGTGCTGAGAGCATACTGCCACTGACAGGGGCACCTTTTTCATCTACCAATGCAACCCTGTCGCCGTCTCCATCAAACGCGATACCGAAATTGTATCCTTTTGCGGTAACTGTATCGGATAAGTCTGTGAGTGTTTCTACTTTCATCGGGTTGGCTTCGTGGTTCGGGAATGTTCCATCGAGCTCAAAATACAGCTCCTCGATCTGGACAGGCAGGTGCTCGTAGAATTTGGGCATAATTTCACCGGTCATACCGTTGCCAGCATCGATAGCAATTTTGAACGGTTTGAGGTTGTCTGTGTCAATAAAACTCATGATGTGCTGGACATAGTCGGCTGAGATATCTTTCACGGTGCTTGTTCCTGGTGTGTCTGAGGCGGTAAACTCTTCATCGCTCAGTACGCGGTCACGAATGTCTGACAGCCCTGTTACGAGTCCAATCGGTTTTGCTTCTTCGCGACATAGTTTAATCCCGTTGTATTCACCAGGGTTATGGCTCGCGGTTATCATTGCTCCACCTGCGAGATCAAATTTGCCAGGTGCAAAGTACACCATGTCACTTGTAACAAGTCCGAGGTCCCATACGTCTCTGCCTTGCGACGTCAGGCCTGCGATAAGCTCATCGGCAAGCGCTCGAGAGTCTGGTCGCATGTCATGTCCAACAGCTACCGCGCCGTCAGACTGCAGCCACTGTGCGAATGCTTCTCCGACACGGCGAACCAGCTCAGGACTGAGCTCGCTGCCGACTTTGCCACGGATGTCGTAGGCTTTAAAGATCTTGGATACATCGCTCATAGTAGGGTCCTTTGTTTTGTTGTTTTTGTTTCATAGGTGAGTTTGATGCTCGACCTCTGCATTGCATAGTTCAATAGTGTTTACTATACCACTTATGCTTGTGGAATGCAATGTTTTGTTTCTGCTGTGGCCGTAATTTACGTCTGAACAGGGCGGTTGCTACTGGTTTTGCTGCCATTTCCATTGGTCACGCATGGCTTCTGTGAATGTTCGCTGGGCTTTCCAGCCGAGTTCTTGTTCGGCTTTTTTAGCGGAACCGCAGCTATACGGTGTGTCGCCGTCGCGCTTGTGTCCGATTGTGTAGGTCACGGTTTGACCGGTGGCTGACTCGAAGCCTTTGATGGCTTGTAGTACCGTGGTGCCACGCCCGGAACTTAAGTTATAGGTGTGTATACCTGGGTCGGCCTGCGTGAGCGCTGCGATGTGGCCTTCGGCAAGGTCGGTCACATGGATATAGTCGCGTACGCATGTGCCATCAACTGTGTCATACGAGTCACCAAACACAGTCAATGATTCAAGCTCGCCAATCGCGACTTTTGTGATGTAAGGAACAAGGTTTGCAGGGACGTCAGGCGAATCTTCGCCAATTAATCCACTAGGGTGGTTGCCGACAGGATTGAAATATCGCAAGAGCGTGATGTTCCAGAAGTCCGGATCAGACGCAGATAGGTCACGGAGTATCTGCTCGCAGAATATTTTGGTCCAGCCGTAGGGTGACATCGCAGGTTGGATGTCCATAGTTTCAACACATGCAGTGTTTTGGTCACCATAGACGGTAGCTGACGAACTAAAAATAAGCTGTGAAACATCATGCGCGCGCATGACACGACAGAGCGTGGTGAGTGATCCGAGATTGTTGTCGTAGTAGTCCAGCGGCTTTTTGGTGCTTTCGTCGATGGCTTTGTATGCGGCGAAATGTATGACAGCGTCAAACGAATACTGAGAGAACAACGCATTCAGCGCATCTTCATCGCTGGCGTCTATTTCGTGAAAGTCGACATCGTGCCCAGTTATTTGAGCTATGCCGTCGTTGAGCCGACCGGTGCTTTTTGACAGGTTGTCGATAGACACTACACTGTGGCCTGCTTCTATAAGCGATACGATCGTGTGAGATCCTATGTAGCCAGAACCGCCGGTGACAAGTATGGTTGCTGGTTTGTTCTGAGGCTGCGTGTTCATTGCGTTGTCCGATCTATGATTTGTTGCATGTTGTGTTTGAATCTTTCGCTAGAGAATCGTTCTGCGGAGCGCTTGATAGTGAGTGTAGTATAGCGTGTATGGTCAAACTTTTTCAGGGCTGCCACGAGGCTGTCGGCAGTTTGGTCATCAAAAAACTCACCGCTAACGCCTTCTTCGACGATGTCGAGTGCTCCGCCTGAACGGTGGGCGATCACCGGCGTACCAGCAGCGTGCGCTTCGATTGCTACTACGCCGAAGTCGTCAGTGTTCGGCATGATAAACGCCTCTGCAGTTTGCAGCATGCGGACAACGTCTGCGTCGGTCGCATCGGTATGAAACACCACAGTGGGGCCCGCGATGCTGCGTAGGTGCTGGTGTTCAGGCCCGCTGCCGACTACGTGAAGCTGTACGTCTGCCTGTGTTGCTGCGGCCACGGCCAGATCGAACCGTTTATAGGGAGTTTGACGACCAACGACGATAAACCCTGACCGTTTTGAATCAGGTGCGTGGGTGTCAGTAAAGCGTTTCAGGTCGACAGGCGGGTGCACTACCGTTGAATCTCGGTCGTAGTAGCGAGCGATCTGCCCCTGGATATAGGTGGAATTGGCCACCATGACGTCAGGTACCTGGGCCGCCTGGTAGTCCCAGCGCCTGTTGCGTCCGACAAACAGCCGAAGTCCAAGCCGAGCCAGTGGGTTGAGCGGCCCCATGCCGGGGTTGTTCATGTAGTCGTCATAGCGACTCCAGTAGTAGTGCGTCGGTGCGTGACAGTAGCAGATATGCTGTGCTGATGGCTGTAGGCGCGCTGCAGCTTTTGCTTCTGCGCCAGTGCTTGATATGACGATGTCGTAATCGGTCAGATCGAGCTGGGCGAACCACCGTTGCCTGAGCATCGGCAAAAACTTGCGGAAGTGTTTCGCAATAGGCCAGTTCAGATAGCCAGTTATGACGTGTCTGTGCTGTAGCTTTTTGGCCCACTGTTCACTGATGCATGATGTGTACAGTGGTGCGTCTGGATACATGTCGAGCAGTTGCTCCACGACTCGTTCAGCTCCGCCTCCCAGCATCCAGTCGTGGACAATAGCCACACGTGGCCGTGGGTCACCGTCCGTGCGGGGCATCAGTCAACGGATCCTTTCGACACAGCTCGTTTCATGACAACTACAACCGTTTTCAGGATGATGACAATGTCCATGAAAAAGCTCCAGTTCTGCACATAGTACAGGTCGAGTTTTCTACGCTCTTCAAACGAAATGTCTCGGCGCCCGGATATGACGGCGAGGCCTGTGGCGCCAGGCTTCACGCTGAGGATGATGTTTTTTTGGTTGAACGTATCCATTTCACGCGGGACGAGCGGGCGCGGGCCGACGAGGCTCAGACTGCCCTGCAAGACGTTGAACAGCTGGGGTATTTCGTCGAGACTTGTCATGCGTAGGAATTTACCGAGAGGGTGCAGTAGTGTATCGACTGGCACACTATCGTCTCCTTGGCGGTAGGCGTGCGCTAGTTTCGTCTGGCCGACTACTTCGAGTGCTTCGTCAACAGGTAGGTTGTTGACGCTCATTTTGAAGCTACGGAATTTATATATATGCACAACATCGTCGAACCGTGTGCGTCGCTCTTGGGTGTATATGGCTGGTCCTGAATCAACGATCTTGAGAAGAGCATATAGCACAACGAACAGTGGGCTCAGCAGTATGATCGCCAGGAGACTTCCCACGACGTCGAATATGCGTTTAGCGATACGCCCCCAGCCCACAAGAGCGGTCTGGTGTACGGATATAGTTGGGATACCTTCAAACAAATCGACGTCGATGTTTCCGGTAAACAACTGACCGTTGCCAGGGACAAACCGGTAGGCAATATGGTTTTGTTGAGCATACTCAAGTATTTCGTCGTTTCGTGTAGCGTCGGGGTAGAGTTCAGTCTGGATAATGCTGTGTAGGTCCTGCTTGGCGATGCCGTGCACAGCTTCATGAAACGACGGGTAGTGGGTGTGTGTGTCTGTTTTCATGACTGCGCTCCGCTGGTCACCGACGATACCAATGATAACGTAGCCCAGCCGCGGATCACGTAGCTGGTTGATCATCTCGGTTGTGATGCGGGTGGCGCCAACGAGCAGTACGTTCGTCACACCTATGCCTCGTGCAAACAGCCGTCTACGGACACCTCGTGCAATGGTGCGCATGAGCAGGGTCAAGAAAAACGCCAGTGCAAACCCATACACCGTCACCAGTCGTGCCGGGAATATGGCGCGGTTCAGCACGTACTCTGAGCCAATCAAAAACAATATACCGATAAACGACCCGATAAGTAGGAGGAGCGCTTCTTTGAATCTGTTCTCAAACACGCGTGCTCGGTAGAGTCCCAGTAGCGCGTAGATCACCAGCCAAAACACCAGTAATACTGCGATCACAGCCATGTATCCCTGTGCGGTGATCGGTTCAAGTAGCGGGCGGTCGTCTAGCTTGACACGGATAAAATACGCCAACGAAAACGCCACAGCCAGTCCGACGAAATCCAGCACGAACAAAACAAAACTGTACAGGAGATGGGCACCGTGCTTCATACCTAACAGTTTACACCAAACTCTGAAATATGCTGCCTGCCGCCTGACCCACACTCACTTTTCCCTCCGAGTAGCGCCTGCACGCAGGGGCGCCCTTAGGAGGGTCGCCTCTGGTTGC
>CALLJT010000060.1 GCA_938050265.1 Candidatus Saccharimonadia bacterium
CGTATCCGAATGGCCAGTTGAAAAGAGCATATGAACGTGCCGACCTGGTACTTCCAGATGGCATGCCAGTGAAGTGGCTCAGTCATCTAACGGACACACCATTGCCTGAGCGTATTGCTGGATCGGATGTGATACCGAAATTCCTGCAAAAAGCCAATACAGAAATGATTCCTGGCAAACACCTCAATGTTATATACGTGGGCGGAAAGACCCCTGAAATCACCGACACAGCGGTCAGTAATAGTAAAGAAAGATACTGGAACAGTGCTATTGATTTCAGCGGCGTCACTCCTGGTATGAACTTCGGCGATATCACACAGGATACCGATAGAGTGCTCGAAGAGATTGACGAAAAAAGCCGTGACAGGGGCAATCTTGTGCTCATCTGCGCAGGCTCACCAAAATCTGAAATATGGGCAGAACGGTTCCGCGATCAGCTGCCAAATGGTGTTGTGGCCAGTGTCGGTGCATATATAGATTTTATAGCCGGGTCTGCGCAGAGATCGCACCCTCTGATGCAAAAAATGGGGCTTGAGTGGCTCGACAGACTTGCGAGGGATCCTGGGAGGCTTGCAGAACGCTACGGTGGAGACGCGGTGCATCTTGCTAGAACAGCAGCAGAATTAACGGCAGTCAAACTCCGAACACAGATGGGGCTGGACTAGAATCGCTATGAGTGAGCATAGTCCAACACCAGACATCGAAGTAGTGCCGGAAATTCGATCAACCGAGCACGCGTTAGCAATACTCGAAGCTGCTATCGAGCGAATTCCCGTCGATGAAACGATGCCTTCCATCGACGATCCAGGACAGCAAATGAGCCTACGAAGCGCCCTGTTAGCTGTACGAGACCGTGAAAGCATACGCAGGCTTGACCCATGTACTGGCGCATTTGCGCGGGATCACCTTGCGTCGTATCAAGAAGTGCTCAAGCCCGGCATCGGTGTTGTGGCTGTAGATGTCGCTGGCCTGAAGCAAGTTAATGACTCGCACCCGAGGGCGCATGCAGCAGGTGATTTTATTTTGGAGATTGCAGTTAAAAGTCTGCAAGAAGTGTTTGAAGGTGACCCAGTTGTTCGTACAGGTGGCGATGAGTTCCTTGTTTTTTCAGACATGACACAGTTTGCCGTCACTCCCGAAGAATGGGATGAAGTCAACGCACTCTATGCCGATACGCTCCTCTCCAGCGATCTCGGAGAAGACATCGAACCCGACAGTACGTATTTGAGGGGCGGCCTTCAGAAACCAGTGATCGGAGCGGAGCTTTCGCAGTATCCTGCGCTGGTAGTGCCGCTTGACCGGCCGTACGAGCCTGACGAGTTTGTCCCAACATATCTTGACCCTATGGTTGAGCGTGCAGACCAGGCTGAGCAAAAAATCAAGGGAGTGCTAAAGTGTATCGGTCTGTCAGGCGAACTCGGGTACAAGACGTATACACCCCTGAGGTTCGGTGACCTGAACTCAATACACCATTGGTGCGCAGAAAACAAGCTTGAGCTAGAGCAGTCTGGTGCAGACTACAGACTGCACGCAATTGATGAGCTTGCAGGTAGAGTCGTTAGACTAGAAACAATTGCCTCGTACACTGCGCACGGTAGAAGCTGAGTGCGGCGTGTACAAGTTCCTACAGAAATATATCAATACTCTGTGAGTTGCAGCGCTGTATGTCGTATGCAGAATGTTTGAGCAGCGACAGCAGGTCGGTGTCTTTTGCTGCTTCGAACCCTATCAGCACTCTGCCGACGTCGCCGCCTTGCCCGCGGTAGTGAAATAGGCTGATGTTGCAATTGTTCTCGGCGATGAGTTGCAGAAAATCACGCAGAGCACCCGGCCGCTCCGGAAACCCAACAGTAAAAAGCTGCTCGGATGTGGCGTCTTCTGACGGGCCGCCAACCATGTGGCGAATATGCTGCTTAGCGACGGTGTCCGTAGTCAGGTCGGTGTAGGTGTAGCCCTGTTTTTGTAGGTTTGCCTCGAACTGTGTTTTATCGTCGTCGTGTTTCGTGCCGATGCCGACAAATATGTGGGCCTCCGATCGAGTCTGTAGGCGGTAGTTGAACTCCGTGATATTGCGGTCCTGCACGACAGTTTCACAGAACGACCGTAGTGCGTCGGGCTTTTCGTCGAGTACGACTGCATAGAGTGCTTCCCTGCCACTGCCAAGCAGTGTGCGCTCTGCGACGAACTGCAGCCGCTCAAACGTCATATTCGCCCCGCTACAAATCGCCACTGCAACTGCATCTTTGGGTATGTCGTATGACTCAATCCCTGCGACAGCGAGTGCGCCAGCGGGTTCGACGATGCTCCTGGTGTCTTCAAAAATACTCTTGATTGCCGCGCATGTCTGGTCGGTCGTGACCGTTATGAAATCATCGACATGCTGCTGGGCTATGTTGAACGTATGTGTGCCGACTTTCTTGACCGCCACACCATCTGCGAAAATGCCGACGTGGGGCAGTTCAACTGGTTTACCTGCTGTGATCGCTTGCTGCATGGCATTGCTGTCTTCTGGCTCGACGCTCACGACGGTTACGTGGGGCGCCCGTTTCTGGACCACGTCGGCAATGCCAGCGAGTAAGCCGCCACCGCCGACACAGACGAATATATGTGTGATGTCTGGCCTGTCGTCCAGTAGTTCTTCGGCAACCATACCTTGGCCTTCTATGACAAGCGGGTCGTCAAACGGGGCGATGTAGGTCATGCCTGTGTCAGCAATGCGCTGCTTGCAGTGCTCCGCAGCTTCGCTGTAGTTGTCGCCTGCCAGCTCGACGCGCGCACCATAACCTTCTACCGCTTCAACCTTAATGCTCGGTGCTGTTTTCGGCATGACGATTACTGCATCGATACCCAGTTTTTGAGCACTGAGCGCTACGCCCTGCGCATGGTTACCCGCACTTGCAGCGATCACGCCTTTTGCGCGCTCTGCCTCAGTGAGTGAGGCTATTTTGTTGTATGCTCCGCGGATTTTGAACGAATGAACTGGTTGCAAGTCTTCTCGCTTCAGCAGTACTTCGCACCCGGCTCCGGCTGACAGTTTGGCCGCCGTTTCAAGCGGGGTCCGTACGGCGATATCATAGATAGTATGGTCGGTGAGTCTTGGTTTCCGTTTACTCATCAGACTGTTCCTGTGTGCGTTTTTCGACTGATGCGACAGCTTCAATTTCTACTAAAATAGGCGTATCGGCTACGCGCGGGAGCTCTTTGACAGACACCGTTGCTCGTGCGGGCTTGGGGTCTGCAAAAAATCCTTGGTATATGTCGTTGACCTGCTCGAAGTCACCCATGTCGGTGACGTAGATCGTGGTTTTTACGACGTTTTCCATGCCAAGATTGTGCTGGTGTAGCACGTCTTTCATGTTGCTCATGGCTTGTGATGTTTGTGTCTGTATATCTGGCCCTGTATCTTTGGTGTCTGGGTGCACACCGATTTGGCCCGAGACAAAAAACAAGTCCCCTGCTTTCACTATCGGTGAGTATGGTCCGAAAATCGTCATTGTATCTATCCGTCCTGTTCTTCGTTGAGTGTTACCGTTGCTATGTCTACGAGTTTTTTGATCTGGGCTACAATCTGATCAATCCGGGTTTTGTTGCCGTACGCTGTGATATACAGCACCGGCAGTGTATCGTGTTCATCGTCCCTGACGACGTTGAGCGTCTCAATGCTGTGACCACGCCGCGCAAACACTTGCGCAATCCTGACAATGACACCGATATTGTCGTGAGCCGTGATTTTCAGTGTGTATTTGTGGCCACTCATGTACTCACTCCGTTCGTAGTAGGTGGGAGATAGTAGTTGGCAGTTCGGCTAGCTGCAGCTACAACCCCCATATGCCATATACCATCTACCGTATTCCTCATATCTCGCATCACGTACTCCCCGTCGGCTTCTCTAGTTTTTCTGTTGGTGCTTCTGTCAGCATGTGCTCAAGCGGTCGACCTGCCGGAACCATAGGGTATACGTTGTCTGTTTTGCCAACTTCGCAGTGCAGCACAATCGGGCCATCTGTATACGCAAAAGCTTCTGCAACCTGTTCTTTGAGCCGCGAGCGGTCAGTTATGTGCAGTGCAGGCATACCATAGCTCTCCGCGAGTTTAACGAAATCCGGGTTACCTTCGAGGTCTACGCCACTCATGCGGTTATCAAAAAACAACTCTTGCCACTGGCGAACCATGCCCAGGTAGTGGTTGTCGAGGATAACGATTTTGATCGGTAGCTTGTAGAGCGCAGCTGTGGCTAGTTCAAACAACGTCATCTGAAATCCACCATCACCAGACAGTGACACAACTTGTGCATCTGGGTGTCCGAACTGTGCGCCAATCGCTGCCGGTAATCCAAAGCCCATTGTGCCCGCCCCACCACTGCTGATCCAGGTATCCGGTGAACGGACTTTATAGAACTGGGCAGCCCACATCTGATGTTGACCGACGTCAGTCGCCATGATGCTGTTGCCGTCTGTTTCTGCATGGATTGCTTGCAGTACTTCTTGCTGTGTCAGTTGCCCAGTGGCATCGACGCCAAGTGGGTAGTTGTCTTTGAACGTTTGGATCGTGGCACGCCACGGTGCGTGAGTCGCGCTGGTGTTTGTGGCTAGCAACGCCAGTATAAACTCACGTGCATCGGCGCGTATGGCTGCGTCGACGGTAATCATTTTGTTGAATTCCGAATCGTCTATGTCGACATGTATTTTGGTGGCATTTGTAGCAAACGCGTCAGGCTGGCCTATGATCCGGTCGTCGAACCGCGAGCCTATGTTGAGTATTAGGTCGGCGTTAATGATCGCCTTATTAGCGTATGCAGTGCCGTGCATGCCGAGCATACCGAGACTCAGATCGTCGTGCTCATCCATCGCGCCTTTGCCGAGGAGTGTCGTCGTCACGGGGGTATCAAACACCTGTGCAAGTTGACGCAACTCCGCATGCGCTCCAGCTATAAGCACTCCATGCCCGGCCAGGATAACCGGTCGCTTCGCAGACGTTAGAGCGTTTTGAACGTAGGCTATGTCGGTGCTAGTAGGTGTTGGTTTCTGGGCTATGAGTGCAGCGGGTTTTTGAGCAGGCGGTGCTACTGTAGCAGTAAACATGCCTGAGCTGACGTCTTTTGGTATGTCTATCAGCACAGGGCCAGGTCGGCCGGTTGTTGCGATCGCAAAAGCTTGGTGTACAGTATGTACGATTTCGTTTGTGCTTGTTACGAGGTAGTTGTGTTTGACCACCGGCATTGTGATATTGAATATGTCTGCCTCCTGAAACGCATCCAAGCCAAGCATCGGTGTGATTTGCTGGCCAGATAGTACGATAATCGGCACGCTGTCCATGTGTGCGGTCATGAGCCCGGTGACTGTATTGCCTGCGCCTGGTCCGCTTGTCACCAGGACTACCCCAGGTTTACCGGTTACTCGTGCATAGCCGTCAGCCATATGCGTCGCACCCTGTTCATGCCGAGTCTGGATAAGCTGTATCTTTGTGTCGGTCGTAACTATCGCATCAAAAATAGGGATAGCAGCCCCACCAGAATATCCGAAAATGTATTCTACGCCTTGTTGCTCCAGCGCCTTAATCAGTGCCTGCGCTCCATCCAGTTCTTCTGGATTGCTTTTACTGCTCATAGTTCCCTCTCCTCTTTTAGTAATAAAAAAGCCCCGGGTTTCCCCGGGGCTGGTTTGTTTCATGTGTTTTTAAACAATCAACAAACAACCCCACGCGGGACGAGCACAATAATGCTGAGCACGTTGTTGTTCAATGACATGCTTCTTATCCTACAGGCTCTTCGCGTAGTGTCAAGGCTTTCGCAGATGCTGCGAGAACGGAGTTGCAACCTATTGTGTGGAAATCGCTGAGTATGTAGTTACGATGACATGACCACGAGGCACGGCGACGACCAGGTTATGTAGCGTCTTATTGCTAACACCTTGCATTGTCAAGCGTCGCTTGTTCGGGATATTGCTTTCATAAAATCTCGGCCTCTTTGATTTAGTAGGGCTGGGCTCATTGGCCGACGCATAGCGCGGCCTAGCCTGGAATCGAATTGCTGGAGTTGCTGTTGGGACGTATGTACGTCTGCAATTTCACGCGCAAGCAGATCGAGTGGATCATAGAGGGGAGTAGAGTCCGCCAGGTTACTGAGTAGGCTGAGTTCTGTGCAGCCAAGAATTACACCGTCTATTGCATCGCTGTTAGTGTGCTTTGCAATAATTTTTTCAATTGTTGCGTTATGGATCGCCGGGTTGTCGCCACCTTTAATACCATAGATGACATCCATGACTGCACTGCGATCGGATTTTGAGGGGACTATTTCTTGGATTCCTTGGCTCTCAAGGGACTGTTTGTACACCCCGCTTTGCAGGGTTCCTTCAGTTGCAAGGACAAGGATTTTGCCGCTTGCTTGAGTTGTTTTTTTAATGCGGTCAATGGTGAGGTCTATCATACTTAGAATTGGTATTGGTGAACGTTTGCGTACACGACCAAGGATTGGTTCTGCATGTGCTGTATTGCATGGTATGCAGGCATATGTTGCCCCTGCGCGTGCGAGCTGCTTGACGGTGCGGATGATTGCAGGTGCGGGATCGGCACCGTCATTAATGAGGTATTTAGTGCGGTCAGGTGTTTGCGGGTTGTTGAGCAGTACAAACGGGGCATGGTCTTGGTCGCGCTCAGCATGAACGTGCGTGGTGATCGTGCTCGCGAGTAGATTGCTGGCTGCTGGGCCTAGCCCCCCTACAATCCCTGCAATTTGACTAGTGTTTCTTTGCAAAATTTTCATGGTAGTTAATGAGTACTTGTTTAAGTTGCTCTAGGCCGGAGAGCGAAACCCACTCACCATCCGAATGTTGGTTGCCCCCCGGTGGGCGAGTGACAATTGTTGGTACAGCGAGTTCGGCTATGAATCGGGCGTCTTGAGCACCGAAAGCATGCCGCTCTTTACCGCTTTCTTTAAGGCCAAGACTCTTGATCACGCCCATAAAATCCTGGACATGCTCATTCATAATGTCGCACACCATTGGCTGGGCAGAGATGCGTTCGTGTGCATCAATATGCTTCGAGCGGAACGACTCGATCTTTGTCTTGATAGCTTCCAGCTGTTGAGCAGTGGCAACACGAAAATCAATAACTGCCATCGCGTGTTCGGCTACCTGGTTTGCTGCCTCGCCGCCTCTAATGGTGCCAATGTTCATAGACGGTCGTTCGTAGTCGTCCTGAATAGAGCGGTATGTAGATTCGTACCATTGCTCCAGTTCTTGTAAGACCTTTACCAGTCGGCTTGTCGCGCTATCTCCAAGCCATGGGCGGGCTGCGTGGGCGGTTTTGCCGGTGACGTCGATTGCCATATGCAAAACTCCGCGGGCTTTTTCTTCAAGCGTCCATTCGTGCCCACCATCAAGCACTAGTGCGACCCCCTCAGAGATGTGTTGTTTTGCGAGTACGCCGACACCCTGCGCGCCTCCAACCTCTTCGTCGGCGCTTAGCATGAGTGCAGTCTTGTTTTTTGCTGAATCAGACAGCTGAGTGAAGGCGTGAAGGAATGAAGCCAGAATACCTTTCATGTCATAGGTCCCTCTTCCGAAGAGCTTGTCTCCGTCTTGTCGCAGAGTGAATAGGTCTTTGCCTGCAGGCACAACGTCGACGTGGATGACGTTCCACACAATGTGTGCATCGTCGGTATCGGGCCGTGCAATGAGGTACGGAACACCGGCATGTTCATCTATAGTCACTGTATGATTTGACGAATCTGTGATTCGTTCAGCAACGTATTCCATGAGTCGCTTGGCTTCGCTTGGATTGTCAGGTGTTGATGTATACGCAACTAGGGTGCGGAGTGTATCTGCTAGTGCCTTATTGTTGTCGTTGTTCATGGTGCCCTCTTTGGATTAGTGGTTTAGCTACTTTATTTTGTACTGCCTACGGTTACGCGCGCAGTCGTTGCGTCTTCTGCTCCGTGCACAAGTACGTTTGGTCGTGATGCGGCCATGCCGGCAACAACGGCATGTCTGCCAGAGTCTGGGTCAAGAACACCAAAAATACGGAGGATCGAGTAATTTTCACCTTCAGTTCCTGGTGCAAATATTGCATTTCTCTCACTGTCCCTGTATTCCCGACTCGAGCGGTCGATCATGTCTAAGCCAAACGCATGGTCGGCATCGGTGAATGTCAGGCCAATATTGCTCATACGTGGCGGTTCTTTGAACGCTTGTACTACAACATTGTCATCTTCCATCTTGCCCTTGATCCGACTCATCGTTTCCCCGCCTCTGTGCTTCTTGGAGTTTAAGAGTACCCCAACTGTTTCTCCCCGTGATGAGTGTTCCCTCTTAACCACATAGTTTTTTCGCTGATCTTCCGGTAGCTCAGCTACGGCAGCTGCAAATTCGTCAACGTGCTGAAAATCGGTCGCTATATCCATGTCGACAAGTGGGCGCTTGGAGTCACGTATACGGCCAGTTAGGATTGAGTGCCGCTCATGTCTTTCCATGAACTCGTCAAAGCCAGGACTTGATCGACGCCCGCGGGCGATAATCGCATAATCTTCTGGCGTCGCAGCAGTTATCTGTGGTAACCACAGATCATCGTCGTGGGCATACGGCCGTTCATCGTACATGAGTTCTGTGACGAGCGGTCGCCCTTTTTCTATGTGGTCTTTGAGCGCACCAAACGCAGGTGCTGACTCGGGGATGAGCTGCTGCATGATGCCGCTACCAACGGGGTGGTCATCTATCTCATATACATGGAGTTGACCATCAGGACTGATCACGCAGTCAGCACGAGCAATAACTGCCGGTACGCCATATTCTTCTTGCGCCAGCGTTGGTTCGCCAGGATAGGCAGCCGACCAGTCAGCCATGGCATCCTCGATTGTCGTTGCAGCCGCTTCGCTGATGCGTACTTCTTGAGGATGCACATTCATGGCGGCGCCTGAGGTAAATTCGACCGTTTCTATTTGGGTGCCTGGTTCGCGGGGCATAGCTGCGACTGCGGGCTGCTCACTGACGTCAATGGTGTATGGACTTTCTTGACTGGCTAGTTGTTGTAGGGCTTCTGATGATCCGGGCATATTTCTTCGTTCCTCTTTACATAAAATTAAAAAAAACGGATTCAACTCTTGGGTTGAGTCCGTCTTGTTTGTGTGTACTACTTGTGTATTTTAGAACGAATCAACCCATACGATTATGCGCAAACGAGAATGAGACCTGTAGACAGGTCCTTTCTCCAGAGCATGATCATTG
>CALLJT010000061.1 GCA_938050265.1 Candidatus Saccharimonadia bacterium
CGATTTCGCTACCGTCTCATGCTCATGGGTATCGGCACTATGCTTGGACTTATCATATGCACAGTCGCACTCCCTGTAGTACTGATACAGGAAAGCTTTTTTGTTGCGTTTATACCGCTCTATACATTCGTTTTTCTCGGGTTCGCTTCACTTGCAATAATCCGCTATCAACTGTTTGACATTCGGTTTGTGATTGCCAAATCTGCAGGCTACCTGCTACTACTCGTACTGCTTGCTGGACTTATGGGCGTTGTGTCGTTCGTTGTATCGCAAGTTTTCATAAACGACGTCATGCTATACGGCAGTCAGCAGGTCTTACTCGTGTGCATGACAATCGGTACCGCGTTTATATTCCAGCCCATACGCAGGCTTGTTGATCATGTCACTGAACGAGTGTTCTATAAACGCCCCTACGAACCACAGCTGTTTATCAACGACTTTAATAAAGCACTTGTCAGTGCAAGCAGCCTCGAACAACTCATGACACACAGTCTGTCAGCTATCAACACGAATCTTAAACCATCTAACTGCGGAATATACCTCAGTGCAACCGACTACCAAGCAGACCGTGAATTTCGCTTAGACGGTTCCCATCCGCCGTCACAACACATATCAAAAATAGCACGATACCTCCGCGCCTCTGAGCCTCGTGTTGTCGATGCATACACTAGTCCACCTGCGCACATTCACCGCTCGCTGCAAAGTATCATGCGTAAAAACCGCGTTGAAGTAGTGGGCGGTCTGCAAAGTACCTTAAACCAACACAACGCCGACAGTGGCTATGTGTACCTCGGCCCAAAACTCAGTGGTGACCCCTACACTGCTCAAGACCTACGCATGGTCGGCATACTCGCAAACGAACTCATTCTGGCAGTTGAAAACGCTCTTAAATACGAAGAAATCAACGCGTTCAACGCTACGCTACAGAAAAAAATAGACACCGCCACACGCAAACTTAAAAACGCCAACGCTCACTTGCAGGAGCTCGATCAGACAAAAGACGACTTCATATCCATGACCTCTCATCAGCTCAAGCCTCAGCTGACTGCAGCTATGGGGTTCATAACAATGCTTGAAGACGGTGTAGAAGGAGAGCTCAATCCGGGACAAAAAGAGCTGAACGCGCTTTCGCTCCGGGGCATTGATCGGATGAACGAAATCGTGCGGGACCTACTGGACCTGTCTAAAATCAAAAGTGGCAAGGTCGACATCACGCCTAAAAAGTCTAATCTAATGACCATCGCCACAGAAGAAGTCACTCGCCTGCAGCCGCGAGCTCAATCGGAAAAAAACATAGCTCTCGCACTCCACGCCCCTAAAACATACCCCAACAGCATGTTTGACGAGGTCAAAATGCGTGAAGTCATTACGAATCTCATATCCAACGCTGTGCAGTACAGCCACCCCGATAGCACTATCACGGTCGATCTGAGCAGTACTGCTCAGAAGCTCAAACTCACCGTCAAAGACACTGGTATTGGTGTACCGAAAAAAGCTCAAGCCCACCTGTTCACGAAATTCTTCAGAGCAGACAACGCTCAAACTGTGCGACCCGCTGGAACAGGTGTCGGACTGTTTTTTGTCAAAAAAATGGTTGAGGCACACGACGGGACCATGATTTTTCACTCAGAAGAAGGCTCCGGTAGCACGTTCGGGTTCACCATCCCGAAAAATTTACACAAAAAATAGCTCTACAGCCCCACGTGTGATTTTGCTTGGCCAGACAGTACTGGTTAGACATTAATTATAGATTAACTCTGACACGCAGCTGTTTTTCACCCCTAAAATAGTATGTATACATATGCGCTTCCTTAAAACTACCTTCAACGGCTATATTGCCACACGAAGCACTCGGTTCAGCGGAGTGTTTGATTTAGATTTTGATGAAGCGTCCAGCATTCGAAATAAAGTAACCCACTATGCAACCTCACTCGTGTTTACCGGGCTGCTGCTGAATATTGGCATGCTGTTTGTCTTCCCGATCGAAGGTCTCAGTTTCTATCTACGTCCAGCCCTCTATACTTCAGTTGTTATGGTTGGCGTTCTGATCTATGCCATCCGCACAAAAAACGTGCAGAGTGCACTGTTTCTCACACTATTCACGGCACTTGCCCTACTGAGCGCGTCGTTAGCACTTGGCGCCAACCCCCGGCACACACTCTGGGTGCTCCTGCTTGTGTTCCTGGCGTTCCTCGTCGAGGGTGCTAAAAAAGGTTTCGTATGGCTTATGGCAACCTCCGCAATTATTGCAGGCCTGTCATGCCTCTCAAACATAGGTGTGTTGTTCGCGAGCTTTGACCCGAAAGTCCTCGCCGCGCTGTTCATGATTGCCGTTACGACATCGATTGCGTTCCTTATACATGACATCACCTTGCAGCAGTATTTCCACTTGTTCAGAGAATCAAACAAACGGCTTGCAGAAGAAAGCGCTCGGCGATACGCAGCCATTGATGCAATCGCTGACGGTGTCATAACCGCTGACGCAGACGGTCGAATAACCTACGTCAACAACAAAGCAACGCAACTCTTAGGCATCCAGACTCTCGATAAAATAGAAGAAGCAGTCGGCACACCACTTGTTGACTGTGTGCAGCTTCTCGATCAAGCAGGCGAGCCTGTCAAACCTGAAGATCGACCAGAGGCCTACGTGCTACAAAGCGGCCAACATATCAACACCGAAAACACCGCTGAAAGCTATCAGATCAAACCCCTTGATGGACATTCGTTCCCAATCGAAACAGCCATATCCCCTGTGCGCGCTGGCATACACAACTACGGGATCATCCAGCTGTTTCGTGACGTCAGCTGGCAGCACGAAATTAATTCAGCGAAAAACGAATTCGTATCACTCGCATCTCACCAGCTACGTACACCGCTCGCATCGATCAAATGGAACTGTGAAATGCTCAGATGGCCAGAAAACTACGACACCATGAGCG
>CALLJT010000062.1 GCA_938050265.1 Candidatus Saccharimonadia bacterium
CTAAACCGCACGAAATAATCACCCGGCGGCAAATATGTGAACTGATAGTAGCCGTTTGCGTCCGTCGTGAGGCTCGCAACAGCACCGCCATCGTCAGTGTTTGGTTCAGGCACGCCGTCACCGTCAGTGTCGATGAACAATTCGGCAGTCACTCCTGACACTGGTACTTCGCCAGTGTCCTGCTGTCCGTTCAAATCTGCGTCAATCCATACATAGTCACCGAGCGCAGCAGGTATGAAGAAGCCAAAGTCTACACTCAAGTTAGAGGTTGCATCTGCGTCCCCATCGTTAGCAGGCTCATCGCCGGCTGACACTGTGACGGCACTTGCTGCTATGACACCAGCTTTTGCTGTTCCGTTGTCGTCACCGTTGATGTCGTTGTCCGGATCAGGTACTGCTGAACCTTCATAGGCACCAATCGGCCCATGCGTTCCTGTACTTGACGCGTATCCTTCGAGCGGACTACCAGCAGACATATTGCTTGCCGGTATCACGATGACGTAGTCTCCGTCTGCCAGACCTGCAAACACATACTCACCGTTCACATCAGTTGTAGCGGTTGCCAGCAATGTGTTTGTACCGTCAAACATGCCAGTCATGCCACCGTCGTCAGCGTACAGTTCGACCGTAACACCTTCTATGCCTGGCTCTCCGGCATCAACGACACCATTATTGTTTGTGTCTTCCCATACGTAGTTACCTACAGATACAACAGTGGTGGATACAAACCCAAAGTCAAACGCATGTGTGTTTTCTCCTGGTCCGCCAAGTGTAGATACGTCATCGCCATCGGCTGCTGAGCCACTGTCCGTGGCGTTGTTGCCATGGTATGTATTAATCTCCCAGCCCATGCCTTGTGTATTTGCTACCGCGTCACTATCGCTGAGGTCGAACTGACTAGAGACGGTCGTTCCTGCACCGTCAGCAGCGTAGTTCTGTGCATATCCGGGGGCACCTGCGGCATTTGTAGTTGTGAGTGTCATAGTCATGCCGCCCATAACGAGTTCCGTACCGCCAGACGCGAGCACATTTGCCGACTCGCCGTTGATGCCAGCCTGATCGTCTACGACAACTCTATAGTCTCCGTACGGCGAAATGCCGCCTGGCACTATTCCTGTCCAGTCACCTGCAACCGGGTCTGGGTCAGTCGATAGATGAGCTACAGCGTATCCGTCCGTGTTGGTCGTTGATGGGTCATGACCCCTAAAAACATAGTTGCCGTCCTGGTCTGTGACGGCCGTTGCCACCAACGTGTTCGTCGCATCATACAAGTTGACCGTTATGCCGTTGAGTCCGATCTCGTCCTCAGTTGCACCGTCATATGTACCGTTGCCGTTTAGGTCAGCCCATGGGTCCTGTATGCCGTTGCCGTTGAGGTCTTTCCAGATCCTATTCCCGATTTCTATTGGGGCGGAGTAACAAGCGATTTCAATATCTCCCAGCGAGTTCTGCTTGCCTTGGCCAGGTGACGTATACGGTATCCCTGTTATACTGTCAAATCTGTTATTGCCTCGCAGCAAAGCATACGCATCCACAGGCGAACCGTCCGTATAGTTATGCCTGAGTATACCCGCTGTACCTGTGAGCCCAGTTGATCCATCCACATCACTGAAGCCAAAAGGGTTTTGCGGCTGAATGTTGTTACTGAAAAGGTCATCACCGAACAAAGCCAAGCCACCAAGGTTTGAATCTAGGTGGTATTCACCTTCACCGACTCCGTCATCCCATGAACCATTACCGTAGAAAAACTCAGTATTCCAACCTGAACCGTCGGTATAGCCGTCATAGCTGGACACTCCGTCATATACAGTTTCTGCCGCAGAACGCGGTCCACATGATCCGTCATCTTCCTTGTTGTACGTGTTTGTACTCGTATCCTGGGCAAAACATATGATTTCACCACCACCGTAGACATTAAGCTGATGAGGCAGACTCAACTCGCCAGGACCATACGGCAAATCAGGGTGCTGGTTGACATCCATGTACATTCCGGCCCCCCATGCGTCTGCTTTCCTGTCACGTGTTGCTACATACATGAACCCTCGCTCGTCAAAATCTATGTCTGCGAGCGCAGGGTGAGCTTCGCTAAATTCAGCGTAGTCTCTCGCGACTGGGTGGAACACGCCTGCCGAAACCTCGGTTGGGTCAACGCTCCAGGCCCCGTAAAAGCCGGTCGATTCAGAGCCAAACGATACGTTTCCGTGAGTCAAATGATAGTTATTAAGATCTATAGGAGCAGATAGATATTCGTCCCATACACCTGTGCTCGGGTCGTACGACAGCACGTGTCCGCTTATTTGCGCGTCTACTCCAGTTGATTCAGCTGTACACATAACGCCAACTGCAACCATGCCGTCATTAACAGCTATGCCCCATGCTCTCGTGTCACCAACGACGCCAGCGCAGAGATCAGCAACTGTTCCGCCACCCTGGAGTGTGGCAGTTGGTATGTCGATCCTCGTGTCTCCGCCTACAACACCGCCAATCCCGTCAGTTGTAACAGCAATAGAAACAAGCTCTTGCGTAGAAAGGTCTACTGTCCAGAGGTTGTCGTTCGACTCGTCAATCTCCAAGTCTCCGTATGAACACTTGCCAGCTTGATCGTATGTTGAGAAAAAAACTGGATCATCTGTGAGCACATTGTTTGTCTCGTTCCGCGGGTCTATGGTCTCGCAGTCAATACCATCATCGCTACTACTTTGATCTACGTCAAAGAAAATAGTGGGAGCGTTCGTTGGCTCGCCTGTGATGGGATCATAGCCGACTGCGTATATTGCACCTGCACCACCCAATCCATACGGAGAGCCTATCTGCCTGTACGTAGAGCTGTACAATACTTCTGCTTCTTTGTCATACGCTACACCATACACATTACCCATTTCAGAAAGCATGGTCACGACATTGGGGTTCGCGTCACCAGTCGGATCTGCTGACCGCCACTCTTCGTAGTCGGAAACTCCGGCGACATGTGTCTGTGACTGATGTATAGATAT
>CALLJT010000063.1 GCA_938050265.1 Candidatus Saccharimonadia bacterium
TGTTTTGCAGCTGCAGGTAAAAGTGGGTCGAGAGGCTGCCGAAGGCGGCCGCAGAACCTGTACTTAGTGCGGCATCAAGACCTTTTGATTTTCGTTTTGGCGGTCCAAAATGGGACAAATTCAGGATGTCTTAACATCCGCATGAAGCTAAAAACAAAAGTTAATCATGAAAGAGACGGGTGCTAGATAGTATCATTATAGTAATGAACGAAATCAACTGTCCGCATTGCAAGAAGGCTTTCAAGATCGATGAAGCAGGTTTTGCTGATATCTTAAAACAAGTGCGTACCGCCGAGTTTGATAAAGAGCTGCATGAACGTCTTACGCTTGCGGAAAAAGAGAAGGTCAGTGCAGTAGAGCTGGCTGAGGAGAAGACCAAAAGCGAGCTGCGTGTGGAGTTTGTCCAGTTGCAAAAACAACTTACAGAGTTACGGGCCGAAAAAGACAATGAGCTGACGAAGCTCAAAGCCCAAGTTGATTCGTCTGAAACCGAAAAGAAGCTGGCCGTTACCGAAGCACTTAGTAGAGTCGAAAAAGAGCGAGACAGCTTAGCAAGTGCGCTCAAAAGCAAAGACACTGAGAAACAACTGCTTGAAGCATCGCTCAAAGACAAATACGAATCTGAGCTGAAGACCAAAGACGAAATGATTGCCTACTACAAAGAAATGAAGGCGAAGCTCAGTACTAAGATGGTGGGGGAGACACTCGAGCAGCACTGCGAAACAGAGTTTAACAAGCTGCGCGCAACTGCGTTCCCAAACGCCTACTTTGAGAAGGACAACGACGCCAGCGCTGGGACAAAAGGCGACTACATCTACCGCGAAGTTGACGGGCAGGGCAACGAAATCATCAGCATTATGTTCGAAATGAAAAACGAGGGTGATGAGACGGCAACCAAGAAGAAGAATGAAGATTTCCTCAATAAACTAGACGAAGACCGAACCAAGAAAAATTGTGAATACGCAGTGCTCGTCAGCCTCCTCGAAGCTGACAGCGAACTCTACAATACCGGGATCGTCGACATGTCACACAAGCACCCCAAAACATATGTCATTCGCCCCCAGTTCTTCATACCGATCATCACGCTGCTGCGCAACGCGGCTATGAATTCTATGCAGTACAAATCTGAACTTGCGCTCGTCAAAGCCCAGAGCATGGATGTTACGAACTTTGAAAACCAACTAGACGACTTCCGCGAATCGTTTGGCCGTAGCTACCGGCTTGCTTCAGACAGGTTTCAAGACGCTGTAGCGAACATCGACAAGTCCATAGCCCAACTACAAAAAACCAAAGAAAACCTGCTCAAGTCTGAGGACCATTACCGCATCGCCAACAACAAAGCAGACGAACTAACCGTCAAAAAACTCACCCGCGGCAACCCCACCATGAAAGCCAAGTTTGATGAGCTACAAGACCCAAACGCTGCCGAACAGGGAACATAAGCAATAGTGAAGCATCAGCAACCCCACGCAAGAAAATATTTTAGAGCAAATATGCATTGCTGGTAAACTGTAGGCATGAGCAGTAACATCGATTTCGCAAGGAATTTGGTTAAAGGCAAGATTGCCGAGACCGTCTTTGCGCAGATGCTGCGTGAGACGGGAGAATTTACAGTACTCGAATTCGGATACGAGAAAATTATTCCTGACCTAGTCGGACAGGGCTATGAAGAAAATGGCGAGCTAGTAGAAACGTTGCGCACTGCGCCTGACTTTGCCGTTATTAACCATGCAACCAGAGAAGTGCGCCTTATTGAAGTTAAGTACATGCATACACTAAGCAAAACGTATGCACTCAAAGATGCCGAACGCATGCACAAATCCTGGAACCCGTCATATCTGTTTATTGCTACGAGGCAGGGGTTCTTTTTTGACGAAATTACAAAGATTATTGAAAACGAGGGCGACATAACACCACTCAAGCACTCGCAAATCCCAGAAAAACTCCAAGCCAACTATCTCAAAATCCTTCAAGACTTCGAACCGTAGCGCCTGCAAAATGCATGTTTACTCTGTTAAGAAACACCTGCGCGAAAGCTGTACCCGTACATGCAACAAATGCTCACGTATTCAGTTATCAATCATGCGGCTACGCATCTTTGAGCGAGCTGTCGGCTTCGTCGATCATCTCCAGGATGCGGGTAGAGCGTTCAGCGGTTTCTTCGTCGCTCATGATGTCAAATGTAGGGCCGTTGGTCTGCTGGCGCCTGGCTTCGCTAGTTTTTAAGTCACGTACGTCGTCAGCTGTATGTGGATCTGTTTCGCTACCTGGATCGTCTGTGTTCATCTGAAGCCTCTTGTTGCGCACGTTATTGATAGCTCCAGTATAGACTGCGGCGCACGGCGAAGCAAAACATACCGATAACACCTGATGTAGCCTATAATGGGACATTATGAAGCAGTCCGACAATCAGCTTGGCCGGTATTTTCAAAAACCCAACCTACCGATCATCGTCTGGATCGCTGCTACGCTCGCAGCCAAAATTACGGACGGCACCGCCCAAAAATTGTTCGACGACGTTGCGTTTGGAGCGCTCTTCACCTGGGCGTGGCTTGAAATATTCCAGGGCACAAACACATTCCGCCGCGCTCTTGGAGCTACGATACTTGGGCTCACGCTCTATGCACGCCTCGTCTGATCCCGTGTGTGTCATATGCATTAGTTAGGGGAATCCAGTTAATCAGAACTGATGAGTTCTGTAATTTTCCTGAAGGTGTTGACGTTGCGAATGGTCATCTGTTTGTACAGCTTCGTGCCGACCAGTTTCTGCATACCACTTTTAGTTTGGTTTTGTCTAGAAACAGACCAGAGCAGGGTACCTGGCACATATATGACACTATCGATGCCGTCTTTGATCTGGATTTTGTCTACGACGTCTGGTGAATCAACTTCGTCCCACAAAAACATGACGTCCGACTTCATAGTATCTGGCTCATTAGTCCAGTTGACGGGAAGGGCGTCAGCAACAGACTGAATCTCGTCCTGGGAACGCACGAGAGCTCGAATCTCCAGTCCAAAATCTTCGCTCATCAGAGACTCAATAGTCTGCACGAGCTGGCCACGCGTTCTCTTGGTGTCTGTAAAGAAAATATTCCCGGTGTTGATATAGGTAGAAACGTCTTCGAACCCGCGCTTTTCAAACGATGCCTTGAGTAGCTTCATGTCGACCTTGTTCTTCCCGCCGACGTTGATCCCGCGCAGCAGCGCTACATATTTCATGCTCCAAGCTTACCAAAGACCACGTGTAGTCGTAAAACCTACCCCACACTCACACGAGGATCAATCTGTTATTACAGAGATAAAAAATTGAATTACTGGTATGCTATAACAACATATGATTGCGAGTGTATCAATTAATCACAAGGCATTTGGGGATAAGACGTTATATACGGGCTTGGAGTTTCGGCTGCAAAAAGGCGAAAAAGTCGGAATCATCGGCACAAACGGCTGCGGCAAGTCTACGCTGTTTAACCTCATAACCGGCGATGACACTGACTACGACGGCGAGATCCATATCAAAAAAGGCATGGTAGTTGTTTCAACCCAACAAGAACACACGCACAACACAGAAGAAAAAGTACTCGAATACATCACACAGGGTCTACCAGAGTTTGCCGAGCTTGCCCACACGATCCACACACTTCCAGATACCATGGGCACAAACCAGAAGAAGCTACAGCGCTATTCTGATGCGCTCGAACGGTTCACGGACCTGGGGTATTTCGAGATAGAGTCCGCACTTGAATCTGTCTTGTCAGCGTATCAACTACCGGACGACGTCCTCGAACGTACGTTCACGACGCTCAGTGGTGGCCAGAAACGCATTATCGAACTAGTCAAAGTACAGCAAGCTCGTTCGCATATCTGCCTCATCGACGAACCGACCAACCACATGGATACCGTGGCAAAAGACAAGTTTATTGCCTGGATGCGGCAGAGCGACAGCTGCATCGCGGTCATCACGCACGACCGAGACGTACTCAAAAACGTCGACCGCGTCATAGAGCTGCGCGACGGAAAAGCCTATTCATACAACGGCAACTACGATGCGTACCTGCGTACACACACCAACAGAGTAGGCTCAGAGGTCAACGAGTTTGAGATCGTCAAACGTCGTATGCAAAACCTGCGTGACGATGTCGTGCGGTTCAAACGGCTCAAAGAACGAGCCAGAAACCCAGGCACGATCAGACGGTTCAAATCACTACAGAACAAAGCGGAGCAGGAGCTCGCGGAACTCGAGCAGAGAGACAAGCCAACATTCTGGATCGATAAAGAATCTGCCAAAGGTCTATCTACCAAACTATCTGACGCATATTCAGAGCATAAATCACGCACCATCACGATCCGCTCAAAAGCGCAAGAGTCTACCGACCGACTAATCGTCAAGGTGCACAACCTGTCACTCGGCTACGACGAGCCGCTGTTCGACCGCGTGACGTTTGATGTCCGCGAAGGCGAACGACTACATATCGCTGGACGAAACGGGCGGGGTAAAACAACACTCCTCAACTGCATCATCAACACCTGGAACGACACCCGTCCCGATGCGAAGATATACGACGGTGTCGTTGACGTCGCATCTGGTGTCACGATCGGTGTATACGAACAAGAAATCGCTGCATCACGAGTCGCTATGACGCTGTCAGAGGCAATTTCTGACACGCTGATGTCGCACGATATCGCAGTAACCGATCAAAAAATCCGCAGCCTCATGAGCGACTACCTGTTTAATCCTGTGTCCGATTTCGATAGACCAGTAGAACTGCTGAGCGGTGGACAAAAAGCTCGGCTACAGCTCATCAACATGATGGCTCAAAACCCCAACCTACTGATACTAGACGAGCCGACTAACCACCTAGACCTCCCGAGCATCGAAGAACTCGAGACTATGCTGCAAGACTACCACGGAGCGGTCATGTACGTATCGCACGACAGCTACTTCTCCCACAACCTCCAAGCTAAGACTCTCCAGCTCTAATACTCCAACTGCTCATTGCTCATTGCTCATAATATAGTATACTGATCCTCATAGTGTTTCTTATGGGAGGGGACATGGTAGATAGAGCAACAGGCATTATTGCGTGGGCACGTAAGCTCGTAACAGGCGAAGACCGCAACAAGGTATTAGTGTACGCACTCATAGGACTACTTATCCTGACTGCGGGCGCTTCATCACTATTTCGTGGTACAACGACTCCGGTGGATCTCCAAGCAGAAACAAACGGCGATACAGCAGAAATCGACACAAGTGCACTCGACCCTGCTGACATACTAGGTGCAACAATCAGCATCATCGACGGCACCGTCGAATACAAAACTGACGGCGACTGGAACGCTGCATCCGTAGGGCTAGATATCACGCCCGGCATGAGCATTCGCACGGTTGGCGCAGCTTCTCGAACCGCGGTTGAGATCGACGACAACAGTATAGTGAGGCTCGATGCCAGTACTGAAGTACTGTTCGAAACACTCACTGAGTCACGCATACTCCTGGTGCAGGACAGTGGCTACATATATCATCGAGTCGCCTCGTCAGGGTCGCGCATATACGGCGTACAGTCGAAAAACGCACAGTACCAAGTAGAGGGCACTGCGTTTCGCACCGCTGCGACTGGCGATGAAGAGTCTATAGAGATATTCCACGGTAGCGTCAAAGACGTCACACAGAACATTACAGGTACAGCAGGCGATAAGATCATCGTCAAAAGCTTCGCTGACCCGAGCAAAGACGGTACAACCCAGCCACTGAGCCTCCAGGCGATCAAAGACGACCGGTTTATTACGTGGAACCGTTCACTTGACCTCGAAAACGACACCTACAAAACACTTCTTGGGTTCCTCGCTGACTACGAAGGTCCTGTTTTGACCATTAGCGACCCCACACCAAGCAGCTCGATCACTCTGGGCGCAGATGCCACAAAAGGCGTCGTCCAGATCAAAGGATCAACCGAATCATCAGCACAGCTGACCGTACGGGCCAAGTCAATACAGGGCAGCAGTGCCGTTTCAGTCAAAATAAATGACGACGGCAGCTTCGTCACACCTGAGCTTGCCGGGCCACTTGGTAACTCCGTGTTCGAGTTCGTTGCTACCGATGCAAAAGGCAATAAAACCTGGCAGACAGTAAGCTACATATTTGAAAAAGAAACAGTCACGCAAGAGCAGGGGATTATCCTGACCGTTGACGACACTTCAGACGCGGACAGTTTCGAACTGCAGTGGGGACTCATCGGCATGACAACACCAGACGGCGTCTACATCCTGTCAGGCGACACACCAGGACTGACGTACCCGGAAAACGCACTCCAACGCGATCGAGGTTCGTCGTTCGGGCTGTTCCCCGCAGAAGACTACACAGACACGTACTTCTCCGTCTGTAGGTACGACGAATCGTCTGATTCGTGCGATGTATACAGCAACGAACTTATGCCTGTTGTCACTCCATAGCATAGAAGCAACGAGTAACGAAAGAAACTCGCACAAAAAAACACCCGGCTGGTACAACCAAACCGGGTGCATCTGTCGTACGAAACGTACCGACTATTTACGTTTACGCGTCACCTTTGTTTTTGAGTTAGAAGACGTTGATACGCGTGCATCAGGAGCAAACAGCCCCGCATAGACGTTCATACCGAGCACCATACCGACGACTGGCGCTATCGCGTACATCACAGTCAGTGAGTTGTTCGCCAATGCGACTGCTGGGTTCAAGAACCCTGGCGCACCCGGTGTCATAGTCGCGATCATAATACCAAATGTCAGTGCTGCACCTATCGTGAACGCTGCCTGGTAGTCCTTGAGGCCGTGATACACAGCTGCTGCGATACCCATGCCGAATATGAACGTACCGATCACCTCTGAGAAGAACAATGCACCGTCGAAGCTTGTGTCGACAAGGCCTGAGATGTCGTTGCCTGTTACGCTCTGATACAGCGCAA
The DNA here is from genome assembly GCA_938050265.1 of Candidatus Saccharimonadia bacterium. Lineage (GTDB taxonomy): Bacteria > Patescibacteriota > Saccharimonadia > Saccharimonadales > SZUA-47 > CALLJT01. The sequence goes on from CALLJT010000063.1 coordinate 6,942, forward strand.
ACGCCACCGCTCCACCGAGCACCTGCGCTGCCACATACACGACGGCCTGAGTGGACTCGATTTTTTTCAGAGACCAGAGCCCGACTGTCACCGCTGGGTTGACATGAGCACCAGAAATTTTGCCGAACATACCGACGATCAGCGCCAGCACCATACCGACCGTGAGTGAAATGTACCATGCAGCGTTGCCGAGACTGAACAAGTCAACGACGCGCAGTACTGTTGATGCGAGCAGGGCAGTACCCAGAAACTCTGCGACAACGACGCTTACTTTTGATTTTTCCATACCTAAAACCTCCTAGTGTTTATAGCTACAGTATAAACCTATTGTCAAACGACGCAAAGCTCAACGAGATTAGAATTGCTATTTCTTTTTCTTAGTAGACTTTTTCTTTGGCTTAGTAGCTTTTTTCTTCGCGGCTAGCGTAGCAGCTCGTTTTTCTTGGGCAGCTTCTTTGGCTTTTGCTTCAGCGCGGTCTAGTTTCTGTTCTGCTTTCAGCGCGAGGCCGTATTTCTTAATCAAACTTGGAGCTACAAATGTCGTGAGTATGACAACCAGTACAATGGTACTAAATACTTCGTTAGACAAAACGTTCAGGCCAGTATCTGGATCGACTATGGCACTTCCAGTTGCAGCAAAAATCAATCCGACTTCACCACGAGGCACCATAGATACACCCACGAGCATCTTTTCGTTTTTGCTACCGTCAGACGCGAGGCCAGCCACCCACTTAGATGCAATTGCAACAATAGAAATTATGCCGGCAACAAGATACAGCTTAGGCTGCAACAAAGAGCCAAAGTCTATCTGCATACCAGTAAATACGAAGAACACTGGTACAAAAATCAGTCCAATACTGTTGATGAGATCCTCGACATGAGCGTGACGATGCCGCTTAATGAGCGTTGCGATGTTTTCACCGTGTACGTCGTCATCACTGAGGTGTTTGATGTCTTTCACAATGTCAGGGTCACTAAAGCGTTCGAAGTGCACAGCATCCAGCAAGAGACCTGCGGCAAACGCGCCAATAATCGGCTCGAGACCAAACAGTTCTGCGAGATACCCAAACGTCAACGCAAACCCAATAGCAAGGGCAAGTTTCATGCCGATACCATCGTGGATACTACTGAATAGCTTCGAGATTGGCTTCGCTAGGAACGTTCCGAGGATAATTGACCCAGCAAGGAAACCAAACGAAGTAACTACAAGCTCTGCAACGACACCTGCAGTAAGCTCTTCGCCGCGGGCAAGTGCTGACACCATAGCGAGGACCATAAGGCCAAGTACGTCATCGATAACAGCAGCGCCAAGCACTGTTTGAGCGGCGCGGCTTTTTGTGAGTTTCAGAGAGCGGAACACAGAAGCTGTTATACCAACGCTCGTTGCAACGAGTGATGCGCCCAAAAACAGTCGAGCGTTCGAAGATTCGTCACCAAAGAACATAGGACCGAGTATGATACTGCCGGCTACGAACGGCACAACAACACCGATGAGCGCTACGCCGAGTGCGCGGCCACCAACTTTTTTCATTTCTTTGAGGTTTGACTCAAGACCGATAGAGAACAAGAGCAGAAGCGCACCGAACTGTGCAAGGAAACTGATGGTTTCGTTTTGCGCTGTATCTTTAATAAACGCCGCGATCTCGCCGAGGCCTCCGAGCAACCCACCTGCGCCGACGTGCGTCGTCAGGAAGTACCCAATGCCCGAGAGCACAACACCTGCAAGTAGCTCACCGATAACAGCAGGTTGGCCGTACTTCTCGACAAAGTTACCCAGTTTACCTGCGAGCAGTACCAATGCGAACATCGCAAACACGATACCGAAATGGTGTGCGCCGCCTTCGCTGTGACCATCACCGTGGTCGTCGCCTGCATGTGAAGCAGAGTGACCATCAACTTCATCTGCTGCATATTCAACGTCTGCACCATGCAGAGCTTCTGAAGTAGCAGTATCAGTTGCGGCATGGGCAACTGGACTATTCGTGAGTGCTACAGGCACGAGTGACAATGCACCGATTACGGCGCTAATGAGTAGTTTTTTCATATATAGTTTTTTGGCGTCCTGGGCGGACGTTCGCTGGGAACCTTTACTTTGATAAGTTATTAAGATGTTATAAAAACTGTATTATATATCACACTTCTACCTCGATCAACTAAAACACCTCTGTTAGACTCTGTAAAAATAACAATGGTCGGACACACAGTAGAACCACCTGCAGCCCGCACGCATCAAAACGACGTTGCAATATATCATGAACGATATATACTGTTTGTATATACTAGATAGATTATCTCAACCATGACATCGCCAACTGAGCAACTACCCGCAGCAGAAGCACTCGTACTAGGGGCCTTTCCGAACGGACAGGCATATGGCCAGTATGGACCTGAAGCCTACGGTGGTGCTGTCCTTGGCCCACTCATTGCCTTAACAGACGCACCGCCGCATGAAAACTCAACATTCCCTAAACAGCCTACCGCAACCGAGAGCGATCAAACAGGCAAGGTCGAGACTGAGACTACTGAGCAACAGCCGCCTATTCCAAGCTCACAAACCTTAGGTCAGATTGCCACAGAACTCACTGTACTCATTATCGGTGGCACACTCGTTGCCCCTGACAGCCAGAACCAGCAACACAGCGGCCAAGACGACTACGCGCTCGCCGCCTAAGCTATCA
>CALLJT010000064.1 GCA_938050265.1 Candidatus Saccharimonadia bacterium
CTGTTTATTATTTGTGTTCAGTCTGGTATATTTACAGATATAACTTTAACAGGGAGTTTATTAAATGGAATGGTTCAAAAACCACAAAATAGCAACTGCAATCATCGTATTGGTTTTTATAGCAGGTATAGGTGGTGCTGCAGGTAGTGGTGGAGATACGGACAGCTTGAATGGAGCCAGCAATAGTAATAATGGAGTAAGTGCTCCGCGCGGGGACACATACCGCTTTGAGGATCGAGCGGACAAGCAGAAGGATGATGTTGAGGTGCTACCAGGAGAAGTGGCTACTGTAGGAGGCGTACAGATGACATTGACTGACGTACAGACCAAAGTAAAGCTGAATGAGTTCGAGGTAGCTGAGAGCGGCAACACATACCTGATTGCAGATGTGATGCTAGAGAACGTCAGTGACGAAACACAGCCATACAACGTATTCGACTTTCGTATACAAACAGCATCAGGACAAGTCCTAGACGGAGCATTTACGACACTAGACACTATAGGATCAGGGGATATAGTGGCTGGCGGTAAGGCTACAGGGAGCATCGTGTTTGAAGTACCCGCGGAGGAAGGCCATCAGTATGTGATCTGGAAGCCGAATGCGTTTAACGCTGATCGGGCTGTTGTGCAGGTGCAGTAGATCTACGTCTGTTTGCCACATCGGCTGCCCACATCCAGTAGTCGTCGGCGACGTTCGATAAATCGGCCTATGAGTCTGTTGTCACCTCTGTTATAATTGACGACATGGAAGAGTTCATCAATAATAGACACAGCCTGAGACTGTCAATTTTAGTCGAGAATGAGGATGGCGATAAGGGCCTAGTCTTCATTATCCACGGGCTTAGTGGGTCAAGAGAACAGCCGCATATCAAGGTTATGAGAGAAGTATTTGCCCAGGCTGGCTATGTAACTGTCTCATTCGACACTACACACGCTTTTGGTAATAGCGAAGGTGAGCTCATTGACGCCACAACTACCAGCTATATCGAGGACTTAGAGGATGTGGTTGGTTGGGCCGAGCAACAAGTTTGGTATAGTACGCCTTTCGTGATTGCTGGCCACAGTCTGGGGGGCATCTCGCAACTTGTTTACGCCTCGAACAATCTCAGTAAAATAAAGGCGCTCGCTCCCCTAGGGACAGTGGTATCTGGTCGAATTTGGCATGATACTGCCGACCCCGATTTCCTCAAGGAATGGGAGGAGCGGGGACACTACAATAAAGTAAGTCAAACCCTTGAGGGTAAATCTGGTCAAGTTGGCTGGAACCTACACCAAGACATGATGAAGTACGACGTACTTGAATTTGCAGACCAGATTACATGTCCAGTATTGTTGATTGCAGGTAGCGAAGAAGATGCGGGCACAGCACCTGACGTACAGCGTCAACTATACGACGAACTTGGCGGCAAGAAAGATTTTCACATTGTTGAGGGAATGCCACACACGCCAAGAACTGATGTCCACCTCTCAGAGTATAGGCGCATAATAACAGACTGGGTGAATAGCTTGTGAGACAGGTTGAATTTAAAAACATCCGCAATACTAACCTTGTCGGTGATTGGCATGGAGCTGACAGCGACAAAGTCATCATAATGTGTCATGGTTTCACAGGCGACCGGCTGGAGCATGGGCGTTTTGAGGAGGCAGCAAAGGCATTTAATGACATCGGATTTAACGTTTTGGCGTTTGATTTCAGCGGTTCAGGCGACAGTGACGATGAGCCTCTAACTGTAGCGGGCTGGGATCAGGATTTAACCGCCGCTGTCGAGTATGTGCAGAATCGTGGCATGAAACATATTGGCATCATGGGGCACAGTCTAGGCGGCCTCATAGCTCTCAAGCATCACAAAGACGCCGTGTCATTGGTGATTTGGGCGCCAGTAACAAATCAGGTTACTAGTGCGAGGGATCGTTATCCAGATGATTTACTATCTGAATTAGACCAGGAAGGAAGCATCACATATAAGGTGAGTGGCAAGACAAATCGTCAGCATGTCATTGTCCCGAAACAGATGCTTGATGATCGTGAGGATGTAAATCAGGCGTTACTGCTTAAAGATGTTGATATACCTGTACTAATTGTCCATGGTGATGCCGATGAGGCTGTCCCTATAGAGGACTCTCGACAAGCTATAAAATTACTCGGTAGCAAATCGAAACTTATCGAAGTACCTGATGGTACTCACGCCCTGACTCCGTTACTAGATCAGTTCGTTGGCCCCTCTGTCGCTTGGTTTCGGGAGAATCTCAATGGCTGATGAGCTCATAGATATTATTGATGAGTCTGGTGAAGTTCTTAGTCAGACAATGAAAGGCCAAGCACATGAGGAAGGCCTGCTGCACAAAACAGTCATTGGGTATGTGCGAGATGGCGAAGACTGGGTTCTAGTGCGACAAGCAGATGATAGACAAGATGCTGGGCAACTTGTAGCCCCTGTTGGAGGTCATGTACAAGCTGGTGAATCCGAAGAAGATGCCCTACTCCGTGAGGCTGAAGAAGAAATTGGAACTCGCAATATCACCTATCGTTTGATTGGACGGGCCATATTTCACCGGCAAGTTATTGGCAGAGACGAGAACCATATGTTCATTGTCCACGAAATATCGACGGAGGACGAGCTGGTGCTCAACGAGGAATCAGTGTCACTGGAGCGGTTTGGGCCAGATGAACTGAGGGCTGCCCTAGTGGAACGGTCAGAAGACTTTGGCGATGCGTACTACTTTGTGCTTGAGAATTTCTATCCAGACTACCTACCTGAAACCTGGGAGAACAGACACCATAGTTAAAATATTTCGCGACCTAAGACTGATCGAGGAGGACTATCGTGTAAACGAAGGCCTTGTGGAGTTTGATTCAGAACGCCTGAAAATAGATTTGGCTGCCATAGAACAGACAGCAGTCGTAGCTTTAGTTGGTGACTACGGTGCCGGCAAGAGTACTGCCCTGCACAATATAGCCAAGGAGGCCAGCGATAAAGACAGCTTGTGGCTACAATTTGACGCTTGGCGTTATCCAGAGCGAAAAGGCTTATGGGACGGCCTTGTTATTGAGGTAGCAAAGCAACTAGGCACAGAGGCAAGCATATCCAGAAAAGTCGACGGAAATAAGTCAGCACTAGGCAAGTGGGGTTCAATAGTTGGCGAGATATTTGTCCAGGCCAATGAAGTTCTGCCGGACATAAAGATCGCAGACAAACTCATAGAAGGCCGTGGCGCATCAAAAGTAGCAAAAGTCGCTAGTCGTGCCAGTGAACTATTTGGTAGATCACCGGCAAAACGAGCTTACGATTTTGAGCAAATTCTTGCTGATCTACTCATTGGAGTTGACAGCAATACTGTTTATATCGTTGCGGAAGACACCGATAGATCAGGTCGAGACGGCATGAATTTCCTAGAGACAATTAACTTCTTCCTAAAGAACAACAAAAAGCTTGTTGAGTCAGACAAAAAAGTTATCGTTATTGCTCCAGTAGGGACTGATCATTACAGAGTAAACAAGCAAAACTACTATAAGTGCGTCGATATTGCTTTACGTTATGAGCCAACTGTAAAATCAGTTGATAAGTTCATTGATGCAGTATTTAGCGACGAGCTGTTGTCGACAGACGACGGAATGTTAATGACTAATCTAGTTGAGTTTGTGTCAGAAATCCTATCGTCAAAGTCGTACGATGTCAGCATTCGATCACTCAAGGCAATTCTACGGCAATCTTACCAAGCATACTCTCGATTACTCGCCACCGAGAAAAATGTAGACTGGAGAGCTGTATTGGTAGTTGAAGCAATGAGATCGATTCAATATCGCAATGACATCACCCTGCTAGACCATGCTAACAGCACAGGAGCAATAGCTGGAGGCTCCATCTTTTCAGGTCTACTTTTGACAATACACGAGCCAAAATCGCCCCTTATCACCCAAAGGATCGCCGGTCAGTATGAAAAAACGGATAGACTAATAAATAAACGTGCCCAGTCGTATACATTCGCTGAGTACACCGCGCAAGCTGACAGTTCAGTGTGGTTGGGGGTGGCAAAAGACGGATTTAGCACCCGAGGCTATATAGCTGATTACTACAAAAGCTAGCCGCATTTTAGGTCACGAACAATATAGGCAAGCATGGTGGGTGGTGTTTTATAGGGCGTTTGAGTTATTATAGGTAAGGAATAGTGACCTAACCTCGTTTAGGATGCTGTGCCAAATCACATCATAAGCGGGTGTGGTATAACGTTTATTACTCCTGCCTTCCAAGCAGGCAACGCGAGTTAGACTCTCGCCACCCGCACCAAGAAAAGAGCGCTCCCTGTGGGCGCTTTTTTCTTAGTTTGAGCTGAAGCGGTCTCCAGGCACCAGGATATGGACCGGACTAGCAACAAGTAAGAAATTGACAAAACGTATTACACCGACTAAAATGTAATACATGACGTACGAATCAACAGTTACATCCAAGGGTACGATTACGATAGCTGCACCCCTGCGAAAAGCACTAGACATTAGACCGGGCCAGCGTGTCAAACTGTCGGTCGACAAGCACAACAACATCATTGTGGATAGGGGTGTTTTAGTAGCAGATTTTGAGGCAACACGCGATCGAGTTTTAGCCAAAATGAGCACGCACAAAAAAATGTTGAGTGGTGAGGCTCTTAAAGAAGCTTCAGAGAAGGCTTGGGCAGCCGGCTACAGTGAATAGCCTCGACACGAATGTAATATTACGGTACATGCTCAATGACGACCCCGTGTTGTCCAAGCGAGCACGTGGATTTATTGTCAATAACAAGTCATATGTAACGGATGTTATCGTCACAGAAATAGCGACGGTGTTGGACAAAGTATACGAGATCGATAAGGCTGACATAGCCGAACTTATCCAGGCTTTTCTCGGCCTAGAAAACGTGACGTATAATCTGTATTTTTTGGATGCCGTTATCGAGCTGTACGAAGCAAAACCGGCATTGTCGTTCGTGGACTGCTATGCAACCGTAGAGGCACGTATGTACGCAAACACACTTGTGACGTTTGACAAGAAATTAATCAATCAGGGTGGCAAGCACGTAGTTGAGCCTGAATAAGTCTATATATCGTGGACGACTTCGATATTGGCGCCGAGAGAGTTGAGCCGAGCTGCCAGGTCTTCATAGCCACGGTTGATGGTGTAGACATTGCGGAGCATGGACTTGCCTTGTGCAGCCATCATACCTATCAGTAGCAGACTTGCTGGTCGGAGCGCTGGTGGGCAGGCGACGTCGGCGTTGTTGAATTTCGTTGGTCCAGTGACGTAGATACGGTGGGGATCGACGAGTTCTGTTTTGACGCCGATTTTTGACATCTCTGTGTAGTAGATGGCCCTATTCTCGTAGCTCCAGTCGTGTATGAACGAGCGTCCTTTCGCGACTGCGCATATCGGCACGAAGTAGGGCAAGTTATCCATATTGAGTCCAGGGTAGGGACGTGAGTAGATTTTGTGTGGCGAGGCAACGAGACTGCCGTTGTGCTTGTAGACGGTCAGGTCAACCAGGTCAATGATGCCGTTGAGCGACGAGTATCGGGGTGTAGTTTTGTACGTGACCCCCATTTTTTTCAATTTAAGCATCTCAAGTGCCATGAAATCTATCGGGACGCGTTTGATAGTGATCTTGGAGTTCGTTGTGACTGCCGCGCTCACGAGGAACATTGCTTCGATTGGGTCTTCTGTTGGTGCGTAGGATACGTTTTTCTTGATGTCCCCGGGCACGCCGTGGATAGTGAGCGTCGTTGTACCGATGCCCTCTATTTTGACTCCGAGCTTACGTAGGAACCCGCAGACGTCCTGAACCATATAGTTGGCGCTGGCCATCTGTACGATAGTCGTGCCTTTGGTTTGTGCTGCGGCCATGACCACGTTTTCTGTGACAGTGTCCCCTGATTCGTATAGTACGGTTCTGCCAGGGCTTTTGCGCGTTGTATTGATTTGGTAATAGCGGTTTTTTGCTTCGATGCTTACACCAAACTCCTCAAGGCCGTACAGGTGAGGTTTAACAGACCGTGTACCGAGCTTGCAGCCACCAGCGTAGGGTATCCTGAACTCTTTGAATTCGTGCATGAGCGGGCCGATAAACATCAGCACTGACCGAGTTCTTCGCGCTGCCTTCGTATCGAGTTTGTCGAGCTGCAGTCGCGCCGGGCGTTTAATTTCTATGTCGTTACCGGGGAGCCATTTGACTTTGACACCGATGCTTTCGAGTACTTCTATGATACGGAACACTTCTTCTATGCGGGGGAAGTTTTTGAATGTGGTTGTACCCTTGTTGAGGAGGCTTGCACAGAGGAGACCGACTGCAGCGTTTTTGCTGGTTTTGAGCGTGATTTCTCCTTTAAGTTCATGCCCACCCTCTATTCTGAGGTTGACTCCTTGGTCGCCGACTTTTATGAGTGGCTTTTCAAGTACTTCGCTGATGCGACCGAGCATTTCGAGGCTGAGGTTCTGACCGCCTTTTTCTATTCTATTGACTGCTGATTGTGATGTTTTGAGTTTTTTAGCGAACTCTGACTGTGTGAGTCCACGCTTTTGGCGGATCTCAGATACGAGGGCGCCAATGCGTTTATGATTATCTTCTGACATGCCCAGGACTATATCATGCGTGGTATATACGGGGCAAGGGGTGGGTACTACTTGAACACGGCACGCCCGAGGCTGCTATACTAATTACATGATCTGATATACGCACATATCACACTGTGAGAATGGTGGCACACTACACATAAATATATAGTTATACGGAGGGTATGTATGGCGATAATTAAAACGGATATACACGAACTTATTGACCAAGAAGAACAGCGCCAACTGCGAAAAATTGGACTGATCCCAAGTGAAAACAACGGTTCACCAGAGATGCATGACGTACTGTCAAGCTGTTTAAGCAACAAATACTCAGAGGGGTATGAAGGCAGACGCTACTACGAAGGTAGTCAGGTGATCGACCAAATAGAATACCAAGCTCGTACACGGATTATGTCACTGTTCGGTGTGCCGTACGTTAACGTGCAGCCATATTCTGGTTCGCCGGCGAATAGTGCAATTTATTTTGCTCTGATGGAACCGGGTGATACGCTCATGGGGTTGAAGCTCGCTATGGGTGGGCATCTGACGCACGGTCATCCAAATGTCACGTTTTCTGGCAAATATTTCAATGCAGTTCAGTATGGAGTGGATGATCGAGCACGCATTGATTTCGACGAAGTTCGTGCATTAGCGAAAAAGCATAAACCTAAGGTGCTAATAGCGGGCAACACAGCGTATCCATTCGAGATGGATTTTAAGAAATTCCGCGACATAGCTGACGAAGCTGGAGCATGGTTGGTGGCTGACATTTCCCATGTGACTGGACTGGTCGTTGGTGGCGAGCATCCTGATCCAGTTCCGTATGCTGACGTGATCATGAGCACGACACACAAAACATTCCGTGGACCACGCGGTGCGATGATCATGGTGACAGAGCGCGGCATGGAACGTGACCCGAGTCTCGGCAAAAAGATCGACTCTGCGATAATACCTGGGCTCCAGGGCGGTCCGCATAATGCGACAACCGCGGCTATCGCTATAGCAGCTGAGCAGGCTGCTCGACCAGAGTTTACCGAGTACGCCAAACAGATTAGGCGCAACGCTGACGCACTTGCTGCTTCACTGAAAGACCGCGGTGTAAAACTTGTCGGTGACGGGACGGAAACACACCTGATGGTTGTCGACCTGACGTCGTACAGTGATGGACTGGGCACACAGGTTGCCTATGCCATGGACGTTGCCGGTATGTATGCGAACCGCAACACAGTACCGCACGAACCGTGTTCACCGTTCTACCCGTCTGGCATACGCCTTGGTACGCCTCTCGTGACGACACGTGGCATGAAAGAGCCAGAAATGGAACAGATAGGCGAATGGATAGCTCGCGTTATTGATCGGGTCAAAGACCATACGATGCCTGAAGACAAAACAAAGCGCTCAGCATTTGTAAAAGAATTCCGAGCCACAGCAGACGCGGACAGCGTGCTACTGGGTATCGAAAAAGAAGTCGCCGAACTCACAGCAAAATTCCCACTATTCCAGTGGCTGTAATTGGATGGGGTCACCCAGGACGGTTGGCTCACCCCATATCATGGTGTTAAATGTGGCTTTGTCGCGGGCGAGGACTTCGCGCCAGCGTTGACCAATTTTGAGCCCGCTGCTGGCTTCGCCGTCACTCTGAACGCCGTAGGCAGTTATGTCGAAGTGCTTGCAGAGATACAGAGCACGCGGCAGGTGTGTTGATTCAGAAACGAGTATCGCGTGGGTGACGCCAAAAATTTTCGACGCCCGTTCACACGTTTCGTACGTGCTGCGCCCTGCGAAATCCGCTTGAAGTACCTGCGGACTAACGCCGCGTTCGTTGACGAGATACTGAAACATTTCTCGTGGCTCATTGTATGATTCGAATCGGTTGTCTCCAGACAGAATGAGCCGGTCAACAATATCCGCTTCTAGTAGTTCAGCGGCTTGGTCGAGCCTGTCACGCAGTAGCGGCCGCGGTCCGTCTTCTGTGACGCCACCTCCGAACACGATGCCTGTTCTGAACTGCGATAGGTCGTCGATCGCGCTGAGTTGTTCAGGGCGGAGTGAGCGTTGGTCGTGTTTGTAGATAATCGCATAGGATGCAACCGTATACGCGACGATACAAGCGACACCTAGCAGGAGCAGCTGAAAAAAATAGGCACGCACGTATGCGTAGTGCGATCTAAAATCGGTGGCCTCACGAATTATGTGGCGTACGAGGTGCATCAAAGTCTCCTAGTATTCTGGCCTCTGGTTCGAGATGAATGTCGAACGTCTGCTTGACGACGGCCTGTACATGCATGGCTACATCATAAACTTCTTGTGCGAGTGCGTGGTCGAGGGCCTCGATTTTCAGTACATTTTGGTCGTTGAACTTCACGCAGCCCCATTGCTGGCCACGACTGAACCCAGCGGCGAGCATGACGTGGGCTGCAGATACACGTTTCGAATCGCCACCGTGTACGGCGTTCATTTTGCGCACCTCTTCTTTGGTTTTGCCGGTTTCGTCGTGCTGAATGATGCGCTCGGCTGTTGCCTGATCAACCATGGGGTTACGGAAAAACGAGCCGACTGTTTTCGCGACCTGGCCACTATCCGGTTTCCAGAGTGACCCAGCTCGTGATCGAGCTTCTGTGATAATTCGCCTGCGGCCCGCGAGTGTATCAGGCGAAATTCCGAGCTCCTGCGCGACGTCCAGAGCTTTTTGGTATTCGATGTCTTGAGTGGGTGTGTCGCTGAGAGCAAAGCAGACTCTCAAGATGATCAGGTCTGCATGCTCAGGTTGCTGAAACACCGATGTTTTGTAGTCCCAGATGAACTGATCCCCAGTCATGCGTTTGACGGTCGAGGAGTCGGGGTCCCAGACATCTACCCATTTGACGATCGGGCCAACGGACTGACCATAGGCGGTTATGTTGATAAACGTTGCAGCACCGACACTGCCAGGGATTTCACTCATGAGTTCACAGCCCCAGAGGTTGTTTTTTATCGCAGCCTGCACAACGTCGTCCCACCATACGCCTGCGTCAGCGATAACAGTGGTGCCGTCGACCGTTAAGGCGCCGCCTTTGATCACGAACGTCATGCCAGGCAGCCCTTTGTCTGATATAAGCGTGTTGCTGCCGTAGCCAAGGAGCCACACCGGTTGGATGTCTGCGTGCTCGGATAATACGTTAATGAGTGTCTGCGTGTCGTTTATTTCTGCGAAGTATTCGGCAGTTCCACCTATCCCAAAAGAGGTGTAGTCTGCGAGAGGTACGTTTTTCTGTAACATATCTAGCAGTATAGCAGGCGATAGATGATATAATTATCTACGATATAGGAGTAACATCAATGAGTGGAAAAAAGATACAACCGTTCGAGCCGTTTGGCAAGATACTACGCTCTATTCGTGAACAATCCCAGAAGACGTCTGATGAGGTATCTGGAGCAGTAGAAATTGAATCAAGCAAACTGTCCGCATACGAACTTGGTAAGACACGTCCGAGCGAAGACATATTGCTGCTGTTGATAAAGCATTTTGATGTGTCTGACGATCAGGCACGAGAACTGTGGAGGCTTGCAGGTTACGGCGACCAGCCGATGGACGAGTCACTGTATTTTACAAACGACACAGGTGAGTATGACGACCTGGACCAGTTCGATCATATGGGTCATGGGCATTCACACGCCGCTATGATGATGCCGCATCCACCCGTCGTGTATACAGACATGATCCAGGTTATGGTCAACAACTACGGTGTGATCATGAACTTCATGCAGGGCGCAGGGTCAAGTCCGGCCCCGCTGGCGGTAGCGCGTATTGGCATGAGTAAAGAGCATGCTCGAAGTGTACTGTCGGTACTTCAGAAAACACTCGAACAAGCCGACGAACTTGAAGCGAAGTCTACCCAACCCCCGAAACAACTCCCCCCTGGCAAAGATTAATTATCTTAACTGACAGCTGTCTCTGTAAGATGATCAGTCATACAGAGACTAGACCTGTATACTAGTGAGTATGTTTGATTTGAATCGTCTGTTTGCTGGGTTTTTTGTTGTTGAATGGGTGATCCGGCTGGTTATGTTGTTTATTGTGCCGCGTAAGTTGCGGCCCGCCAATGCCAATGCCTGGCTGCTACTGATTATGGTGGCGCCGTCTATCGGTACGATCGTGTTCTATATGTTTGGAGCGCCGAAGCTTCCTACGCGGCGACGGGAGCACCTCAAGCAAGTCAACGATCTGACCGCAACCGAGATCGACCAACTCCGCCGTGCAAACCCAGGAGTGTTCAGTGAGATAGAGGACGCTGATCTGCGTTCTATAGCGAAGCTTGCGACGTATCTGGGCGGGCTGCCCCCGAAGCGCGGGAATGCGGTGCAGTTTCAGTCTGACTATGAAGCAGTGTTTGCGTCAATTGCAGCGAGTATCGATGAGGCGCAGGATTTCGTGCATATCGAATATTTCGTAGCCGCGTACGATGAATCAACAAAGGTTGTGTTTGATGCTGTGGCACGAGCAACGAGCAGAGGCGTAAAGGTTCGGTTTTTGTATGACAAACTCCTGTCGCGGCCACATGGCAATGTGCGACTGCTCGAAAAAGTCCTCACACAGTCCGGAGCTGATGTACGAGCGATGATGCCGCTGAGGCTTGTACCGGGACCGTCGTTTACTCGGCCAGACCTACGTAATCACCGCAAAATCGTGGTCGTTGACGGAGTTGTAGCGTATAGCGGGTCACAAAACCTCGTGGACAAAACGTATGCGCGAAAAGACAGTTTGTACTACGAAGACGTCGTCGGTCGGTTCGAGGGACCCGTCGTATGGCAGCTCAATAACGTGTTTCGTGCGGACTGGTTCGCAGAAACAGGTCAGCCGCTACTAGACACTGTGGAAGACCTCGACATGCCACCACCTGCAGGGAATGTCATCGCGCAGGTGCTGCCAAGCGGCCCAAGCTATGACAACGACAACAACGTGAAACTCTATACGGCGATGGTACATGCCGCAAAAGAACAGGTCCGTATCGTCGTGCCGTATTTTGTGCCCGACGAGTCATTGCTCGACGCGATTACTGCCGCAGCTCAGAGGGGCGTATCGGTGACTATGATCAATTCAGAGGTCAAGGAGAAACTGTTTTCAGCCCATGCGCAGCGCTCATACTACGAAGAGCTGCTCAAAGCTGGTGTGGAGTTGTATCTCTACGAAGACCCTGTGTTTTTGCATACAAAACAAGTTATCATCGACAGTGATGTGGCGATTGTTGGCTCAAGCAACCTTGATCGCCGTTCGTTTGAGCTGGATTTTGAAGTCAACACCATTGTGTACGACAGAGAGGCAGTTTTGCAGCTACTAGAAATCGAGTCTACATACTTCGTAAATTCTCAGAAAATTACACTGGAGCAGTGGCACGGCCGATCGTTGCCGCATAAAATGCTCGATAGTGTGGCACGGCTCACGGCAGGCCTGCAGTGAAAACCACAGTTCATCTCGTACGGTCTGTGCTGGATGTAGATCTACAAGAGCTGTCTCAAGCAGGTGTGGAGTGTGCATTGTTTGACATAGAAGGTACGATTGCTGAATGGGGCGGCAGTGTCGTGCACGAACAGACTCGGGTGCACATCGAACGGTCCGGGATCACTAAGCTCGGCATTGTGTCAAACGTGCATAGAACACATGCCGATCGTGCGCAGCGAGTAGCGACGCAGATTGCCGCTAGTTCATGTCAGTATCCAGCTACGTTCATGCAGCGCAAACCGAGCGCATACATGCCTCGTGCTGCTATGCAGGAGCTCGGCGTACTACCGGATCAAACAGTGTTTTTCGGCGACAAAATACTTGATGTTCTTGCGGCGCGGAGAGCTGGAGTCCGCACGGTGTACTGGGTAGACAAACTTGGCGCACCAGACCAATGGTATGACACTTATGTGTATCGTAGAGTGGAGCCTTGGTTGAAGAGACTGTTCTCGTAGGCTCACGGAGGGTGAGCAAGAAAATACGCTAAACATTTGCATTTTCGCGATGTACTCTTTACCATGAAACGTATACCGCTTACGTTCTCGCAGACGTGAGCCTGTTGAATATAAATAACAAAAAGTAACGTATCACATACGTTTCGAAAAAAAGGGGCGCGGTACACAGCAATGGGTAAAAGTGCATTAAAACTAACAGGGGCTGTTGGAGTAATATCTGCATTGGTATTTGCCGGTGCATTTGCTGCATATAATGGTCGCAGG
>CALLJT010000065.1 GCA_938050265.1 Candidatus Saccharimonadia bacterium
TATAGGTGTATGAAACATACAGATTATACACGCCTAGGATGGGACGAATATTTTATAGAGATAGTTAAAACAGTTGGACTCAGAGGATCATGCGATAGAGGTCGTGCGGGAGCTGTCGTAACCAGAGATAACCGAATTATCATGACAGGCTATGCAGGCGCACCATCTGGATTACCTGACTGTGACGAAGCAGGACACCAAATGCAGGAGCGCACGCATGCAGACTCAAGCACCAGCAAACACTGCGTACGCACTATCCATGCGGAGGAAAACACCATACTGCACGCTGCACGGTTCGGCGTGTCGCTCACAGGTGCAACTATCTATTGCAAAATGATGCCCTGCATCAACTGTGCGCGACAGATATACTCTTCGGGCATCACGCGGATAGTAGCACTCCGAGACTACCATGCATCAAAACCCACCAAAGAACTGTTTGATGCCGTCAATCTTGACTATACGGTTCTCATAGACGCAGAAGAGGCGTACGAGAATAAATAATGTCAGTTATACTCGCAGACCTTCAAAAACAAGTCCTACAAAACAAAAAAGACAAAGGATTCAACACGACTGACATATCGCTTGAATTCTGCCGTGCGTATGAAGAGTTGTCGGAAGCATTCTCTAAATTAAACAAAGGCGAAGAGGGCGTAGCAGAAGAGTTTGCAGACGTGACGATTTTCATACTCGGCATGTGCGAAATGCTTGGTTACGACCTAGAGAAAGAACTGATAGCCAAAATCGAAAAAAACAAAAACCGTACATATCGAACAATAAAAAGCCCTGACGGCAAAAACATACACATCAGAACAAAAACTCGTGATGACCCTTAATTGTCATTATGATCTAGTTTGAAGTGCTATACTTATAAAAAAGCGGGTGGGTACGTAAATTCGACACTTAAGAAAGAGTGAGGGTATCCATAATGGTGCGCAAGGGGAAGTTTTTTGTTGTTGAGGGGACCGATGCAAGCGGCAAAAAGACGCAGTTTGAGCTGCTCGCAAAACGCCTGTCAAAAGAAGGCTACGACGTCGTAACGTTTGATTTCCCTCAATACGACGACCAGTCCAGTTACTTTGTCCGTGAATACCTGGCTGGCAACTACGGCAGCTCAGATGAAGTCGGCCCATATACTGCCAGCATATTCTACGCGCTTGACAGATACGCAGCTGCGGAAGCCATACGCCGTGCACTCAATGACGGTAAAATCGTACTCGCCAACAGATTCACTGGCAGCAACATGGCGCACCAAGGAACCAAATTCGACCACGTCGAAGAACGCAAAGGCTATTTCATCTGGAACGACAACCTCGAGTTCGAAACACTCGGCATACCGAGGCCAGATTTCAGTATCGTGCTCCGTGTCGAGCCTCAGATTATCCAGCAGCTACTCGCTAAACGTGCGGCAGAGAACCCTGGCCACATTACGGACATACTTGAAGCAGATTTTGGCCACATTAAACGCGCTGTTGACGTCTACGACGACCTGTGTTCGCTGTTCAAACGCGATTTCATACGTGTCGACTGCGTACGGAGTGGGCAACTTATGAGCCGAGAACAGATCCACGACATAGTCTGGGGGATTATCCAGAGAGAGCTCCCGACGCCTCACCACTCAGCTGGAGCAGCAGGATCGGTATCGGTTGGTGCGGTAGATGCGCCGTCAAACAAAGGACCACTCACCACTACTGATGCGGCCGGCCATACCACCATGACAGATGCGGGCCGCACGCTTTTATCTGCATCAATTACAAATACCGACGACAACGTGTACGCGTTCAGCGAACACATGAGTCCTGTCACAATTGCAGCCGCCATGGCACGCTTGAGCCGCAGGGCAGACGACATGCGCATAACGCTGCTCGACGAGTTCGCGGAAGCGACGGCCAAAAAAGACGAAGCCCTACTGAAACGGGTAATCACCGCCTACGGCGATGACTCTGTCCAGCAGCTTGTCGGTCAGCACGTCGTCGTAGAAGGCGCCAGCAACCTCCTGACCAAAAAACTCGAGTGGGGACGTCTAGCGTCGTACCTCGAACAGTCAACTCGCTATATATACTTCGACAAAAAAGATTCAGAAGGTCGATACAAATACTACACACCAACTAATCTCGACATGGCTACAACGAGAGTCTACGAACAAACCATGGACGCCGTGTTTGACCTCTACTCTGACATGGTTCGCAGTCTCACCGACTACGTGCGTGACGCGTCCGACACACCACAGTCTGAGCGAGACGGTGCATGGAAAGGCGCTACGCGTGCACAGGCGTGCGACTCTGTTCGCACCGTACTACCTGTTGCGACTAAATCGACGGTTGGCATATTCGCGTCTGGGCAAGCTTTAGAAAACTTAATCATGAGCCTGATGGCTGACGAACTAGCCGAATCACGCGACACAGGCACCAAAATACTCAAAGAATGTCGCACAGTTCTCAGCACATTTCTGGAGCGGGCCGACAAACCGTCACGTGGTGGCGCAACCGTAGCCTACAAATCCCAGACCAAAGCCGCAGTCAAAAAACTGGCAGACGCAAAACTCCCGAGCACGCACGTCGGCGCAACTAAAGCAGCGGACCTGGTGTCGTATTGGCCCAAAAACGAACTGGATCTGACCGCAGACATGCTGTACGAGCATTCCAATATGTCCCTCCGTGACATTCAATCTCAAGTCGACACGTGGAGCTATGACGATAAGCACTCAGTATTTGAGGCATACATTGGCGAACGGCTCAATCGTAGGCACAAACCAGGCCGGGCACTCGAAAAAGCTCACTACAGCTGGGACATCGTGTGTGACTATGGCATATTCCGTGACCTGCAGCGACACCGCATGGTCGACGACCTTGCATGGCAAGATCTCACACCTCGCTACGGTTATGAAACTCCTCAGCTTATAGAAGATGCTGGACTTACTGATCAGTTCGATCAATGCTTTGAGCTCAGCGTTAAACTGCACAGCATCCTCATAGAAGCAGGCTACACCAAAGAAGCGCAGTACGCGACACTCCTCGGTCATAAAATGCGCTGGAAAATCACCTACAACGCTCGTCAGGCGTTTCATTTTCATGAACTACGCACCACACCGCATGGCCACCCAGGCTACCGTAAACTCGTCAGCGACATGCACGACATACTTGCAGAGAAACACCCGCTCCTCGGCGCTGCAATGCAGTTCGTCAACCAGGACGAAGACCCCGAACTCACCCGGCTCGCCGCCGAACGTGCAACCCAGTTCAAACTAAACAACCTTGACACAAACTAGTCTTCAGAACTGGACTCCCAACATCATCAGTATCACTCATGGAATACTGCAAGAGATGCTGCCAACTGTTGAACCTGTTCAGAACTCCCACTGATTCCTACATGCAGAAGAATCTTACCTGAGCATTACGACGAGAATTATCGTATTGTTCTAAACCTTTAAACAGAGTCACTACCCATAGACACTAACCTAGTTTTTTCATAGCCGCAAGCAAGATACTACATGGAGTGCTAATCGCTCTAGAGGTTTTAGATAGTATTTGGGAGGGTTGCGTTTTGAGTGTTAATTCAGAACATGATAATTGACAACACGCATTTAGGTGGTTATTATTTAATCATGAATCATAGGATCAACGCAATGAT
>CALLJT010000066.1 GCA_938050265.1 Candidatus Saccharimonadia bacterium
TAAGCTTGCCGTACAAAAAGCTACCGCCTGTGAGTTCGAGCGTTACGCTTTTGATGCCAGCCTCTTCACCACTCGATTGTACGACTGTCTTGACCGACACACTCTGTGTCTCTGAATAGCGTACATACATGCGGAGTAACATGTGCGCCCAGTCTTGCGCGTCAACCCCGCCCGCACCCGCGAATATACTGAGCAGTACGTCATGTCCGTCGTAGGGACCGTTTAGCTGCAGTTCACGTTTTGCGCGCGCGAACTCAGCAGACAGCGTATCGAACTGCTCGTTAATCTCTTGCTCTAAACTGGCGTCATGCATTTCTGCGAGCTCCAGTATATCGTCGGCCTGACGCCTCATGCCCGTCCAATAGTCGACACGCTTAGCTACTGCTGCATGCTGTTTGCTGACTTTCTGGGCGTTCTCTGTGTCACTCCAGAAATCCGCTGCCATCATCTGTTCATCGAGCTGCTGCTGAGTTTTCTGCAGGCCATCAATATCCAGCTGCTCACATGCCGCTGTTATATCTATTGTCAACTGTCGTATATCGCCTGCTCGTGTCATGCATACCAGTATACCGCACTCATCGCGAGCCTAGCCTATACGCTTACATATTGTTTAGGTTTATTTTGCCTCAGGAGTATCTACTGGCCTGAACACTTCTTCGACATAGCTTTGCAGGTCATGGGCTGGTTTCTGCGTGACAGATCCAAGCGTGCCCAGCCCCCATAGATTAGCTTCGAAAAACTCCTGAGCTACAGAACTACAGTGGTCCGAGCGCAGATTCTTAACGAGACGCGGCAGTGAGTTGAGATTAGATATTTCGTCGTTGAAATAATACTTGCCGTATCGTGACACAATACCGCCAGCTGTCTGACCTGCGCGCATCGTTTTGCCTAGCAAGTGCTTTTTCGCAGCCTCAAAGTCCTGATCGTCTATGATTCCTGCTTTGAGACGCATCAGCTCATCACGCACCAATCGTATCAGTGGCTTGCTGTTCGTTTTACTGACCTGTGCCCCAACCCACCACGAACTCAGGTCATTCGCATAGTACGCTCCTGACCCCATCGAATACACCCAGCCGCGTTCGCGAGCCACACCAAAAATACGCGAATACATCGTTTCTGTCAGCATAGTGTTCACCACTTTCATGGCGACTTTTTCTTGCTCGTTCAGTTCCCTCTGAATATACGCGTCGATATACAGATAGATGTTTGGCACACTCGGCTTACGAATCACGAGCGGAGACTCGAGCTGACGAGCCTGTTCTGACGGCAGCTTGATCCTGCCGTCGCCTTTCGGGAGCACCAGTCGTGTACGGAACATGTCTTCAATCTCTGAGTAATCACCTCTGAAATTTCCAGCGATAATAAACCGCGCGTTAGATAGTGTATGCGTAGCTGCATAGTGTTTGAGCAGGTCTGACCGACGAACGTTGTGCATGAGATCGACTCGTTCCTGATCAGTCAGCGACGCGAGTCCCATGCTCTGGCGCAGAGCGAGATTCAGATGACGAAAATGGTTATTGCCCCGCCCTATCAGCTCTTCGCGTACGTTGCTAAGCTCACTATCGAACTCTTCTTGAAGAAACTTCGGTGTACTAACCGCGTCGAGCATCAACCCAAGCACACGCTTCCACTCAAAATCTGCGACTTCTACTTCGTATGTGATGTCATAGACACCAGTGCTCGCGTTGTTATACGCACCGTTTTGTTCGATAGCCGCTTGGTAATCTCTGGCTTTCGGGAAGTAGTCGTTCGCACCAAGCAGGATATGCTCCATTAAGTGAGCTGTTTCCCATTTTTCTGTGTCGAGCAAAAACTCTCCAGCGCGGAAGCCGACTTCGGCCACGACAACACCTGTTTTGGGCGTATCAATGACGAGGCCTTTCAAGCCAGATGCAAACGTGAGCTCATGGACTTTATGACGTAACATTACTGCTCCCAATGGTCGCTGAGCAGTGAGCAGTGAATAGTGAATAGTGAATAGCCACCGTCAGATCTTGCTCACCTTCCACACTCATTGCTCTATGCTCATTGCTCATTGCAGCTATCATTTACGTCGGTTCTTTTTGCGGTTCTGACGTTGTGCTTTACGTTTTTTCGATCGGACTTTTTTGGCTTTGTTCGCAGCGGCTACAGATGACGCTTCGCTCACTGCTTTAAAATCATCTTCATCGAATTCTTCGATTGCCTCAATAATTTTGTCGGCGTTATCTACGCTGCCTCGTGCTGCACGAGTAAGTTCTGTTTCAATCGGGTCATGTACATGACTGTGCGCAACAGGACGAGCGTGGAACAATGCACGCAATACGTCGTGCCGCAGAACGCCCTGCATGTCTTCGAACATGACTTTTGACTGTCGTCGGTACTCCACGAGTGGATCACGCTGACCGACCGACATCCAGTGGATACCCTGCCGTAGATGATCCATATTCTCCAGGTGCTGCATCCATAAGTTGTCCATCACCTGTAGGTATATATCCCGCTGCACTTTGTCGATGATTTCATCGCCAAACTCTTCAGATTTCTGCTTATAGAGTTTGAGCACTTCTTTTTCGAGTGACTGTGCGAACTTCTCTGCTTCTACGTCGAAAAGCCCGTCTATGACGCTGTCTTCCAGTCCGAACACTTCTTTGAGCTGTGTTTCAAACTCGTCGCTATAGCTTTCAGGAGACTCGGCCATGTAGTGCACCTGCTCACTGATGAAATCTTTGATCTTGCCACTTATTTCTGTTTGCTTGAGGATTTCGCGGCGCAAGGTGTAGATAGCCATACGGTGACGGTTCATCACGTCATCGTACTGCACGACGTTTTTACGCATATCGAAGTTAAACCCTTCGACACGTTTTTGCGCTGCTTCCAGACTTTTACTAATTACCCTGTTCTGTATCGGGGTCTGATCGTCGATCTTCAGTCGGTTCATGACATTGGCGACGCGGTCACCACCGAACACACGCATGAGGTCGTCTTCAGTACTCACGTAGAACTGTGTATGACCCGGGTCACCTTGACGGCCTGCACGTCCACGCAGCTGGTTATCTATACGGCGAGATTCGTGACGTTCCGCACCAATGACGTACAAACCTCCGAGCTCTTTCACGCCGTCGCCTAGTACGATGTCAGTACCACGGCCTGCTATGTTTGTCGCGAGCGTAACGGCTCCTTGCTGGCCGGCTTTTTCTACGATGTTTGCTTCTCTCTCGTTGTTTTTCGCGTTTAGGACTTCGTGTTTGATGCCGGCTTTCGTCAGCAAACGGCCGAGCTCTTCGTTGTGCTCGATCGCCCCTGTTCCGATCAAAACGGGCTGGCCGCTGTCTTGGAGTTCTTTCACCTGCTCGATTATGGCATCGTATTTACCGGCTTTGCTGCGGTAAATTTTGTCTGATTCGTCTTTTCGTGCGAGCGGCTTGTTTGACGGCACTTCGATTGTTTCGAGTGAGTAAATTTGGTGGAATTCTTCAGCCTCAGTTTTAGCAGTACCAGTCATACCTGACAGTTTTTCGTACATACGGAAATAGTTCTGGAAACTGATCGTTGCGAGCGTCATGGATTCCTGCTGGACTTCGACGTTTTCTTTGGCTTCTATCGCCTGGTGGAGGCCTTCGTTGTAGCGCCGCCCAGCCAAGAGTCGACCAGTGTGTTCGTCCACGATCACGACTTCGCCGTCTTTTGAGACAACATAATCTTTGTCGCGTTTGAACAGCGCTTCAGCGCGAAGCGCTTGGTCGAGGTGGAATATTGTCCGGATATTAGCAGTGTCGTAGAGGTTGCTGATGCCGAGGGCTTTTTCAACGAACGTGATACCAGCGTCAGTTAATACGACAGCACGACGTTTTTCGTCCACTTCAAAATGCTCGTCACGCTTGAGCTGGCGAGCAAGCTTAGAAAACTGCTCATAACTCACGCCACTCGTGGCCGACGGTGCGGATATGATCAGCGGTGTTCGAGCTTCGTCGATCAAGATCGAGTCTACTTCGTCCACGATCGCGAAATAATGTTCACGCTGGCGCAGCTGCTCGACTTCACGAACCATGTTGTCCCGCAGGAAATCAAACCCAAACTCGTTGTTTGTGCCATACGTTATATCTGCCGCATACGCTTCCTGGCGGGTGCACGGACGGAGGTGTTTGAGACGATAGTCTTTGCTGTCTTCGTTCGTGTACTCAGGGTCATACACATATGAGTGGTCAGGTATGATTACGGCTGTCTGCAGGCCAAGCGCGTGATAGACTTCTGCCATCCAGCCGGCGTCTCGTTGTGCGAGGTATTCGTTCACGGTCACGACATGCACGCCTTTGCCCGTGAGCGCATTTAGATACACCGGCAGTGTCGCAACAAGCGTTTTACCTTCACCTGTCTTCATTTCTGCTACTGTGCCTTCGTGCAGAACCATGCCACCGATAAGCTGCACATCGTAGTGACGCTGCTCTATTTGGCGCCACGCGGTTTCACGTACGACGGCAAATGCATCCGGTAGGATTTTGTCGAGGACTTTGTCCATCGCCTCTTTTGATTTTTTGTTTTCTAGTTTTGTGCGGAACTCGGCAGTCTTAGCTTTGAGTTTACTGTCAGACAGTTTTTTGTAGGTTTCTTCGAGTGCGTTAATTTCTTTTGCACGTTTACTGAGTCGTTTAAGTGTTTTTGCCTCGGGGTCACCTAGTACTTTTTTGATCGCTTTCTTCATCTATATGCCGTCAAATCCCTCTCGTATACATGATAAATCTGTTTAGTTACAGCTAGTATATCGCAGGAGCACCCTCTAACGCGAGCGCTATCCGAGGTGAAAAGCACAACCAACCATTAGCGACGAAAACGAGGGGCTTTGATCTTACCGAGCACGCGGCGTGCACGAGAATTCATGCGTTTGTCGTGCGACTGTGAATGTTTTTCTTTGTGCTTTTTCAACTGACTCTGTAGTTTTGCCTCTACTATATCAACTGCAGCAAACATGTTTACTGTAGACTCCTCTGCAGTCAGGCGAGCACCTGGTACGTGTAAAATAACTTCACAACTGCATTTTTTGCCTGCTTTTTTGCTCACGGATTCTTTGAGCTTCACATCTGCCCGCACAGAATCACGCTGATCTTTAGGTAGGTGTTTATCCAGTTTGCCTATCTTCTTGTTGATGTATTTTTCAAGATCTGTGGTGACTTCTGCTGAGATGCCTGATATCGCAATGTTATCTATCATAGTGTTGTTCTGCCTCCCATATATTTTTGTAATACGTCCGGAACCCGCACTGTGCCGTCTTCGTTCTGGTAGTTCTCGACTACCGCGGCCAGAATACGACTTAGTGCGAACGCGGTTGCATCATTTGTGTGCAACAACTCTGTCTTGCCGTCTTTTTTGGTACGAGTGTTCAAGTCTCGCGTCTGATAATCGGTCATATAGTCGGCAGTGTGAGTCTCTATGTACCGGCCCTGCCCCGGGAACCAACAGTCAATGTCTACGCCGCTCGCATTTGCAGTCCCAATATCGGCTGTGCATTTCTCAATGAAGTTGTAGCGCAGGCCCAGCGCCTGTACAAAATATTCCTGAATTGCGATCATCAACTTATGTTCGTCAAAGCCCGTCTCTGCGTCGCTAAATATCTGCATTTCGAGCTTGTCGAACTGGTGCAAACGAATAATACCCTCTGTGTCTTTGCCATAAGTACCGGCTTCACGACGGAAGCTTGTACTATATCCTATATATCGTATAGGTAGTTGGTCTTGAGGGATGATCTCATCCCAATACATCGTACAGAGAGTGTGCTCTGCACTAGCGTTCAACCATAAGTCGTCACCTTCGAGCTTGTAGGTTGTTTCTTCTGCGTTCAGTCGTGCACTTGCTTTGTACGGTTCGGTGCGCAATAGTGCCGGGGGCAGTACCGGCACAAAAGGGGTCACTTTGATCTGGAGATCGTTATCCTTTATAAGCCTCTCAATCACACTCTCGTCATCAAGTGTGTCCATCACAAACTGCACTATTGCAAACTGCAGACGGACAAGCCCACCTTTTAGGTATACAAACCTGCTCCCAGACACTTTTGCTGCACGTTCTTTGTCGAACAAGTCACGTTGCTTGGCTATCTCCCAGTGTGTGCGTGGTTCGAAGTCGAACTGAGGCTTTTCACCTACTGTCTTCTTGACGACGTTTTCATCCTCTGTCTCCCCTGTCGGTACATGGTTGAGCGGTATGTTTGGGATCGCCCCGAATAACTCATCAAACTCTTCTTCTGACTGTCTCAGCTGAGATTCGCGGTCGGCAAGCTCTACTTTGATCTGCTTGCCTTCGTCTATTGCAGCCTGGTCAGGTTTGCCTCCGCCTTTCATCTTGGCGCTGTTTTCGTTGCGCTTCTGGCGCAGGTCTTCGACCTGTCGGATCAGCTCGAGTCGCTCTGCGTCGAGTGCAAGGATCTTGTCAACGTCGACATCGACTTGTTTTTCTTTGCTTTTTCGTTGTATCAGTTCCGGGTTATCCCGAAGTATTTGAATATCAATCATAATCTACCTCTTAGTATACAATAGTTGTTCAAGGTTTTTTCGGTCATTTCACACAATTATGCTTGTGTTTTAGGAGGAGAGCTTCGCATGTCCTTGAGTACAACACCAAACATCCCCCTACATTGACGAGGAGGGCAAGCTATTGCAGCTAGGTGTACGCACTGGATACATCATCCTAAAACCATACCACACGACTCAAGTAGACCCAAACGACTTAACGCTCGGAGCGTTAACAGGGGTAAAAAAATACGGATGGTATAGAAAGCTCAGGACCTCTGCAGTATTTCACATGGTTTTTTGTGCTACAGCCCAGGCACAACGCGACGTATGCTTTGCTGCGTACTCTTGGACAATTAACTCTTCAAGCTTTTGATATTTATTCATTGTCGCTGCTCTTGTCGGTAAACATAGATCGCACGTCATCTAGAATCCGTGACTGCGTGGGTAGCTTCAAGCATCCAAGTTTCTTTTTGATAATGCTCTGGTCGGCTGTGAATATTTTGTCTGGCCTAACGTAACTGTCTATCGGTAAGATACCCATCGAAAAATCCTCCCCTCTTATCCGTATTGCTGTGTTACTTGAGTAGGACCTAGATGTAATCTGGCAAAGTATTACGTCGCCATACTCCGCAACGGCTAGAACGAAAGCAGGCCGCATCTTCTGATCCGACAGGTCTGAGAACGGAAATGCACACGCAACAACGTCCCCTACTGCAAAAACGCCCATGCCGTGTCCTCTTCTGGTTGCGACCAATCCTTCGCCAATGCTGATTCTGACAGTATTGATACCTCACTGGCTCCGTCGCCTACAGACTGCGTCATTTTGACTTCCCGTACAGGAACGGTGGGTGCTGACGCGACAACCTCGATTATGCCTTGTTTGGCGCGCAACTCAACTTTTTGATCTTTCGCAAATCCACTCTGCTCCAAGAGCGCCTTGGGAATCCTAATCCCACGCGAATTTCCAACTGCAATAATTGACCGATTCATAGTAATTACATTGTAATTACATTTCTCTAAATTGTCAATTACTTCTTGCGGGTAATGACTTTGATCTGTGTACCCTGCAGGTCATACGAACTTCAGTCTCGTAGTGTTGTAGATTTGATATAAGTAGCGAGCGCAGATACACTAAAAACATGCAGCTAATCCACTTCTTCTTCCCCCTACATGAATCCCTCGGGATCAAAGACGGGGCGATATTTGGTGAGCGCGATGGTAGAAGAAACGTGTTCGAACTCAAGGTCCATCAAGTGCGTGCGGATCAATCGCAAGTATACGACTCCTATACATCTAGGCATGCAGTAATCGACCGGATAAGAGGAGAATGGACAAGGAAAAAATTCAACATTCCGAAACACAATACAACAGTACTTCAAATATACTGTGTCGCTTCGAATCCGGAACGATGCTACCACGATGCGCTTGCGTTCGCTCGAAGATTCCAGAAGGCCTATCACGTAGCGACAAAGAAACCTACGACCCTACTGAATGAAAAAAATACATCAAAGCTGATCCCGTATGTGCTAACCGACATGGACTATAATTTTATCGACATAATTGCACTCATAACGCATGAGGGGTATGGCTTCGAAGACGAAGATGAGGATTATATTCCCGAAGAGACAAAAATACACATAGTTCAGATAATGAAAAACCAATACTCTGACATATTCGATGGCTTTTCTCACGTCCGCATGCAAGCCCTCGCAGCGTTCGAGAAAGGCGACTATTTAACAAGTAGCATCCTGATAGGTACCAGCTCGGAGCTACTCATCAATGAGGTCCTTCTTCTGGCGTACTTTGAAGAAAAAATTGCAATAGAAGACGCGAAGAAAGCATTTTTCACACAAGAAAACTATCCCATAAGCATCAGCACAAGAGTCAAAGAATTCCTTCCTGAGATACTGGCAATGACGATAGACCTCGCTGACCTTGATACGCCGATGGGCGCGTGGAAGACACATGTAGCAGACCTAAGAAATCGAACTGCACACCAAGGAAAGACGCCTACAACGCATGAGATCACGACAGCCATCGATGTATCAATGGCGCTAGAAAAATACATCGGAGATAGACTTGCAGCCAACTTCAGCCGTTTCCCAATAACAACTACTCTATTTGTCGGAACAGATAGCATTCCAAAAAGATCTAATACTCGCATTGAGGATGTAGCATCTCACGACATGAGAGACATGGAACGGTTCCATCAAGAATATAAGAGCTGGAAGGCAAAGCTAGCCCAATACAAACCCAAGTCTAAAGTTAAAAAATAAAACTAAAACCCATAGAAAACTTTGTTCAATTGCAAGGTATCTAGCGAGGGGTGTCACCAGATCCAATTCTACTAGGTGACTATTTTGATCCGTGACGAGAAATACGACATCAAAATGGCAGTCGTTCGCTACCGTCTCGCTCGCATACGAACCTATAGGCCTGTGGACTCAACGCTCGGAGCGTTAACAGGGGTAAAAAAATACGGATGGTGTAGAGAGTTCAGGACCTCTGTAGTATTTCATATGTTTTTTATGCTGCAGCCCAAGCGCACGGTGTACTGTTTTTTTGGTACTGGAGAAACTCAAACTGAAGAAACTCCATGAGTATATACGTAGGCACAGGTGAGCGTACACTTTAACGTCTGCGGAGTGCCTCAAGAGTCAGCTCCGTGCGGGAGCGGGCGTAAGCGCAGTGTTCACAGGGGCCGCCCATAGCAGCTACACCGACCTGGGGGATGTCACCGTCGAGGCACTTTTTCATGCTGAGCAGCGTGTCGCCTACCCAGTCACTTGATCCGGTATATGGGAATACGTGTGTTTCGAAGTCTACTTTGTTATGAAACCCGTCACGATCCTGCGTGCCGGTAGCGTACACAAAATACCCGGTGTCGCTGACGTCGAACCCGTTTTGTCGGAGCAACCACTGGTAGACTTCCATCTGTCGACGGTACATATCCTGCCAGCCACCAACTGGACCCAGCTTTTTAACAGGCTTGGCTTTAGCGGTAGCTTTATAATCTACTACCATTAAACTGCCTCCGTCGTCCAACCATACATCGTCTACTGCGCCAAATACATGGAAGTTAGTCGGCTCGTGTACGTGTACGACTCCGACGAAGTTTTCGCGCCAATCGTCAAGATCTTTGTGCTGGTACGGTATGGCTTTTATACCGGCGTCTTTCATCATTGGATGTGGTTCTTTTTTGGCCCGGTACACATCAAATTCTTTTTTGAACAGCTCATCAATTGCCTTGTTGATGTTGAACGGCGGACCGCTTGGTCGCTTTATCTTTAAGCGCAAATCCAACCAGAAACAGCGCGGACATTGGGTAAACAGCTCGATTTTAGTCCTACTAACTTTAAATGGCTTGGTCTGACCAGGCTGATATGGCTGTGCGCGCTCTTTCCAGTAATTCATATGGTAATTCTACACGAACACCAGAGATGTTTCGGCATAAAACCAAAACTTAGATGTATCCGTGGCTACGATCCTGCCGGCTGGACGCTCTGGATCACTTGGTCGAGTTTGTCGCCGCTTTTTTCCCATGTAGCGGTATCTGCAACTACACCAAACAAGTGCAAGTTGACGTCTGTCCAGCCGATAAACATCTTCACTGTACCACCTGGTTCATCTGTGTTTGTGCGGGTACACGTAGCCTCGATCAGATACGCGATATCGTACCCAGCCCTCTGCTGTTCGGTTGTTTTACTACCGCTTACAGTTGGACACGAATCGCTGGCAAATAGCTTTTCAGCACTCGTAAACTGAGTTTCGAACGACTGTCGAATAGTCTCTTTGTCATTGTCCCCAAGACTGGCGTAGCGTATGCCGATAAAATCGTTGCCGAGCAGGATTCCTCGAGATGTGTCTTTGATCTCGCTGCCACCGTCTGTGAAATATATGAACTGGTCTTTGGTTGTTGACTGAACCCATTCTTCAGGACGCATGAAACGTATCTCGTCCTGGGTGTCGCTTACCAGCGCGCCAACTCCCCCGCCTCGTGACGATAGAAAAGAAAATGCCATGAAAGCCACCACGCCAAGCGCCAGAAGTCCAGCAACACCAACAGCGACATACTTCAACATAGTAGGACTCAATTTTGATGCAAATTTTGGACGAGCCAGTGGCGCGTATTGCTGCTGTGACTGAGGCTGCCTAGCTGGAGAAGTCATACCTGCCTGAGCACTGATAGGTGTCGCTGACTGCTGAACATACTGTTGCTGTGGGGCTACCTGTTGCGGCTGAGGAAACTGAGGCTGAGAGGATACGGCAAGGTTCGCATATTGGTTCTGCTGGGCAGCCGCCAGTGCAGGTTGTGACTGACTACCGCCTGCGTATTGGGGCGAAAGCGGCTGGAGCGTCTTCATCCGCCCGGCTGATGGTGGTTGTTCGCGCTGCGGGCTAGCAGGCGCGGGCTGCTGTGGGGCCGGTTGTTGTGGAGCTGGCTGCTGTGGAACTGGCCGCCCACGAAACAATGGATGGTCAGCGACAGCCGGGTTCTGAGCAGGAATAGGTGTCTGCGGACTAGACTGCGCACCAGGTGCCGCTGCCGAACCAGGCGGCTGATAGACAGGAGCACGCGTGGTCGTGGGTGGCTGTTGCGACACGCGTCCTTGCGACTGCTGCGGCTGACTGTAGCCCTGCTGTTGAGACGGCTGCTGTCCAGACTGCTGTGGGTAGTTCGCAGTCGAACCTACAGGGGTCTGCTGTGACGTATACGGGGCGCCACTGGCAAACGCAGGGTTCTGCACTTCAAACGCAGTTCGTGTCGCTGCAGTTGGCGCAGCGTAAGAAGCCTGCGCTTGCTGGTCACGATACGACTGCAATGGACCAGGAGGTGGAGCAACCCCTGTTTGTGGCTGGATGACTTGCGGTTCCATAATACTTGTTTATTTTGACCCACTCATATGTATTCCCAGTATACACAATCATAAGCATTTTTGTTAAAAATCCTGCGCCACACTCACTTTTCCACCATAAACGCCCCTATACTCACAACCTAGAAGTTGTTTCTTTCTCAATGATGCTATGGCATCATCTTGAAAAGAACAAAACTTCAATCTTGTCACCCTATGAACATTTGGGTTTAGAAAAGTGAGTGCAGGTCAGGTAAAAATCTGGCTCACGGCAACAATTGAAGCGGTTTCTGCCCGTAGCGTGAACTGGCTACATACCTTGTACTGCATATCTGCCAGCTCAGCAAACCGGGCCTTCTCCGCATCAGACCAGCCACCTTCTGGACCGACGAACAAAGCAGTCGGGGTGCAGTCGCCCTCGTCCTGGCGTGACAACTGACTGCTACGAGCCGTGTCTCCCGCCACCGACTGAGGATCGTCGGGGTGCTGCTCTGCTACGACCCGTGTGTGCGATCCACCCGTCGAATCAAGGCATTCAGCAAGAGTGCTCACCGGAAGAATCTGAGGTATGTCGCTGCGGCCGCACTGTTCCGCTGCTTCTCTGACGATCAGTTGCCACCGCTCCATTCGCTGTGCAGATACCTGTGGGCGATCACAGCGGTCGGAGATAAGTGGCGCAAACACAGAAACACCCAGCTCTGTGGCTTTTTGGAGTACGAGTTCGTTTTTGTCTTTTTTAAGCAGGGCAAAACATAGCTGCACGTGCTGCGTGGGTACCTCCGGCTGCATATCTCTACGCTTGGTCACGGCTGCCTGTTTTTTGTCGATTGAGTCAATACGATACACCGCCTGCTGAGACTGCTCATTAAACAACACCACTTCCCTGTCAGCTCGAAACCGCAACACCCGAAACCACTGATGAACGATCGCAGCGTCGTGTATGTCCATATGGTCTTGCAACTCAACAGGCCCTATGTAAAACCGATGCTGCTTCATGAGCGCACGTCCATGATGATGAGCGACTCGATATGCGGCGTGCGTGGGAAAAAGTTGAATCCTTGTGCGTGGACAACCGCGTAAGTACCACTGAGCACCTGCACATCACGCGCTTGTGTAGCTGGGTTGCAGCTCAGATACAGTATGCGATTTGGCTTGGCGTCGAGTAGACGCTGAACTAATTTTTTATGCATCCCTGCACGTGGTGGATCAACAATGACAGTCGTCTCACTGGTAATCAAGTCAAGGGCGTTTTCTGACGCTGCCTGCACGACCTGGATATCGTGACCGGCAACGTTTTTCAGTGCGCTCGCCACACATGACGGATCAGACTCGACAAGCACATCGGCCCCCACAGCAACACCGATCGCCCCGACACCACTAAACATATCAACGCAGCGTCCTTCAGCTACGTACGGACGCATTACCTGCACGGCCTGCTCGAACACAGGAACATTCACCTGGAAAAACGAAGTTGCGTCGTACTGGAGATCGACACCGCACACGGTGTCAGATAATCTCACCTCACCACGCGTAGACAGTACATCCGTAGATATACTTGCCAGGCGTTCTGGGTCAGAATAGTGTACTTCCAGACCAACCGACTCAGGCATGCCAAAACATGAATCGTCCATATGCACATCCCTGGTTTTCGTGAACAATGCGCAGACAACATGGCCTGACTGAGTCGCACGAAATACGACAGTTTTTAGATCTGATGCCCTAGTTACTCCGGTACGCGCACGATCTGCATTGAGTGCTTCTATGAACTGCTCCGCGGCCGTGTTTATCACGTCCATAGCAAGTACGCTCCCTGAGACGATCTGCTTGCCTTTACTGCCACGCACATAGTGTGCGAGGTGGATACCTTCGTCGTCGCCCCAGAACCCAAACTCCATTTTGTTGCGATACCCATGCTGCCGGGCACCGTGCATGAAATCGCGCCACTTTACGCGTACGCCTGCTCGCTCGAACGTCTCAGCGAGTATCGCTTGTTTCGATTCCTGCTCATATGCCCAGTCGACGATCTGCCACGGACTTGTCGACAAATAGCTCAATGGCTCCGCAGGCGCTATCCGGTGCGGACTAGGCTCATGGACAGTTTCGACGACAGCTTCGACGTAGGAACGCTTTTTCTTAATAATCCGTACGTCCACACGCTCGTCCGGCAAGCCGCCCCACACAAGCATAACCCGACCATCAGGGTACCGGGACTGAACCTGTCCACCGTGCACAAACTGCCCAAGGTGTGCGTTGTGTATGATTTCAGGCTGCTTGCTGCGCTTCTTACTCACTACTGCCTATACGATACTTTTATGATGCAAGGAGGTGCCCGTAGATACTCACAGATACTGCTGCAATTGTCACAAACGCGATAAACATCCGCGTCCATTCCACATTGTGGTATACGCGCTTTGCGGGTGGTCGAGTATAGTACGCCCTCACTGCAAGCGCTTGGGCTACAGATGCGATTGCTACTATAGCCACTGCACGCCATGTCTGAGGACTGATATCGAGGCTTGCGTAGCGATTCTGAGCATACAGCGCGACCGCGATCAATACGCCCGGTATGGCCGTTGATTCCACCATGACTTTCATGCCTGACCAGTTGATTTTCGAGCTGCCATGGTTTGAGCTTTCAAGGCTCCGCCAGCCGCGAATAGCGACTGCAGTGGCGAGCAGGATACTAATAAGCGATGCGATGTCGCTGACACCCACGACAAGCGCTACTGCGACAAACCCAAGTCCGCCTGCGTATTCAACCCACCGTAGCAGGCTATGTTCGTGCTGTAGTCGTCGTTCATATGCTGATCGCAGAACCGATGCACGTAGGATATAAGAAACCCCAGACATACCGAGGATGGCGGCAATAAGCAGTCGCATATTAACGTCAAAAAGCGAACGGATTGCAGGCACAATGTCCGTCGAACCGTCTGCGTTCAAAAGCGTATCTGAAGTAGCATACCCAGCCGTGACAGAACGGAATGCGTCAGAACCCTGCGTATACACAAACACAGCTCCGGCAAGCAGCATAGCACCGAGAAGCCAGCTCCATGTGTTGAGTTGACTGTTCCTGTCTGCGATAGTTCGCGTGGTTTTCTCAGCTACTGCCTGTGTCTGCTTGACTGGTTTGGCTACTGATTTTGTTACTGGTTTCGGTGACGTTGATTTTGTTGACTGTTTTTTACTACGAGTTTTGGTTTTTGCTGTAGATTTCGCTGTAGTTGATTTCTTTGTTCTAGCCATGCCAACAATAATACCATAGTACCTGTGGATCAGGCGCGAATTGTACGCCTATTGGTATACGCGCAGGTAGCCTTTTTTGATCCACGTTGTTTTCGGGGTGAATCCCGGCAGGCTCGAACCAAACGCCAATGCCGCAGACTGCTGAAGCTCAATAGTCTGTGCGATAATCGCACCGAGATCGACCGAGTTCCGGACGATCGTCTTACTCCATTTCGCATAAAACACCGCTTCGGCCGCACTCCCAGCGTTCACTATATCGATCGTAGTTACGTCCTGGCTGTTCTCCAGGTCCGCCCCAGTTACATCAGCACAGTCAGGGGAACACGCAGCATCACTCCAGTATGTGATGATGTTCACGTTCGACCCAGCTGCGTTCTGGGTCAATGCGGCAGACTGACTCATTGAAAACCCATCTTCGCCGTCGATCATGATAACTGGACGATTTGCCCCTAGTGAATCTGCAACCTCTACCGCACCCTGGTTGCGCATCTCAAGCGTGCCGTCGATCCACACATCCCCGCGGATCTCCACGGTACATTTTTTGCTGACCACGACATCTCCGGTGATCTTCTCGTTTGGGCCCCAAATCTTTGTGCCATTATTGGACGTACAGCTCGCTGACGCAGCAGACGTGCCAGAGCCACTCGGCATGGCAGCTATCATCGCGGCCCGATCATGGACCGGCAAGTCTTGCGCCACGACACCACTGTCTGCAACGATCGAAGATAGGGCCGGGAAATCGACGTTAATCATGTTTGAATCATCAAACTGGTGATTAGCGCTCACTTCCCCATATATAAAGGAGTTTGGACTGTCTATCTCTATGGGGTCATTGTTTTCGCCAACTGCGCAATACTCAGGAAACGTTGCATCAGCTGGTATCGGACAAACCCGATTAGCCACGAATACCTGCAACGGGTTCGTATTAGTGCCGATCTGTGCTGTGCCCTCCATGAATATAGTTCCGTTTGAGAACACAGCCCCATCGACGATTTTTGAGCTGTTGCGCATAACAAGCCCGCCCACACCAGCTACGAGTGACGTGTTCTCAGACACTAACCCATGTAGCTCTGCTTCAAATATGCGCGTGGCAAACGGCGTCGTTGACGTCGCCGGTCGATACGAACGACCCGTAGACTGCACTATTTTGCGGTTCGGCAGCGACCCATCCACTGCGGTCACTTCATACGTTGTGCGAATAGTAGCGTTATTGAGTACATCCACTTCGCCGGCTGTACCGCTCCATGTATTGTCCTGATTCAGCTGGTTTATACCGTAGTCAACGCCAGCATCGGCAGCAAATGTTGCATTTGTGCGCGCACTTTCTTTCGTAGCGCTCTGCCAATTACCTATTGCGCTCTGCGTTATGGCAACCATCAAAAACGACAGGACGATGATAAGCACCAGGAGCGTCCCCATGATAAACCCCTGCTCTACGTGGCGCGAACGACGCGCGGTGGATACCTGCATGTCCGTTTTAGTTAGCATTGCGTAAATTCATCCTTGTTGTGTGAGTAGCGGTCAGTATACGACCATATACCTGCTTCTCTAAATTAACTGTTATCTGCACAGACCTCGCTTCCTCGGGTGTCGTAGTCACGTCGTCATCGACGTCGTAGAACGTAAACAACAACTCGTCGAGGTTTTCTACCAGCTGAATGTCTGGAGGACAGACATTAGGACCGTTTTTCTTGCATGTATTTATTTGCTTGTGTCCGGTAGCCCCGTTGTTTGTGATAAGTCGCTTAAACAGACTGCCGTCTTCGCCAAAATACACAATCTCGTGCATGTACGGCAAGCCGGTTGTCACGTCGTAGACGAAGTCGTTGTTTTCGTCGGTTGCTGGCTGGGTGGTCACGAGTATGTTGGCCGGATCGCTCGTCGTCCAGCCACCAGAATTACTTGGATCTTCCAGCAGGTTCGAAGTGCGGATTTCTTGCGCAACACGAATATCATCGCTCATTTTGCGCAAAAATATCTGAGACTGTTGCACCATCTGAGTTTTTACCTGCTCTGCCACAACGTCGCCATACGTATACACAAACGCCGTCACCATCAGCACACTCGCAATTGCACCGACAGCCACTGCCACGAGCAGCTCGGTAATAGTGAACCCGTTGTCCGTAGGCGGCAGACAGCCTGCGGAAGTTAGAGTACCGGTAGATGCACGGCTCCCGGACCTCATTGGGCTACTCCAAGCTCAGCCATCTGAGTCGCAAAATCCAACTCACGTAGCGTGCCCTGGTCGGTATACTCGATACGCACTTCTACGTTTTTCAGGCCAGGCGACGCAGCGCTGACGGTGTACGTTGCGCTTCGGGGTGTGCCAAAAGACGGATCAAGCTCAGCCGTAAAGTCGGTCGTACCGTCAGTCAGCGTGTTATAGCCACTACTGCGCAGAACTTCTATTTTATCTTCAGCTACGACACTCGCACGAGTCAGGTCAGCTGCTCTATCATTGAGCCGCGCAATCTGCACCGTAGCAACAATAATCGTCGGCATAACCAGCCCGAACAACCCGATGCCGATCAGCACCTCAATAACCGTAAACCCACTGTGCTTGCCCCCACTCGTAAACATAAGAAGAATTATACCCCAGAATGAGCCATGGACGAAGAGTCATGAGCTGTTCTAGGTTTTATTCAGTGACTTCGACGCCGTTCCAGAATGCGTAATGTTTGCTGAAATCTTTTCTGACACGCTCTATCGCGCTGTCTTTTGGCGTTGCATAGTTGAACGTACCGTCTTTTGCCGTTTGTCCGTCAACAGTGACGTCATAGTACGTGCAATCACCCTTCCATGGGCAGTTATACTGTGTGTCGCTTTTGTTCAAAAAATCCTTGTTCAGTGAGCTTTCTGGAAAATACCAATTACCTTCTATATAAATAAGTTCGCTTTTGTCTGCCTCTGCAACTGTCTGTCTGTTAAATACTGCCTTCATAACTATTTCCTCCATTGATGTTTAAGTGCTTACTTAAATACTACCACATCAGCCCGACACATAAAATACAGTGCCGTCGCTATCCATATCCCCCTACCCCTCCACTCCCCAGCCAACCCCATAAAAATTTCTGCGGCCGCAGAAATTTTTATGGGGTTGGCTGGGGAGTGGAGGGG
>CALLJT010000067.1 GCA_938050265.1 Candidatus Saccharimonadia bacterium
TTTCCCTCCGAGTAGCGCCTGCACGCAGGGGCGCCCTTAGGAGGGTCGCCTCTGGTTGCACTACGCTTACACTGCTCTTGAGGGAAAAGTGAGTGTGGGTCAGGCCTACCGCTAGGCATCACCCTAAAAACCACCAACCTAACATCTACAAAATACACTGCTAGAGGACGGACCCTTAGCAAGGGGGTGTTTGTATTTTGTTCGGGTGTGGGGTAGGGTTTAAGCATGAGTAATTCACAAACACGACCAACCAAGAAGCAATTTGAGACACTAGAGTTTATCCGGCAGTCAATCGCTGACAATGGCTTTAGCCCGAGTTACCGAGAAATTATGAAAGGCTGTAATTATACGTCTGTTGCGACGGTGTCATTGCATGTAAACAACCTAATCAAGCGCGGGCATCTGATCAAGCGCGACAACAATGCGCGTTCGCTCGAACTCGTAAGCGATGCCGCCAAGCAGGCAAAGTCTGAAACAAAAAACACACCGAAAACCCCGGACCACAACCACGGCCACGAGATTATCGTGCAGATTGAAAAACGCTTCAAGCAGCTAGAAAAACAGTTTGAACAAGCCGTACTCGACGAAGTATATGTGCTGGTTGGTGCGCTCAAAATAATGGGCCACGCGGAGCCAGTCGTCGTCTATTCAGCCAAGATCAATACGTTTAAACAGTAAGCAGCAGATTATTTACAAGATTCGTACGACGAGTAGGATCGGTCGATTGCATTGATGTATGTTTGGTTGGCTTTGTTCCATGTGCGCCAGTCGTCAGTGTTTCGTTTCTGAAGCAGGCGGTAGTTGTCTCGGCAGGTACCATCAATAAGGAATGTTGCATCTCCTTGACTCAGCGTACCACTCTGGAGCCCGTTTTCGATTGCTGGCCACGCGTCAGGCGACAGCCTACGTAGGTAGCTGACGTCTATCTCGCGGACGTCTGAGCGACCTATGTTGGTGCGGGCAATCATTGCGTCAGGGTTGATAAGGTTCATCACCATGATGTAGCCAAAGCAGCTGACCAAAAACATCTGCGAAAACTGTGCCCAGCTGAAGTTCTGTAGCATTTTTACCAGCAGTAGGGCGAGCCATATACCGAGGATTATCATGAACGAATGCCCAAACAGTCGCACGACAGTAAACCCGAACTCTGCCTCTGCTGCAAGGAGCCGCACGAACGCACTTGCGAGTACGACAAACGTCAGTACAACCAGTGCTATAGAGAGCGATTTGAACCTGCTGTCGACGGCTTTTTTGGGTACGGCATGCTCGACGAACGCGAGTAGCCCGAACACTACCATAGAAGCAACAACGAGCTGTCCAAACCCACGTCGTGCTCCATCTGACAGGTTGGTGGTTTCAGATAATACGTCTGCACCAAATACGACAGGTAGTTGCAGTATGCCAAATACGGCAAAGAGCCCAACGACGCTACCGAGGATGATCAGCGCTGATGTCTGAGAGAGTCGCACACCCGGTTTACTGGTAGCTGACTTCTGCGCGTCATGGGATCGAGACGACAACACAAAGTTGTAGAACAGCATAGATGCTAGAATCGCTCCGACAGACAGCGTCACGATCAGTGCTTGGAGCAGCTCTGTAGATATCTGCCAGTCCGGTATGCGCAGGTTCGGGAGTAGGTCAGAGAAGCGGCTGTCTGCGCTGGCAAACAACACAGTGAACACTACGAGCAAGGGGACAGCAATAGACAGTCCAACGACTACATCTTTGCTGACTTTGACACCAGACAGTAGGCCGCCAGGTGTGGTGGATTTTTTGCTGCGCACGAGCTCGCGGTTGGCATACAGTAGGCCGGCGCTGCCAGGTAGACTCATGAGCGGCAGCATGCTTGATTCGATGTAATCAAATATGTGCAGGTCAGAGAACGTGCGTCCAGACAGTCCGAGGAGTGCGATGCATAGAAACGCTACAGCACCGAATATGTTCAACGCGGTGAGTGAAGGGCTGCTCCGTATCGCAACAAACGCCGTGCAGGCGAGCGCAGCTCCGCAGAGTAGAGCAACAGGTGTACTGATTTTAGACTTATACATACCTGCGGCGCTCAGCAGCAGCCACACGAAAAGACAGACAATAATAGGGGTTTGCAAGCCAAACGCACCAGGCTTGTACAGGTACCAGGTCATGAACCCGAGTGCGAGCGAACCACCGAGCAGCGTGTGTAGATTTGTCGTGGTAACTGTGCCGCTGGTCACTGCGTCGCGCACGGCAGTAATAGTCGTTTTCTGGCCTTTGTTTTTACGGTGGCTCTGAACTATAACTATAACAAGCAATAGCGGGGAGAGTAGTATCGCTATGTAAATGATGAGTAGGAAAAACGTAACAAAGCTCATGGCGTTTAATATATCAACATTTGTAGCAATTTGTCAACGCCAGGGCGAATAAGTAATCTAATTCTAATCTTGTTAAGAATGAAGAGTAGGGTACAATAGCTATAGCCGTCAGAGCTTGCTCGAAAGGTTTGGTTTTGTTTTGAGATGGGTATAAATACTGGAGACAGTGAGTAGATTAATGCAGACGGATATATGTAGTGTTAGATGAAGTAGCAAAAGCAGTGTTGCGTAAACGCCGAGTTCGATCGTTGATGTTTGCTGTGGTGGTGTTCGGCGTGTTCCAGCTGATCAGTCGCATTAGCAGTAGTAACAGCATACCATCTAATCCGCAGCCGAACGACGTGTTGGCTGAGCAGGTTGAGCAGATTGATCCGTCACTATATGAAGATGCAGGCGAAATGCTTGAAGCTTTACCTGTTAAGGGAAGAGCACCGAAAACAGGCTATAGCCGTGACAACTTCAGTGGTGGCTGGGCTCGGGTCGGTAGCTGCGATGTGCGTAACCTTGTACTGCGCCGTGACATGGCATCTGTGCGTCTTGACGCAGATTTGTGTCGTGTATTGAGTGGTACGCTCAACGACCCATATACAGGTCGTACTATTTCGTTCCAGCGTGGTCCTGACACCAGTGACGAAGTCCAGATTGATCATGTTGTGGCGCTAAGTGACGCATGGCAAAAAGGCGCCCAACAGTTAACCGATCAAGAAAGATTTAATTTATACAACGACAGCCTCAACTTGCTCGCCGTAGATGGTCAGGCCAACCAGGACAAAGGCAGTTCTGACGCCGCCAGCTGGCTGCCGCCAAACAAGCAGTTTCGCTGCAGACTCGTAGCCCGCCAGATATCTGTCAAAGCCAAGTACCGGCTCTGGGTAACTGAAGCAGAGAAGTCTGCCATGGCCCGGGTCCTAAACGACTGCCCTGCTCAACCCCTGCCCGTTCAGTTGTTTAATGTGGAGGACGCGAGACCGACAGGTCAGTGAATGTACGTAGCCAGTTCGACCAGGTACACGTGTCATGGTGGATCGCCCTGTCCTGTTTTGGGTTCGTCCTCGGTGTACTCAGCGCACTCTGGGTGCAGGTGCCTCTACAGGCAACAGGCGTAGCAGTAGCCACCTTACTATGTGTGTCAGTTGCAGCATACGTACGCCGCCGAAAACTGGTAGTTATTGTGGCGATGGTGTGTTTCAGCAGTGTGCTTGGTATGCTCCGAGGATCGATCGCCCAGGAGAGACTCACCCTCTATGATCAGTTGTATCATAAACCCGTAACGCTGAACGGCGTGGTTGCCGAAGACCCACGTTTTAGCGAAGGAAACACGACACTCATCGTACAATCTCTGGACATCAACGGTACGATCGTTCCCGGCACAGTCTGGCTACGAACGGCTGGAGAGCTAGATATTCGCCGTTCGGATATGGTACGGGCGACAGGACAGCTAGACGAGGGGTTCGGAACAATCCCCGCAGCTCTATACAGGGCTGAGATACTGCGCGTACAGCGGCGTGACTATGCTGACGTTGGTAGGGACGTGCGCGACCAGTTCGCACACGGGCTCCGATCTGTTATTGATGAGCCTGAAGCAAGTCTGGCAGCAGGATTCATCGTAGGTCAGAAATCTAATCTGCCGGAGTCTTTAGACGACAGTCTCAGGGTACTAGGTCTCACTCATATTGTTGTTGCGAGCGGTTTTAACCTGTCGGTGCTCGTACGTGCAGCGCGTAAAATATTCGCGCAGGTATCGCGGTTCACTGCACTCGCAGGCGCAGGGGTACTTGTAGTCGGATTCACGCAGATTACTGGCGCGAGTCCGTCGATGGCGCGGGCATCATTAGTGACGGGTATAAGCCTGGTGGCCTGGTTTTATGGAAGGACGGTTCACCCTGCGGTGCTGCTTGCTGTTGTGGCTGCTGCCACTGTCGCGGGCAACCCTTCGTACGCGTGGGGTGATCTGGGTTGGTTACTGTCGTTTACGTCGTTTGTGGGGGTCATGATTCTAGCACCGCTGTTGCAGGCGTATTTTTGGGGTGATCAGCACCTAGGGTTTGTCAGACAGGTACTGGTAGAAACAGTTTCAGCACAAATCTTGACGCTTCCACTGATCGCGTACGTGTTCGGTGAGTATACCGGGCTGTCGCTCTTGGCAAATGTGTTGGTTGTGCCGTTTA
This sequence comes from Candidatus Saccharimonadia bacterium, assembly GCA_938050265.1. Taxonomy (GTDB): domain Bacteria; phylum Patescibacteriota; class Saccharimonadia; order Saccharimonadales; family SZUA-47; genus CALLJT01. The sequence goes on from CALLJT010000067.1 coordinate 4,517, forward strand.
TCGCACCGGTTATGTTGTTTGGTTTTATAGGTGGTGTCGTCGGTATGGTGTGGTCTTCTGCCGGGGCAGTACTGGCGCTCCCAGCGAGCGGACTCTTGTGGTATATGACGTGGGTTGTGGAGCGCCTCGCGCTGTGGCCCCAAGCTCAATCTGTGTTTGCCGTGTCATTGACTGGAGCAGGAGCACTTTATGCAGCCATTGTCGTGCTCGTTGGGGCACTTCGGGTGCGTACTGGTTATGTATTTAAATCTTACAACATCGTAGAATAGCCCATCTCCTCTCGAACATTAAATGTAGATTAAAACACCTTCCTGTGTATTGACGCTGAGCGTGCAAAGCATTAATACTGACCGGCATAAACAGGAGACTTAACACGTGAAGTTACATAAGCTTTATGCCGCACTCGTACTTGCATTCTCATCAATCACGCCTCTTTTCGGTATATCGGCACATGCCCTGCCGAGCTCAGACATCGTCATAGCTCAGGTCGTCACCGGTACGCCGTCCGCTACAAGTGAGCTCGTAGTGCTTCATAACGCTGGACAAGAAGATGTTGATGTGACGGACTGGTGTATCCAGTACAGCTCAGCCAGTAATGGCGAGACGTTCAGTAAATCGACATGCATACGTACAGAAGCACCAGATACTCAGGTATTATTAGGCGCGCAGACATTCGTACGTTTCGCGACAGAGAGTTTCGAGACTTCGTTCGAAGGTTACACTTCTGACATATTGATGAGTGGTGGGTTCGCTGCGACAGGCGGGCACGTGCGCGTTGTCGATGCTGCCAGTGTTGAATTAGACAGAGTCGGCTGGGGTACAGCAGTGGCACCAGAAGGTGATGTAGCTGCTGTCGAAAACGATGAGGATGGCGTATTGACGCGTGATGTAGCGGCTATCCCAGTTGACACCGACAATAACAATATAGATTTCGCGCTCGGGCCAGTCATGCTGAATGCTGCCGGGGGTCTGTACGAGCAGACGCTGGTTACGGATGTGGATCTGTGCCCTAACTATGACGGTGTGCAGGTAGAGATGCCAGAGTATCATGCATACGATGGGAGTGGGAATTGCTATCCAGATGTCTGCCCTAACCTAGATGGCCTGCATCGAAGCCTGCCTACCGGCTACACGATCGATATTAAAGTTGATCGACGGCTCTGTATACCGATCGTACCGGAAGATAGCGTAGTCGTGATAACAGAGCTATACCCGAACGCACCAAATGCAGATCTCGTACACGGGTTCATAGAAGTGTACAACCCCGGTACTGAGCCGATACGTCTTGCTAACTACATGCTGGTTATAGATGGTCTGGTGGGGCTACTTCCGAACGTGCTGTTGCAGGGAGGAAGCTACCAACACGTGACGCGGACATCTACCGGCTTTGTACTGCCGGCTGATGCAGAAGACATTAGGCTCATCGCTCCGGCAGGCAACATTGTGGACGTCGTGCAAGGATATACTAACGCACCGGGTGATATGTCGTGGGCCCTCATTCAGGGTGAATGGCAGTACGCCAGCCAAATCACCAGAGGAGCAGCGAACCCCGTCTACTCAGAACCTGCAGTAGACACGTGCAGCAACATAGATGGTCTGCAGTCGGAAGTGCCTGAGGGCATGGAGCTGCATGATGATGGCCTCGCGTGCGTGGAGATTGTAGTGCTTGAGGACGCAGTACTGGACATAACCGAACTGTACCCGAACGCTCCGAGCTACGACACTGGACAGGAGTTTATCGAGCTTTATAACCCGAACACTGAGTCTGTAGATTTACATGGCTATATAGTATCGCTGCAGGCGAGCAGCGCGGATACGTATGTGTTTGACGGTGGTGTTATTGCACCTGGCGAATACGTATCAATCGGTGACCTTGAGAGCGGCATTGTGCTGCCGAACACCACTGGGTATGTAGAGCTTGTCGCACCGAATGGCGACATCGTGAGTGTGAGCCAGCCGTATGACGACCCTCAGCCAAATAGCTCTTGGGCGTTGATCGGTGGTGTCTGGCAGTATACCAACCAGCCCACACCTGGCGGATTCAATGTCCTCCCTCTAGAAGACGAAATCGACGAAGATAGTGATGATGACGCACAGGACGACACAGTGGATGATGGTTCTGATGCACCTGACGACCAGGATGGGTCAACTACACCAGTGTTACCAGCATGCCCTGCCGGCAAGTACCGTAACCCAGCCACTAACCGCTGCAAAAACCTAGAAGACCCGGTCAGCACGCTCAAACCATGTGCCGCACACCAGTATCGTAGTAGCGACACGAATCGTTGCCGTAATCTGCCGGACGCAGCAGCGGTCACAGTGAACGAAGGTGCCATCGTGCCGGTAGCCGACAGGCAGAGTGCTGGTAGTCTCGGTGCTCAGTCCACAAACTACGTACCCTGCAAAGAGGGCCAGTACCGCAACCCTGCCACTAACCGCTGCAAAAAACTCCCTGCAGATGATCAGCAGGTGACGGCCGCAGACGCTGCGTACGTGCCATGTGCTGCGGATCAAGAACGTAATCCAGCCACGAACAGGTGTCGCAAGGTCGCCGCTACTATAGCGGCGTCTGGGCTCAAACCATGTGCCGCACACCAGTATCGTAACCCTGAGACAAACAGATGCAAAAGCATCACAGCCGCATCTACCGAGCTCAAGCCATGCAATCCTGGGCAGGAGCGTAACCCAGCCACTAACCGCTGTCGTGCATCTGTAGGCGTGGCGACGAACATAAGCGCCGCTGGCTCGCTACCCGAGATCGTGGATGTTGCAGTTGAACAAGTGACTGATGGTTTTGACTGGATGATGCCGCTGCTTGCTGTAGTTGGGGTGGCCGGCTATGTCGGTTACGAATGGCGGGCAGAAATCGCACAGAAGTTTGCATACGTTAACGCACTAAGGAGGCACAGATAATGGTATATAGAGCACATCAAGTAGTAGCAAGGCGCGGAAGCATTTCCAACCTATGTCGTCAGAAAGCGGGCATACTGGCGACTGTCGGAGTTTTCTTACTGACGCTCGTCATGCAAGCAAGTGGGCTGATCATACCGTCTCAGCGCGCACAGTCTGTAGAGGGTAGTGCATGGTCTGGCGATCTGACTGTGCAGAATGTAGAGCCTCTACCATCGGATAGCCGTATCCAAGAGCATTGTGAGCGTGAGACCGTGGGGGTAAAAGTTTTCAAACAGTCAGCGGACATAGACGGCGTGCTAAGTGGAGACGTTGAATATAATGCTGTGCCCGGGTCTACCTATACACGGTTCATTGAGGATGCATGTGTGACGTATGCACAGAATGGTTTGTTTGCGCGTGGAGCAGGAACCGGTGGTATTCTATGGTCACCAACAGGAGACAAATATGACATGATGAGTCTGTCGGGAGGTTCGTTTATACCCGTCCCTATGACTGATGCAGTCATTAAAGCGACGCGGTATGGTAGCGACCCGAGTGGGATGAGTCGGGCTAGTATTAACTATAACCTGCAGGCGATTGGTGAACTGGCTGTCGGATATCGTGGCACGGAGGCGTCCAAGCAGTGGAGAGTGACATCTTCGGCACCACACCTTACCTATGCTGATGGGAGCAACATGTTGTTTCGTAGCTGGGCTTTTTCAGTGAACGGTGCATATGCGGTTGCTGTATTGAGTCATGGCATGCTTGTGCGGATAGACATGGCAGACCGGACGATGACGCCATTTGCTCGGATGAGTCGGGCCGCGAGAAGCTGGAGAATAGCGGTGAGTGCGGACGGTAACTATGTCGTGTCGAGTGATTCGCGAGCATCTGCGCCTACATTTCATGACCTCAGTGGCTGCACGACATCGTTTGCAGTCGGCGAGCTACCGTCATACGCTACGCCGTTTACGATCGACGGCTGCTCACAGCAGGCTATTCGGCCAGTCTTGGGTGACCATGATGCAAGCATGGGTAGGTCGACTGTCACTGGCGTGTGGTTTGATCATGATAGTTCGCGTTTCGATATTGACCTTCTAGATCGTAACTCTGATGAGTACCCGCGCTACCGCGTAACGATTGCCCCGACCGACTACACGCCGACATCGTTTGGTTACCTTGCGCTGGGCGACAGTTTCAGCTCAGGCGAAGGAGACCTCCAAGGCGGTACGTGGTATGAACCGGATACTGACGAGCAAGGTGACGCGTCGACATTTACAGATCGTAACTTGTGCCATCTGTCACGACGCAGCTATCCGTATCTGCTAGCGATGGACACTGGCTACCTAGCGCAAAACGGCTCTACACCGCCTGCGGACGGACGGTTTCACTCCGTGGCTTGTTCTGGTGCGAAGATTCATAACATCATGGGGGTGATCGGCGACAGGCAGACAGCAGGCGAAGCATACGAGTTTGCTGAGACGGATAACCAGTATAGGTATAATCGTGATGCTACGCTAGGTATTTGGCAGCCTGGAGTTAGTGCGCAGGCCAACGCGCTACAGGACATCACTGATCCTGTGCCGCGGCAGGCATTTGATCCGGATGTGATTACATTGGGCGTTGGCGGTAACGACGCAGATTTTGGCGGGTTCTTAGAAAGCTGCTTACTCAACGTCAGCACGTCACTGTGTGGTCATGCGGATATTGACAGCGATGAAAGCAGAGAGTATGTGGTGCGTATCGCCCAGCAGAAACAGCGGCTCGCCAGTGCCTACCGCAGGGTGCAGGCTGCAGCGCCGAACGCCCGTGTGTATGTACACGGATATCCGGTGTTTTTTGAGCCTGGTGGGTCATGTGCGAATAACGTCGGGTTGAACGCAGCTGAAATCAGCTTCGCGGTGGCTGCTACTCGGTACTTTAACGACGTCGTGGCTGCAGCTGCAGCTGAGGCAGGGGTGGTGTACGTCGATGTCGAAGACATATTGGCGGGTAGCCGACTGTGTAGTGACGTGCCCGACAGCGAGATATACATGAACGGTGTGACAGCCGGTAACGACGTCAGGTTGTCATTCTCATGGATCGGTCTCGGGTCTCTTGGCGTGTTTGGTTCTGAGTCGTTTCACCCGACGCCGGAGGCGCACCAGCTATACCGTGACGCTTTGCTGCAGCAGACGGATCAGCTGACCAAAGCTATGCCTGAGCCCGTCCGGACACGCGTACCTGAGCCTAGTTTGAGCTTAGGCATTCGTGCCAGTGCAGAGGTGTCCCGTATGAACGAAGGCACGGACAACTACATACCTGTTCAGCTACAGATTAGGGATACTATGGTTCGAGATATTGATCTTGTGAGCGGCCAGATGACACTCTACCTCAGTGACTATGCTTCGTTGTCGCAGGTGCAGCTGTATGTTCGTTCTGAACGGATAGAGCTTGGGTCGTACCGCGTCGAGGCGGACGGTACGCTGGCTGTCACGGTGCAGTTGCCCGATGCATTGCCTCCGGGGGCGCACCAGCTACATGTGTCCGGCGTGGATAGCCGCGGAGTCAGAGTTGACCGACAGCAGTCGTTTGCCCTGGCGCACACGGTCGATGATTTTGACGGTGACGGTGTACTGAACGCAGACGATTCCTGTGTGGTGCTCTATGATTCGGGTGTGGATAGTGACGGTGACGGCATCGACGATGTCTGCGACGGGGTGTTCGACGATAATCCGGGGCCTGAACCTGAGCCAGAAACACCACGCAAGGAGTGTAAAAACACCAAGTCACGTGCCAAGCCGGCCAAAAACCAGCCTAATGAAAACGCCAACACCACGCGCAGCTGTGCTCCTCGAGCACTTGATGCCGTAGGCGGAGATGAGTCATAATTAATCTAAAATTAATGTTCTAGCGTGCCGCGGGGCTACGCATACGACGACGAGTTGGCTATACTGCAGGGTATATGAACGTCCTACGTCGTGCCCGCACCACCCACGCTACCTTTAGACACGTCATGTCTCAGCACAAACTCGTAGCGTTTTGTGTGATCATACTCCTACTCGCACTGACAATCGTCGGCCGTCACAAATATCTCGACTGGGACAACGCGCAGATGGCCCGTGGACTTGCTCGTGACTTCCCCGAGCTGGTTGCTCTCATAGAGCGCACCACTGGCGATGAGATAGACATCACGTCGAGCTGCCACGAAACACAGGAGAAGTTTGCAGCTGGGGTTCGTACATGTGAATTGTCTGCTGTCAAAATTAATGCAAGCGTGAATCGCATGAATGCTCATGCAGAGGTACAGAAAAGCCCAATTTTTAAGTATATCCATGACAGAAAAACCCCGAATGCATTCAAGATGAAGTATAGAAATACCACATCTTGTACGTTTGGTGTCGATAGTGACGGTGATCGTACTATAGGCGTAAGTTGCCTCATCGGCATCCGTGAACCTAACGAACGCCTGATTATCGAGGAGTTCTCACGCGTCGCCGAGATGTATTAGGGGGTGTTGGTCATCGGTATATTAGCTTGCTGCCTCTAGTGCTTCGCGGTGTAGGCGCATTTCAAGTCGGTAGGCAGGGCAACCCCAGTTGGGTACGATGTCTCGTAATGATTCGGGGATGTCGCAGTTAGTGCTCAGTGCGCTCGCACCGATGGTGCGGCATGTTTGTGCGCTCGGAGGGTCAGGCGTTGTTTCGTATGTCCGTGGCCGTAGAGGGGGTCGTTCGCTCATAGTGTATACCTCATAATTAGTTGGTAGACGCTCTAACCATAACAATCGCAGTGTTAAGGTGGCGTATATTTGCTGTATATTATCGCCGGTTAAGATAGCAACCTTACAGGGGTATCACGCTGAGATTATCAGGTGCGACGTTTCTTTTTAGGATTTGTTTCGGTCGGTGGCTGTAATGCGGTACAATACATGTCTATATGACAGTTGACGTAGTGATACTTGTACTCGCGCTTGCTGGTGTGGTCAAAGGGGCCGACTGGTTTTTAGGCGCGGCTGAAAAAGTCGGTGTGACGCTGCGGTTGCCACCGTTTATCCTGGGTGTCGTGCTTGTCGGATTTGGGACAAGTTTGCCGGAGCTGACCACGTCACTCGCGGCTATTAATGACGGTATCAACACTGTAACGATCGCTAACATAGCTGGTTCAAACCTGGCAAACGTACTCCTGATAATCGGTGCATCAACACTGGTGCTTGGCACGATCAAGTTCGACAAAAACCTCATAGACCTCGATATACCACTTATGATCGCAGTGACCGCACTGTTTTGTCTGCTGATCGTTGACGGCAGCTTGAGCTCAAGTGACGGCGCGCTGCTGCTCGTCGGGTTTGTGGGGTATATACTCTATTCGCTCGGGTACAAAGAAGACGCCACACACCACAAAGGCCTGATTAGCCTGATCGCAAATCTGTCGAGTGGGAGCAAAACAAAAGTAGAGAAGCACCAAAACCTGATAACTGCGTCGACGCCGTTTGTGCTGATAGGGTCAGTCATACTGCTCGGTGTGTCGTCTCGGTTCGCTGTGACGAGCCTGCAGAACGTCGTAGAGCAGGTGGGTATCGGCCTAGACGTACTGAGCTTTTTCGCACTCGCGGTAGGTACGAGTTTGCCCGAACTGGTTGTGTCGTTCAAAGCGCTGCGTAAAGGCCAGGGCGACATCGTCGTTGGCAACGTTATCGGGTCGAGTATGTTTAACATACTTTTGATCGGTGGTGTGGCGAGCGTGCTCGATGAACAGGTTGTTGACCCAGCGTTTCTCGGCTGGACCATAGCAGGACTCGGCCTGTCTGTACTGCTTCTGATGGTGGGGAGCATATCCAAGCGTATACATGTCTGGGAAGGCATGATGTATATCCTGATATACGCTGCAATCGCCAGTAAAATTATTGACACATAGACTGCACACTGAAATTCTTGGTACGACATTGGGTAGTTTTCCACATGGGGAAACTTTACGACGAAAGCTTTTTGACATAAGCGAGATAGCAGCTATAATGGTGCATAGAAATCAAAATCGAACTTCAACTGCGAAAAAACAACCTAGAAACATATGTACACGAGACACACCCTGAAGGGTGTGTAGTGTAAGAGAAATAATTAGGATAAGAAGGTACAACAAGCGTGGGCACAACTGCATTACAATACACAAAGAAACTAGCAAGCACAGTCGGCATTGCTGTGATCGTTATGGCACTGATGCTCCTGTTGAGTGGTCGAGCACGATCGTTTTTGACATTTATCGGTAACGATCTGACGTTCACAGGGACTGTGACACAGGTAAACCCTAACAGCTTCATGGTGGACAAAGGCGGTACGTATCCGTTCACAATCGTGACAGATGCGGCTACTGACTACCAGAACGGACTCACACGACTTGCTGACGTTTCACTAGGCGAAAAAGTCGTCGTAGAAGCTCGCGAGCATCAGGGTATGCTACTAGCCGAAGAAGTATCTCCGGTTATCGCTGGTGGCTATGGATACGGTGCTGGCTGTGAAGCGTTTGAAGGCTCTAAACTGTGGGTGTCTGCTATAGAAGATGGGTCACTGTACCTCAGTCGTGCGGGAATCACGTTTTATGTGCAGTATGACGGCAATACAGAAGTCATGCCTGGCGAACAATCTATCTATGACCTTGAAGTAGGCGAAACAATAGCCGTGTCTGGCGAAGACTGCCAGGGAGAAGGCATCAACGCTCACAGAATTATCCGCGCAAACGCACCACCTACAGAAGTAACTGCGTGTACAGATCTGGATGGACACATTATTGGGAACTCTCAAGTACTGTTATCACACGACGAATACGGAGCGTTTACGGCTCCTCAGATGATTGACGTACCTGCAGGTGTGTATGACGTGTACGGTGTGTCGTTTGACAGCCATAGCGAAAACGCATGGGATACGCAAGATAACGAACGATGGTACGTCGAAGGCTGGTACAACGACGAAATCGTGTACACCAGTGACGCAACAGACGATCTGCCCGACGGCATCGACAGCAATGTAACAATGATCGGCAGTAGTGTGTACGTGTCAGACATGGATGCATTACGGTTCGCACATGCTGCGTATGTCGACCCAGCCTACCATTCTATCTGGCCTGAATGTGTCGCGTTTGTACCAGTTGAACCTATTGAGTTTGGCCTGATCGAAAACACTGCAGATGATGCAGAAGAACAAACGACTGCAATAGAAAATGAAAGCGCAGACCAAGAGACAGTACCAGCCACAGTAGGCGCTGAAGAAGTACCAGTTGACCTCATACAGCAGCCTGAAGAAGTGTTCGAAATTGAAGACGGTACTACTGAAGAAGAGCAAGAAGAAACATCAGAAGAACCATCAGCTACACCATTGATCATCGACGAGTCAGACCTCGTTAATAGTCTCTAGCAGCTCCACTCTTAGTAGCTACTACAGTTCAATCACGGCGATTTCGTCTGAGTCGTAGAGTAGTGTGTGGTTTTCGATGAGGGGTAGATAGTTTCTCCACGCGTCGGTTTTGAGCAGCAGTACACGCGTGTATCCAGCACCACGTATAGTGTCGACCCACGTCGCACTGTACGGAGACAGCACAGCAGTAT
>CALLJT010000068.1 GCA_938050265.1 Candidatus Saccharimonadia bacterium
GTTCCGACCCTCGATGCGCATATACCACGTGTAGGCGCTTGCGGACTTAATCAAGTCTTGTGTCTCGAGCGACTGAGCCACTGTGCGCGCGGTCGCACCGTCTTCGACCACAAACTGCTGCGCAGCGGTGTCGTTCGGTGACGCCGGTTCGACGTTCGCGGTATACCATCGAAACCCGACGAACGCTGCAGCGGCTGCAAGCAACATAGTGAAACCGATAAACAATCCTGCCCACCAGAAAAACCCACGACGCTTTTTTGGAGTATGGCCATACCCTGACCCACCATTTTGTTCTGACCTGTTATACATCTAGACCTTTAACTTTACCAGCTACAACCTGTTCCATGAAATCTTGCGCGATAATTCCTGCCGCTATTGAATCTATGCTCGTGTGACCCGACGTGCTGCTGCCGGTCATCGTGCGTGCGATACGCTCTGCTTCTTTTGTGGTGCCGTCTTCTGGTACGGTAAACACGGGGACAGCAAGCGATGCGCGGAGCATATCCGCCTGCTGCTCGCACCACGCAGACTGCTCTGTTGCCACTCCCTGCAAGCCCATAGGTATGCCGACGACGCACACAGCGCAGTCATGCTCAGCAACAAGCCTCGTGACATCTGTGACGAACGCATCACTCATATCTATTGGAGATAAAGGCTCAGGAAGCCGCGCGATCGGATGCATACGTGCGACGCCGGTACGTGCACGTCCGAGATCGAGAGCCAATATAGGTGCGTCCAGTGTCATTATCTACAGCTCTTCTACGATCACGAGCTCTATTTTGTCTGCGCTACTTGGCGTAGAAAACACCCAGAACGGTCGGTATTCTACTACTACACCACGCACGCCTTCACGCGATTCAAGCACTTCTTCGATTTCGCCTCGCCGCATGCCTGCTACCTGTTCTTTCACGGCCTGTTCGTCAAAGTCTGGCCCTATCGTCGCCACCGCAGAAACACGGATAGTGTACTCAGACCCGGCACTAATTGTTTCAGTTGAACGCAGCACAGCATTATCCTGACCATTTGACCGCACGTTGAGTTGACCGCCGTCAAGCGCATCATCGACCGCCACATCAAGAATCTGTGATAATTCCTCTTGCTGAATACCCAGCATTTCGAACTGTACGGTCCGCGTCACGGTGACTTCTGCGACTTCACTGCCTGCGTCAGACGACTGGGTGTCTTTCGGTGTAGAAGATTCAAGCGTGTCTGTCAACGCAAGTGCAGATTGACCAACGAGCGCTTCGCTCAGTTCTGTGCGCGCAGCTGATTCGCTACTGCCTGTGAGCTGACTCAGAGCACTCTCGATGTCTTGCTCGGTAACAACGGTGATGACTTCTGATGTGCCACCGCTCATCTGACTTCCGAACGCAAATATACCGTCGAGCACCGACACCATGCTCTGCTCTCCGACATTGTATTCCGCGCCGGCTTCTTCTGCTTGAACTGCGACATTCGCAACACCGCCGAACTCGTTACTCCGACAGTCAGTACCGAAAAATACTGCAGGACCGATACTGACATCTGACAGCGTGACGAAGTTTCTACCTTCCGCGGCAAAAACACTCCCTGCACGCACCGTTTCTCCACCGCTTCCGCTGACACAGTTGGTCAGAGACACTGTTCCTGTTGCTTTTTCTCCGATGTCTTTTTCGCCAGTTGCTTTGACGGTAGCAGACTGTACGTTTTCTGTAGACACAGAAACAGCTTTGAGAACACTGTCTTCTACCGATGTAGCCTGTGAATTTGCGTCAACTGTAAATACGCGCGATACGTCTATTCGATCGACGTTCGTTGTGATGGTCACTGTGGCGCGAGGCAATATGACGAACCCCAGTAGCCACCCTACGAACAAACCAGCAACGACAGCAAGACCTATTCCGAACCGAAGCTGGAAGCGGTTGAAATCTGGTATCTTGAGAGATTTTTTAGCTTTTTTTGTACCCGCTGCATCTGTGTCGGCGACTACATCGTCGGCCTCAGACTCAGTGCCATCAGTATCGACATCTATGCGGTCGGGTTCATCAGGCTCTGTTTCGGCATGTGTAGTGCCGCTCTCCTCATGTTCCTCGGTAGGCTCTTCGTCAGCAACCAGTACTGTCGTCGACGAGCTCGTGGGTGTAAGCTTCGGGATAGTTGGCTTGGAGTTGAGCGTCTGAGCGATATGGACGCGCGCAAGTGCCGCCATGTTTTTAATGGTCGCATCAGAACTGACGATAACGAGTTTTTTTCCTGTTGATTTGGCATTTTTCTGCAGCAGCTTCATGTTGACAGTGCTCTGGAACACTGACGCTCGTTTGGGAAGCACAAGTGCGACAACGCGCTCTTTAGAACTAAGCACCTTGTCGATAACCAGCGTTATCTCGTCGTCTGGCTCTATATAGATCGTGTCTTTTGTGTTTGCAGTGCTCATGTGCCTAGATCCTCAAGAGTTTATTGATTCGGTCGCGAACACGTGACGCTGTCGTTTCGTCTCCGTCTGATGTGTGTGCGATAGTGTCGACTCCAACACGCAGCAGTCCCATCGCAGTTATGTACGTGTGGTCTGATATACGATCAGTTCTGTCGACAATTCCGACTACCGACTCAGGCGCTATGTGCTGAATAGCCGGCAGGCGTGCAAACGCGATATCGTGCTGCCACTTCTCAGACGACAACGCTGCTTTGATGTGCGGCAGGCTCGCGCCACCTCCACAGAGCAATATGGTATGCGGTATATGATCAAGTTTTTCGAACTCTGCGAGTGCCAGCTCAACACCGCTACGCCACACCTGAAGCGTTTTCTTGACACCGATCTCAACGCGCTTAGAGCGACCGGGGTTCCGTCCTCCATCCGCAAGTTCAGTTTTGATTTTCTCGGCTTCATCGAAGTCTAATTTCGTCGAGCGGGCAATACTACGGGTAAACGCACGACCACCGACGCCAAACATGCTCGTCCCCTGCACACCACCGTCAAGCACAACTGCAATATCTGTTGTACCACCGCCAATGTCCATCAATACTGCATTCATAGATGAGTCTTCTGCGTCGCCTATAATTGAGCGAGCTACGGCAAACGGCTCTGCTGCAACTGCAAGCAAGTCCATGTCCAACTGCCGAGCCACCTGCTCAAGCGCACCGATATGGATCATAGGGGCGCATGCGGTATACAGCTGCACTGACACTTCTGAGCCTTTGAATCCGATCGGGTTGGTGATCGCATAGCCATCGATTTCCATGCGGACAAGTGCGCTGTTCACGAGCTGGACTTCGACGGTTTTGCCACCGAGCTCTTGGGCGATCTGGGCTTTAGCCCTTTTGAATGCACGCTTCTGTACTGCTTCAATAATCCGTTCTGTCTCGTCTATATCAAGCGGAACTGACCCGTCCGTGCGGTTGACCTTGACCGACACCGTAGTGCCTTTGACGAGTTCACCAGCGATACCTATCACGACAGCTCTGGCACTGACACCAGCTTGTTTCTCTGCTTGTGCGAGTGCTTTGTTGCAGTTGGCAGTCACAGCCGAAATATCGGCAATTGCACCGGCCTGCATATCGCTCAGGCCCTGCTGCTGACGGCCGACGCCAATAATTTCGACGGTGCCATCGTCCATGAGCGAACCAATCAACGCCTTAACGTTGTGCGTACCTATATCGAGCGCAACTATATACTGGTTGTCTCGTCGTTCTTTCTGTTTCTCGATCTGCCGTGAGAGCGTGCTAGTTGCAGCACCTTTGACTTTTTTCAAGTCCGGTACAAGTGCGATCAAGGATCTCGCAGTATCCTTAAGCATGACAGTCATTATACACCACTGAGGTGTTTTTTGCCTGGCCCACACTCACTTTTCCCTCAACAGTAGCGTTACACGTAAGGGGCGCTAGACGAGGATAGCTTTAATGCGGCGGATGCCGGCAGAGCTGGATTGTTCTTTTTTGATTTTGAACGCCTTACCGTCTTCTGCGAGCTGTGACGTATGGTCGACGTGTGGACCACCACAGATTTCGAAGCTGAACGGCTTCTGTGCGTCGTCGGCGATCATCGTGTAGACTTTGACCGTGTCGCCATATCGGTCACCGAACTGCCCAAGCGCACCGAGCGGACCGGTTGCTTCTGCGGTTGGATACTCTGCATACGATACTTTGAGATCTTTCTGAATCTGCTCGTTAACTATAGCTTCAACCTGGGACTTCTGCTCGTCAGTCATTTTTTCCGGATGGCTGAAGTCAAACCGTAGGCGTTCTTCAGTGATGTTGGAGCCATGCTGAATTACGTGATCACCCAGCACGTCGCGCAGCGCCTGATACATCAGGTGTGTCGCCGTATGATATTTTTTGTGCTGCACGGTCTGGCCGCCAAGCCCACCTTTGAACGTACCCTTGGCTGCCGTCTGAGAACGCTCGCGCTGCTCCTGCATCTTAGCATTGAATTCTTGACGCCAGTTGCTCGACAGTTTGATCCCTCGTTTTCCTGCCTCCTCTTCGCTCAGCTCAACTGGGAAGCCATACGTGTCGTATAGCACAAATGCAGCCTCTCCATTGCTCAGTGCTCCCTGCTCATTGCTCTGGTCAAACAATTGTTCAAACTTCTTGAGGCCTTTGCGCAGTGTCTGCTTGAAAGCTTTTTCTTCCTTCACGAGCACAGCAACTACCTCGTCTTGTTGTTGCTTCAGCTCAGGGAAGTCATCTCGATACAGCTCTGCGATTACTGGTGCTATACCCTGGATAAAGTTCTGCTCAATGCCAAGGTCAAATGCCTTAACAATTGCGCGGCGCATCAAACGACGCATGACATATCCCTGCTCTTTATTGCTTGGCTTGACACCGTCCACGGCCAAAAATAGAGCGCCGCGGAGATGGTCCGCGATCACACGCATACTTTCCTGACTGTCTTCATACTTCTTGCCGGATAGTTTTTCTAATGCCTGAATGATCGGCCACAGCACACTAATTTTGAAAATATCTGGGTCACCGATGCTGGCAGATGCGACCCGCTCGAGTCCGCTCCCATGATCGATGTTAGGCTTGTCTAGCAGTTCGAACCCAGACTCGGTTTTTTTGTACCCCATAAACACGTTGTTGCCGATCTCGAAAAACCGCGGCGAGTCACTGGCAGGATGTGGCTTACCCCATACCGATTCGTCATGATGCTCTTCTCCAAAATCATAAAACATTTCAGAGTCCGGGCCACACGGATCACCGACAAGTGTGCCTTCTTCATCTCCATTACGGCTCCACCAGTTTTCTTTGCCGTCGTAGAGGAAAATCCGCCCACCTTGCATACCGAGCTTGTCGCCGTTTTCTGCTGAACCTATTTCTACTACTTTTACAGGTACGTCACGTTTTTCGAATTCTGCCGTCCAGAGCTGTATTGCTTCGTCATCACGCGGGATACCGTGCTTCTCGTTACCGATATAGCAAGAAACATATACTTTCTGCGGGTCGAGCCCGACAACGTCGAACATAAACTCTGCGATCCACCTGATCTGCTCAGTCTTGTAATAATCACCAAGTGACCAGTTGCCGAGCATCTCGAACGACGTTGTGTGCTTGTCGTCACCGACATCATCTATGTCATCTGACCGCAAGCATACCTGGCTGTTGGCGATACGAACGCCTTTTGGATGTGCCTCACCGAGCAGGTACGGTATCATCGGCTGCATCCCTGAACCGGTAAACAGTGTTGAGGGGTCGTCTTTTAGTACGACTGGGGCGCGTGGTATCACCACGTGCCCTTTCTGGGTAAAAAATTCTAAATAGTGAGCGCGTATATCTTGTGCATTCATCTGTGTCATGTCTCGTTTACTTTTATACTACGTGGAGTTTTTCGGGGCAGCGATCTATAGCCCTAAGGCATTCGCGCGTACAGAACCAGCGTGCATTAAAGTGTTCATTACGACTCAGTATAGCAGAACAGCACATCGAGAGCACTGCACCGGCCCTCTAAACAGTGGGTTTGATGAAGCAACATTAATTCTTGATTAAAAAACACATGCTACATGCGTATTGTGCGACGCGAAAAAAGGGCCATTTTTAATCTAAAATTAATGCGGGATAGGTCACTAACCGCTTTACAATTGGTACACACATAGCAAGTAAAGAACAGGTGATTCACACAGCCATGACTACAGCAACCGCACCAACACTGTCGTACCGACTCAACGATGACTCAGTCATACTCAATGAGTCTCACGACTACGTCCTCTGCGT
>CALLJT010000069.1 GCA_938050265.1 Candidatus Saccharimonadia bacterium
AGAGTCCAAGCTTGATGAACGGCCAGATTGCAAAAGCGCCGTCCCTCGGCCACACATAACTGTAATAGTCCCGGCCATAGTTATAAATAGACGAATCGCACGAAGCTATAATGCCACCATGCCGGTCCATATGCGCTTTGATCGTATAGAGCGACGTTGCGATGGCCTGTCTGTGCGGCTTGGTTATGTAGTTGAACGATTTTCGGGCTGGACGAATCCAGGTCGCCCAATACTCTTTTTGCTGTTCGTATTTTTTCGCGAACCGCTGCTCGAGCAATATGTCATTGATTTTTTTAACCGCAAACTGTGATGTAGACACCGCCACCCAGTAGTGGATCTGTTTTGACTGTAGCGGACCGACGTCACACGTAACGCGTAGTACCGAGTCCACGCCAGCGTGCTCAATGGCACTCATAGACAGCTCGCCGTCTTCTGCGTCGCGGAACGTGCCTTCTTTGCCCTCGATACCGTAGTTTCCCACCGCGTATTGGTCAAAATCAACACCGTCTTCGGTCATTGCTTTGATCAGTATAGACGACTGACCTTTATAGTCTAGTAGATAGTGTCCATCTGGTACGTACATCGCCGTATCCTGCCTGCCGTCACGACTGATCTGGAATACCTGATGGAAAAACACGCGAACCGACTGAGGACTGTCCAGGAGGTTTTCTACTTGCACGTGCCTAATAAACACGTCGTGACTCACGTCTACGTAGCTTTTCATCGTGAGCTTTACACCCAGCGTTTTGTTGGTGTATGTCGAATCTACGCTCATGGTTTCGTCAGACATCAAAACAGACTTTTCCCAGTCGTCGCTATGGATCCAAGAAAACGTCGAGCCGACATAGACACCAATATAATGTGGATCCATGCGGGCGTTGTTTAAGTTATCAAGGCCGACATACGGAAAATAAAAATCATGCAGAAGGCCGTTTTCATCGATACCAACTGCAACCGAGCCATTACCAAGTATTGCGCTGCGGGCCATCAGTAGTCTCCTTCTAAGAGTCGAGTCTGCATGTCTCTGTACGCATTCATGAAATACATAAATGCGTCATACGGGGAAGAATACGGACTGAAATACGCGTGCACGTCACCGTCGTTAAACCATTTAGTGCACATATAGTACAGGTGGTCGCTTGTCTGAAGTTTGCGCCAGTCGGCAATCAACTGTTCGTTGCCGCTACCGATCACTCGTTCCTCGAGCCCGTAAAGCGCATGCACTGCATCCACCTGCATAGCGTTACCGAGCCACGCCGTCAAATCTCGCTCGGTATCCGCCCAGGTTATCGTGTGTCCGACATCGATCGTGTCCTTCACCTCAAACGTCCGTGCCGCTTCGGTTATCGTCATGAATCCGTTGTCGTGATGGCGCATCCATTCAGCTGGCCAGGCACGGAGAAATTCGAAAATTCCCGTGTCAGCCCACTGGTGCTCGCCAAATGTTTCATAGTCCATGAACAAATTAATGATGTCGCTGTCTGACTCCGCCTCATTCATCCAGTGGACGTATTTTTCAGTAGTTAGTGGCCACTCTGACCAGCCTTTGTTCGAAAACCGGAATGCAACGTCGTCGCTCAGTTTGTAGTTTTTCATGAGCAGTTTGATTGAGCTGCTGTGAGCAGGCTGGTAGACATAATTCGGCGATCGCCAACCAAGTACTGGATCCCAGCCCTCTGTGATGATCGCTTCAAACCCGGCTTCGTCCGCCCAATACGCCAGGTCGTTGTTGTAGGCAAGCTCAGTATTCCGGAACGCTGTCGTGCCAACGCCGAATACCTCACGGATTTTGTCTGCATGCATCGCTACTTGCCGTACAAACTCCGCTCGAGAGTAGAAAAACGCCAACGAATGATGATACGTTTCAGCGACTATTTCGACGCGTCCCGTTGCGACGATGTCCTTGAAACTCTGCAGTACATCTGGACGCCACTGTTCTAACTGATCGATGAGTGTACCAGTTATAGACAAGCTTACTTTGAACCCAGGGTGCTGGTTTAAGAGGTCGAGGAGTACTGCGTTGGTCGGGAGGTATGACTTTGCCGAGACTTTGTCTATGATAAACTTGTTGTTTTGGTCGTCGTTAGGCTTATCCCAGTTGAAATACTGATGATCGATCCCAGCTTCAAACACAGAGTAGGGTTTAATGCGGTAGGGCTGGTGCGCATGTAGATAGAGGACTATTTGTTTACCCATCGTTATGCAGCCTTGCACCGTTCTGCAACGCCGTGGTAGTGCGAGTGCATTGTCTGGGCGGAATCGCGCCAAGAAAGCTGTTCGTATTCTTCATACGCGTTACGCCACAGTTCGTCGCGCAAGCTATCATGCCGTGACAGCTGCACCATGTACTCTGCTAGCTTGTCCGTGTCCCAGAAATCTGTCTCTAAGCAACTATTCAATACCTCGGCAACACCGCTCTGCTTCGAAATAATCGCTGGTGCACCAAACCCGATAGCCTCAAGAGCTACCAACCCAAACGGCTCAGATACACTTGGCATCACAAACATATCGGCGATACGAAACGTGTCGCGCCATTTTTTGCCAGACACCCAGCCGACGTGGATCACGTGTTGTGATATTCCAATTTCTGCGCTATATTCGATCAGTTCCTGCTCCTGGTCACCACTCCCCGCGAGAACAAGGAGTAACTTTGGCTCAACTGCTACTGCCCGTGCTGTCGCCTCAAGTAGATGAGTGAGGCCTTTTTGCAGCGTTTTACGACCAACATTGACCGCGACCTTATAGCCGTTTTGCTTCATAACTTCCAAGTATCGATAGACGTTGTCGCTGCTATCGCTCTGTGATTCACCGATCTCCATGCTGTTGTGCACAACCTGGA
>CALLJT010000070.1 GCA_938050265.1 Candidatus Saccharimonadia bacterium
TATGCGAATACAGATGGACCACCGACGTGATCGTCTTAGGGCAGGGTATTAACGATGCCCGGAGACACACCAGAGAAATCAGCTGCACAGCCACGGTCGCGCAGTCGCGGTAGGCGTCGCACGTCTCAGGGCGGTGGACGGAAGCAGAACTATGCTTTTATTGATTCACAGAATCTAAATCTCGGAACACAGCGAGTTGGCTGGAAAATGGACTGGAAGAAACTCAGGGAGTTTCTGAAAACGCAGTATAACGTAGAAAAAGCCTACATGTTTATCGGCTATCTGCCAGATAACGAGGTGCTCTATACTCAGATGCAGGACGCTGGGTATCTCGTCGTGCTCAAGCCAACAGTTGATATGTATATGACGAAAGAAGAAATTGAGAGCGAGTCGCACACCACAAAGGGTAATGTCGATGCAGAGTTGGTTCTCTACGCCATGAAGCGACTTGCTGATTATGATAAAGCGATTATTGTATCGGGTGATGGTGATTTTTTCTGTTTGGCAGAATATCTCACGTCTCAGAAGAAACTCCTGCATATCATGACACCAAACAACCGGTATTCTTCGCTACTAAACCCGTTCGAACAGCAGATTATCAACTTGGATGACCACCGGAAAGCATTGTCGTATGGCTCGGTCAGGCGACCGCGTCGCACTCCTGTACGCAAAACAAGTAACGCTGCCTCTACAAGTTCGAGCAAGAATACGCCTTCTAAGAAGTCAAAAAAGAACAGTCCTGCGTCTTCTGCTAAACGCAAACCTGCTTCTCGTTAGCTACAGCCTGTAGCCATCCTGTATTTTCGTATATCCTCGTGTACTTCTCGAACGCTTTACCACGCTGCAAGTGCGGTTGTTCTATGTGCGTTTTTGTGGGTCATTAGGCGTGTGCTACAGATTCTCCGAGGTATCGTCGTCGATGCTCCTAGCGTCTGTGGATCGGCCCGCACACCATATGTTGTGGAAAACTAATTTTGAAGAGTCAAGCTGTGGAAAACTCAGCTTGTTACGAGTGTTTTTATAGAAATGGGGGTTGCTGTGGGTGAACGTGGGTAGTATAGTGGGTGTCAGTGGGTAGTGATGGTAACCAAAACAGTTGCCACTCATGAAAACAAAAACCACTAGTTAAAAAAACTACATCAATACACCTATATGGGAAAAGTAGATTACTTCGAACGAAAGCTCGACGATAAAAATCGTCTGACAATCCCGCCTGAATTGCGGGATCAGCTTGCGAGCGGAGTAGTGTTCACCCGAGGTTTCGGTAAATACCTCCATATGTACCCCAAAGACGTATGGGACGAACTGGTTGAACCGAAGCTTGATGGCGATATCCTTGATGAGCGCGTTGCTGATCTGAACGTACAGTTCCGGATGGGCAAAGTCGAGTCTGAACTCGATGACAAGCAGGGTAGGGTACGGCTGGATAGCCACCTCACTGCCTATGCTGGCATTGACAAAGACGTGACGGCGGTCAGCGTTGGACGGTATTGGCGGCTGATGGCAGAGTGACCCTCTCAAGCCCTGGTAGATTTTGACAGTACATTAACAATCAAGCAAAAGACCAGTTAGTTTAGCGATGAGAAGAACCACGAGGTTTATCTCATGAAACAGACACGTTCATGTTAGCTAATTGGCAGTCAGCATATGGTAGAAGGCAAAAACCATACAAAACACCTTAGTACCTTACTCAAAAAAACACCTCCCAAAACTCCACCTCACACATAAGTCTCTCAACTTACAACAGGTGTATACCTATAACCGGGAACGACCAGATGAGAAAGAAGCTTATACAGGGATTTTTTAAATCTCTTTTGAACATCTTCTAAAATTCGCATCGATCGGTCTCGGCGTGTACACCGCACAAAAACAAAAACCACCAAAAAACAAATAGCTGACTGCTGATTAGGTGACTTGAACACCAAAACAAATACAAAAACAAAATAATTCTTGCTATACAAAGGACATACATCTGCGATACATGTCCAGAAGCAGGTTAAAAATCAAAACAACACATACACAATCACACGTGCACGCACCAGTGCTGCTTGATGAAGTCATAGAGTGTCTCGCACCGAAAAAAGGCGAACGATACTTAGACTTAACAGCAGGATATGGAGGCCATGCAGGCCAGATCATTGCTCGTACAGATGCCGGTTCAGTACTCGTAGATCGAGATCCGAACGCAATAGAGTATCTACGAACGAACAAGGAGACTGCAACAGCAGGGTACAGCGATGCTCGGTCAGTGACGTATATGCAGAAGTCATTTGCAGATGCAGCCCAAGAGCTGGCAGATGACGGACAGCAGTTTGATATTATTTTGGCGGATTTGGGTCTCAGTTCACCACATATCGATACTGCACATCGCGGGTTTTCGTTTTTACGCGATGGACCACTCGATATGCGCATGGATACAACCCAAGAACTGACAGCAGAGCAGGTGGTCAACACCTATACTGCGGACCAGCTCACGGATATCCTGAGGCGATACGGCGAAGAGCCGAAAGCCAAGCGCATGTCTCAGGCAATTATCGATGCGCGGCCACTGCAGAGCACAACAGAGCTCGCAGCAGTCGCCAAACGGGTGTGGCCTGGCTACAGCCGTACGCACCCAGCAACACGCTTGTTTCAAGCGGTTCGCATAGAGGTCAATGATGAGTTAGGGCAAGTCACGCGTATGCTGACGCTCACACCTCAACTACTACGACCAGGAGGTCGGGTAGGAATCATTACCTTTCATAGTCTAGAAGATCGTCTTGTGAAGC
Source organism: Candidatus Saccharimonadia bacterium (assembly GCA_938050265.1). Lineage (GTDB taxonomy): Bacteria > Patescibacteriota > Saccharimonadia > Saccharimonadales > SZUA-47 > CALLJT01. Next base: position 2,769 of record CALLJT010000070.1, read on the forward strand.
GATTTTTCAAAGAGATGGCGGGCAACCGATACGATGCGGTGTTGCAAGAACTCACAAAAAAGCCAATCACGGCTCGTGAGCAAGAACACGTTACTAATCCGCGCGCTCGCAGTGCAAAACTACGAGTAGCGATGCGAAATACAACATAAAAACAAAAAAGGAAGGGAACTCGCTATGCCTATACAAGTAAAAGCCAGCTCTCGCACTTACAAAGTTAAAGTCAAAGTAGCGTCTTGATGTACGGGCAGCTCGTGCTGTAGGACCAAAAACAGCCCTGCATTGCCGGGTATGCCCAGCACATACAAAACGTTCAATGACTGACACATTGTAGCGAAAAAACAGTCCACAGAGCCAAAATAGTTCTGTGTACTAAAAGACCCTGTCCAGCACGCCAATTTGGTGCGCTGGACGGGGCACAACGAACAAGAGAACAAAAACAAAAAGCAAAAACCAAATAATTTATGACATATTCATCAACATTACAAGCAGGTCGAACGCGGTTCAGTGCATCTGGACAAAACGTGACAAGCCACGCGTCATCAGTCGCCGCTCGCTCAGATACGCGTCTGGGCCCAGTGAGCAATGCGATTGTGCTCCTGGTTATCGTATGCCTTATTGGCCTCCTGTACCTTACGCAGGTGACAAAAACGAACCAGTATAGTTATCAGATTCAAGAGCTACAGTCGCAGCAGTCTACGCTTGTCGACCAGCAGAGCGATCTCGAGCTTACCGCTGCACGTCTCCAGTCAGCAGAAGCAGACGCGGTTACAGCGGCAACAGCTGAGCTCGTGTCGGTTGCACCTGCAGGCTCAATCGAATAGCCACGATCGGCAAAGCACACGACGGCTCATTAACTGTTAAAATACTCTATATGGAACACACGCAAAACCGCATGACATTATTCTATTGGGCGCTCGTAGCTGTGTTCATCGTGTTTGTACTGAGACTGTTTCAGATTCAGGTGTTGCGTAGCGACTTTTACGGCTCTGCCGCACAGGACAGCCAGCTAAAACAATACGAAGTTCCTGCGCGGAGAGGCTCTCTTTATGGGTACGACGGTGACCGGATTGTGCCGCTTGTGTTGAACGAAAGCACCTATCGTATCACTGTTGACCCTGAACTTATTACACCTGACAAACGACCTGAGATTGCACGTCAGCTCGCCGATATTCTTAAACAGCCATCTCAGGACATTGAAGAGATCTTAGCGCAGGACGGTCGGTACGCTATAGTTGCCACGAAGCAACCAAAAGCGATCAAAGACCGTGTTGACGAAAGCGAACTCCCCGGTGTGTTTACGAACGAGATTATCCCACAGCGTGTGTACGTACAAGGTGGTTTAGCTCCCCAGGTTCTCGGGTTTGTGAATGATGCAGCAGAAGGCAATTACGGCGTAGAGCAGGCTCTGCAAAAAAGCCTCGCTGGCGTGCCTGGACGGGTTAAGGCATTGACAGACCAGAACAATGTCCCGTTACTAGCGACGAACGACAATATACAACAGGATCCGGTCGACGGTGCAGACGTGGTGCTGACACTTGACGTGTCGATGCAGCGGCAAGCTGAGAAGCTGCTCGAACGCGGGCTTACACGAGCAAAAAGTAAATCAGGCAGCGTGATTGTCATGGAATCTGCAACGGGAGCGATTAAATCGATGGCGAACTATCCTGCATACGACCCGGCAGAGTTCTCTGCAGTGGAGGACCCGGCGCTATTCGTCAATACGTCCGTTAGCAGCCCGCTTGAGCCCGGGTCGGTTATGAAGGTGCTCACAGTCGCCGCAGCGCTCGAGGAAGGTGCCGTGTCGGCAGAGCAATCGTACGAAGACCCAGGCGTGTATACAGTCGATACTGAACCAATCAGAAACGTGACGCACGGCGCAGGCACACGCACGGTGTCTGACGTACTTGAGCTGTCGCTGAATACTGGAGCAACGTGGCTTCTTATGCAGCTTGGTGGCGGTGAGCTGAACGAAGAAGGTCGCACGGTGTGGCATGACTATTTGACGGAGCGGTACTTTTTCGGTGTGCCAACAGGTATTGAGCAGGGGAGTGGATCAGAGTCTGCTGGAGCCGTCCCAGACCCAGTTGAAGGATTTGCGCGCAACATAACCTACGCAAACACATCGTTTGGACAGGGTGTTTCAACGACGCCGCTACAGATGGCCGCAGCAGTTAATGCCGTGATTAACGGCGGTACGTACCAGCAGCCGCATCTCGTCGCAGGCGAAAGACTGTCTGACACTGCAATAGATATCCACGATCACGCACCACGACGTCAGGATGTCGTGAGTGCATCTACAAGCGAGACGCTACGAGGGTACATGGAGAACGTCGTCGTCAAAAACAACCAAGCAGCCGCCCGTGAGGGGTATAGGGTCGGCGGAAAAACCGGTACTGCCGAGATAGCCAACCCTGATGGTGGGTATTTCAGCGACACGTTTAATGGCACCTATGTTGGCTATGTTGGCGGTGACGTGCCAGAGTATACAATTTTTGTCAGAGTTGATGAGCCTGGCATACCTGGGTTTGCTGGATCAAGTGCCGCAGCGCCGTTGTTCGCAGATATTTCGAATATGCTGATTGATAATTTTTCAGTACCGAGGGTGTCACAATGACCAAACGCTCAGTCCGACAGCCGTCTCTCAGTCAGCCGCGCAAGACACGATTCAGCTCGTCCAGTGTACAGCCCAATGTGCAGCGTGCGCGGCACACGACCAACGAACGCAGGGGTTCTGGCGATGACAGTCGCCTCAGTGGCATACGACGGCACACGCCCGACTATGGGCTGCTGGTGGCAGTATGTGCGCTGCTCATGTGTGGGGCAGTTGTTGTCTACGCAATAGGACCTGGACTGACGATAGGAAACAGTCTCCCTGATAATTACTTCAGTACGAAACAAATCACTGCGATCCTGCTCGGCATCGTGACGTTTGCCGTGGCTGGTTCGTTGCCCGTAGCACTGTGGCGCCGTTTGCAGACACCTATCATCGCGAGTGCGGCTGTGATCGCGCTGGCAGTACGGTTCGTCGGAGAGAGTATTAACGGTGCGCACAGGTGGATAGAAGTGGGCGGGTTTTCTTTTCAGGCAGCAGAGCTCATAAAGCTGGCGCTGGTGCTTGGACTCGCGTATTTTCTCGCTGAAAAATCACGTGCACGGTTGATGCATACACCTCAGACGCTCTATCAGATCGGCGCACTTGTGATCGCGGTGCTGTTTGTTGTCGCAGGTCTGCAAAGTGACCTTGGTTCAGCTGCGGTGATGGTCGCAATGATCGGCATGATGTCATTTGCTGCTGGGTTACCTATGAAGCGCCTCGGCGCGATGTTTGTTGTCGCAGTTGTGCTCGTCGGACTGGCTATTGGTACAAGTGAGTATCGGCGTGACAGAGTAGCGACGTTCCTCAACCCCCAAGCGGACTGTCAGGACGAAGGCTATCAGGCATGCCAGGCGTTGATCACGATTGGCTCAGGAGGGCTAACAGGTAAAGGGCTCGGTAGGAGCGTGCAAGCATATGGGTATCTACCCGAGCCGGCGAATGACTCTATTTTTGCTATTGTTGCCGAAAAATTTGGGTTTGTTGGCTCTGTGACTATGGTCGGTGTGTTTTGGCTGTTATTCCGTAAAATCTATAGTATTGCACGCAGGAGTGTCGATATGTACACCCAGCTGCTCGTGTTCGGTATACTCGTGTGGCTCAGTGTTCAGATGATGATCAACGTCGCTGCTATGCTCGGGCTGATACCGCTGAAAGGCATCACGCTGCCGTTTGTAAGCTACGGAGGAACGAGTATTATATTTGTAATGGTGGCTATGGGTATCGTGTTTGCCGCTTCACGCTATACGGACCTCTCAGCGGTCGGGGTTGGCGCTGGAGCCGGCGGGGCCAACAGTAAACGAACACACACGCAAGCACTTCGGAGGCGCAGATGATGGCAGAGCAGAAGCAGGGCAGGGCACGCAGAAGGTATATGGTCGTTGGTGGCGGCTCTGGTGGACACATAACGCCGCTACTGGCGGTAGCTGTCGCACTGAAGTCCAGGGAGCCAGAGGCTGTTGTGCAGTTTGTAGGGCAGGTAGGGGAGGATCTATCTGATGTGTTAGACCACGAGGCCATAGACGCTACGTATGCAATATCTGCAGGTAAGTTCCGGCGCTATCACGGAGAGAGCGTCTGGGCGCACCTTCGTGACTACAAGACAATATGGTTGAATTTTCGGGATTTTTTCCGGTTTCTGAAAGGGTTGTATGACGCCTGGAGACTCCTCGGTGATAAAACGAAGCGTC